>VFJN01000031.1 GCA_009886035.1 Actinomycetota bacterium
ATGGCCAGAAGGTCAGAATAATCTTCCTTCTTGGTCGTCACCGCATTGATCAGTGTTCCTGCCATAACTTTGTTGTGCTTTCAGGCCAACTAAATGTTGGCCGGTAGTGCAGCGGCGAGGTCGTCCACGTTCCCACTCTCGAACACACGGCTGCGGGCGGCGCTCCCCGGCTGGGGCTGCGCTCGGGCGGCGGGCTTGCCGGGGCTGCGGGGCGGGAGCGGGGGCGCTTTGCGCTCCACCTCCACCGCCTTGGCCTTGGCACCCTTCCGCGCGTGCAGGACCTTCAAACCCTCGGCAAATACTGCCGCGAGGTATTGATGGTCCGGCCCCAGCGAGCGGATCAGTCGGGCGCGGGGGCCTTGGACCACTTGGTCGTAGTGCTTGCGCTCTTCTGATTCGGCGTTGCCGAGCCAAGGGAAATCTGCTGCTGCTGCTGCTCCGGCCTGATGCTCCTCTTGGAGCGCCTGCCGTTGCTTGGGCGCACTGCGGATCACCGTGGTGGCGTCCCGCCTGATCTCCAGCAGATGCCGCTTCATGCGGCTCACGCTGTAATCGGGCTGGCCGTCCGAGCCTTTGAGTTCCACCTTGCGCGCTTGCAGTTGACGCTCGACTGACTCGGGGTTGTCCTCCAAGTCCATGAGCAAGTTGTCCACCACGTCCAGCGCGCTGTCGGCCTGCTGCTCCATCGCCTCCAACTGCCGCAGGTCAATGACCTGGTGCAACGGGTTTTGGTTGGGCAACACCACCGGGGCGCTCTGGCCTTGGCTTTGCAACTCGGCCTTGGTCTGCGACTGCTTCGCCTCAGACTCGGCCAGCTTCGCCTCCAGCGCCTTGTTGCGCGCCGTCAGCGTGTCAATCCGCTTGCGCACCCGGCGAGGCAGTCCCTCGACCACCTCCTCTTCCGGCTCGCTCGCTTCGCTTTCGCCATTCTCTTCCGCAGGCTCTTCGGTTTCGGGAGCGGCGACCTCGCCACTCTCAACCTCAGCCGCCTCGGAATCCGTGTCTTCGTGAGAAGGAACAATGTCAACTTCAGCCGCAGCGGTTGTTGAATCGCTGCTGGTTTCGGTTGGCGCGGTCTCGACACCCATGAAGGCTGCCAAGTTGGCCACGCTTACCACATTTCCCGATTCTGCATCCGCGCCACTACCGTGTGCCGGGGTCGCGTTGTCCGGCTTGCTCTGGTTAGGCATATCGCACCGACCACTAGGCGGGTCGTCCACCACCACACCGCACTGCGCTGGAGTCCCGAGGTCCCGCCAGCAACGCATGACTGGCTGAACACCCCCCAGAAAGCACAACGCCGGAAATGACCCAAGGGTCAGTCCGGCGTTTTGAGGCGTTTTGAGGCGTTTTGAGGGCCGAATCGCGTGAACTCTGCTCTCCTCTCAACTCTCAACTGCACCACTCTCAACTTCCAATCAGCATCCTCTCCAAGTCCTCGCGCTTGAAATACTGGTGGCAGGAAACCATTGAGAGCTTGACCGGCTTGAGCTGGCCGGCCGCGACCAGCTTGTAGAAATGCCGCTCCGTCCAGCCCGTCACGGCCAGCACATGGCGACGCTTCATGAAGAGCGGCATCAGCTTGAATTCCTCGGTGCTCATAGGTTTGACCTCGCTCAACCCTCAACTCCCCCGCTCTCAACTTTCCCCAGCTCCACCTTGCGCCACTCCCGCAGCGTGTGCCGCACGGCGCGGATGCCCGCGAGCCGCCCCGTGAGGCGCGAGTTGGTCTCCGCCGGCGTGGTGGGGTCGTCCAAATCTTGCGACACGCCCTCCGTAAGCTCGTCCAGCAGGAACTCGATGGACCGCACCACCGGGCTGCCCTCCGGCTGCGCCTGCCACGCCATGATGGCCTCCCGCCGCGCCTGAATCTGTTGCTCGTCCGTCATGCTGTTGCCTTTCTCTCAACTCTCAACCTTCAACTCTCAACCACCGACGGGCTTCACTCCCGTCTTCCCGATCATCACGTTCGCCTGCTGGTCGAGGCTCATCTTCAGGTTCTTGGCGTAGCTCTCCAGCAAATCTTTGAATCGCTCGTCGCCCCCTTGCAGGGCTTGCACGTATTTGGGGTTCTGCTGCACGATGGTCTGGAGGAACTGCATCTTCATCGGCGCAGTAGGGTCGTTCTCCACGGGCTGGAATTGGTTTCCTAGCGCCATCATAGCGACATCCTTGTTGACCTGCTCGAAGACCTTGCCCGCCGCCCCCTGCTGGTCTTGCAGCACGCTCTGCGCGAGCGTCGGGTCAATCGCCGCCATCGCAATGGCCGTGAGCTTGGAGTAGTCCACCGCGCCGCCCCGGTCATTCGGGATGATGAGCTTGCTGATGGCATCCAG
>VFJN01000011.1 GCA_009886035.1 Actinomycetota bacterium
CCACTGGAAGACCCCAGCTCAGCTGGGGTCTTTTCGCGTCTTGGGACCCCCTCTTCTGCCCTTGCGCTCGCAACTACTAGTTGCCGACGGCGTGAGCACCGTCGAGCCGGTGCCCACGCGCTCGAGCCTCGGCGCTCTCCCGGGCACATCAGTCGAGCCGAGGGTTTGTCAGAGGCCCTGGATGTGGCGGATGACGGGGTCGAACTCCTTCGTCGGCGAGAAGTCGACGTAGGCGCAGTCCTCCAGGGCGGACGGGGCGTGGCCCGGTGCCCAGTAGAAAGCCTGGCCGGCTTCGTAGGTCGAGTCGCCCTCCGCCGTGCGCATGAGCAGCCGGCCTTCGAGCATGTACCCCCAGTGCGGGCACTGGCAGAGGTCGCCGGGGAGCCCGACGAGGGCGGGACCCAAGTCGGTGCCCTTGGCCAGGCGGATGAACGAAACCGTCATCTCCCCGACCTCGGTGAGACGCACCTCGACGTTGTCGTCCTTGATTTTGACCGGCACGGCGCCGGGAGTCAGCGTTTTCATGGCTTGCTCCTTTTTCTCAGTTTCGGTCGATCGACCGATTTAATAGCAGTATCTCTACATTGATAACGCTTGACTGTCAAGCCGTACTGGGTCATGGTGATGACTAATCCGGTCGACCGACCGAACAGTGAGGAGCTCGATGTGGCTGAGGTGATCCACGATCAAGGGTCGAAGGCAACCCGCGCCACCATCCTCGCGGCGGCGCGGGAGCGGCTCTTGGGCGACGGGTTCGCAGGACTCTCGACGCGCAAGGTGGCCGAGTCGGCCGGCGTGCCCCTCAGTCAGCTGCACTATCACTTCGGCTCCAAGCAGCAGCTGATCCTGGAGCTGCTCGAGGAGGAGAACCGTCGCCGCCTCGCACGACAGAGGCAGATGTACGAGCAAGACGCGCCCCTGTGGGTGCGCTACGAGCAGGCCTGCGACTTCCTGGAGGACGACCTGGACTCGGGGTATGTCGGTGTGCTCCAGGAGATGATCGCGGTGGGCTGGTCGAATCCGGTGGTCGGGGCCAAGGTCCGAGACGTCCTGTCGGGTTGGGTCGAGCTGCTCATCGACATCGCGCGCGCCGCCGAAGCCCGCCACGGGGCGCTCGGCCCGTTCACGGCGGAGGAGGTCGGTGCGTTGATCGGGCAGGCCTTCATGGGCGGCGAGGCGATGTTGCTGCTCGGGTTCGAACGTCAGCAGTGGCCGGTGCGAGCTGCGCTCCGCCGGATCGGGGTTGTCATCCGTCAGTACGAGGAAAGGGGGTCCGGCGATGCGAGCAGCCCTGCCGGTTGAGTCAGGTTCGGTCGAGCGTGATGGAGTGCGCGTCACCTACGAGGTGTTCGGCACTGGCCAGCCGACGCTCATGCTGATGCCGACGTGGTGCGTCGTGCACTCGAGGATCTGGAAGATGCAGGTGCCGTACCTGGCTCGCCACTTCCGGGTCATCACGTGGGACGGTCCTGGCAACGGCGGTGCTGGCCGGCCGGAGGGCCCGGAGGCGTACAGCCCGGAGGCGCATGTCGCGCTGGCGCTCGACGTGCTCGACGCCACCGACACCGAGCGCGCCGTGCTGGCGGCCTCGTCGGGCGGCACGCATCGCACCCTGAAGCTGGCCGCTGATCACCCTGACCGCACCGAAGCGGTGGTGTTCGTTGGTCCGTACACGCCGCTTGGCGGTGACAGCGGCGACGAGGTGTCCGCCGCGTTCGTCAGCGGTGACCGTGACCGATTTCTTGATGTCTTCATGGCTGCGGCGTTCAACGAACCGCACTCGACGAAGGCGATCGAGGACGGCGTCGGCTGGGGTCGGGAGTCCACGGGGCAGGTCTTCTTCGATGCATGGATGGGTGACCAAGTCACAGACATGGATGCCTACCGTGCGATGTGCAGCGGCGTCGTCTGCCCGGTCTTGGTCATCCAGGGGACCGAGGACTTGCTCACACCCGAATCGCATGGCCGCGCGTTGACCGAGGCGATCGGTGACAACGCTTCGCTCGTGCTCATCGATGGCGGCGGGCACCGCACCGACGTGCGAGACCCCGTGCGCTTCAGCCTCCTGCTGCGCGAGTTCGTAGAACGGGTGCATCCCAGCCTGCCGCCGCTGCGTCGCTGGACCCGCGCCACGAGCCGCCCTCGACGGGCACTGTTCCTCTCCTCACCCATCGGCCTCGGACACGCCCAACGGGACGTGGCGATCGCAAAACAGCTGCGAG
>VFJN01000049.1 GCA_009886035.1 Actinomycetota bacterium
CAAACGTGGGAGGGCCGGTCCGGCCGATCTCCCCAGGTAGACCGCACAGATGGATGGCCACCCCTGAGGCGCAAGCCGAGGGACAGAACCCCGCCTACAAGCCGACTCATCTCACCGGGGTCTGGCCAGGATGAAAGTCCTGGTCAGGCCCCACTTTTCGCAGGACAGAACTCCACGATCCGCTGATCAGCAGGAGTCTTGTCCCCATGAAGTCCACCACCGCCGACCGGAATACGGCACTCGCCGTTGAGTTCCTCGCCTGGCAGCAGAAGCGAAATCGGGCCTACAACACCCTCGTCGTCTACACCGACGTACTGAACAAACTCCTGGCGTGGATCGGCGATACCCCGCTGGCGGTGGTGTCGACGACAACGTTGGAGCGGTTCGTCGAGCGGCCGAGGGCACGTCGACGACCAGCCCATGCCCGAGGCCAGGTGATCGAGGGCGCACCGGCGACCCGGCGGCGAGACATCACCGTCATCCGCTCCTTCTACAAGTACCTAACCGAGCGCGGCTTGGTGGCGACCAATCCGGCCCTCCTACTAATCCCGCAGCAAGTCCACAACATCGCGCCCAAGGCCATCGACGACGCCCTCTGGCGGGCTGTGTGGTGCCATAGGAGCCTCGACAGCACCGAACGGACGGTCCTGGCGCTCGGGTGCTTCTGCGGCCTTCGTCGTCAGGAACTCGTCGACCTCACCGCAAGCCACTTCGATCTGGGCGGCCATCATCTGGTGGAGTTCAAGCGGAAGGGAGGCAACAACGCATCGTTCCCCTATGGGTCAGCGATCCGCCTCATCGCTGAACGACTCCCCCAACTCGTACCAGAGTATGATCCCGTCCGACGGAACCGGCGACAGAGGTGCATCAGTGACAACCGAACTCGTTGAGGCACTTAGGGGACCAGCGAGTTTCGCTTGGGACATCGCCCGTACGAACTTCAGGGAACTCGTCAAGAAGAACGATGGTCGGCGAGCCTCCAAGCAGTTGACCTTCAGAGATGTCGCACCCACCTACGGGGCCGTGTACGGCTCATTCGTGGCGTGTGCCAACGTGCTGCCCGAGGTCGAGGCGATTCTCGGGGTGCCGAAGGACATGGTGTTTCAGACGCTCGCGGAGGTTGTGACCTCCAACCCGATCACCTGGCTCAACATCGAGATTCCTCCCCGCCCCAATCTGGCGATCGACGCGTGTCGTTTCTCCTACCAGGCGTTGTGGGGTGCAACTTCCAAGGATCAGACCAGCGGCAACCTAAACCTGACAGAGGCGTGCGTGCCGATCGACGGCTCGGTAGGAACCACCGTTGTGCTGGGTGGCGTCCTCGTTTGGCCAAACGTTCTGATCGCCGTCCGGGACTTCGCGGGCACCCTCGGCACCGAGCAGCAAATCAAACGACTCGCCGCAGAACAATCAGCCAGGTCAGCCGTCGCCCCCGGTCCCCCGACTTCCGAATCGACTTCGAACTTGGCTGACCAGATTCGAGAACTCGGCAAGTTGCGCGACGAGGGCCTCATCAGTGAGGCGGAGTTCGCTCAACAGAAGGCTCGCATCCTCGCCTCGTAGCCCTCTAGTGAGGAGTCACTACTTGGACTTCCACGGCTTCCGCTCGCCCGCCAGGGGGTTGGCCATCATGGCGTTCTGCATGATGGCGGAGATGACCCACGGGTGATTGGCGTTGTAGGTCGCCATGTAGTGCCGATACCAGTCGGACGGAATCGAAAGACCCCGACGCGCTTTCGTCGTTGGCGCACCCGCACGCTTCGAACGGTCCATCGCACTTCTGGCAAGCACAACGACGACGTTGTTCAGCATCGCCATAAGGGGCCGATCAGCCGGTCCCAGCGACGTGACGTTGGCCGTGAGCATCTCGCGATCATCCGTGTCGAGGGGCTGGCCCTGGCGCTCCGCCTCGACGCATACGGCCTCGATCATCCACTGTGCTGACTCGTCGGCTGTCATCGCTTCTCCTGTGGTTCCGTCGGATACTGCCGTCCACTGCCGCCAGGAGTGCATCGCGTCCACGACCGCACCCCCCTAACTAACGCCTGCGCCGCCGTTTGGCCAACGCAGACATCGTGGCCGTCTCGGCCACTCTACGAGATGGGGAGCGACACCTGCGGCGAGCCGTTCCGGACAACTTGTCCGAGGCTGTTGTTACCTTCGGCGCCGCGTCGGCTTGCAACACCGAAGGAGGTGCCCGGTGCCCGAAAGTGAGGTGCCCGGCACCCAATCGAATCCGATCCTGGACATTGCGTCCTTCGCCGCATCATTCGTCCTGTCGCTCTCTCGGACGAGTGTTCTGTACCCCCGCTGGGTTATCTTCCACAGTGTTCTGTCCCGCGAATCGGAGCCTCGGATCACCAATCATGGTGTTGTTCTGACCCATTCCATCTGACCCACTGAGCGGCCCGCTGCACGGGTTTTCGCCCGTTGCGAAGCGCACCAGCAGTCGGAGCGATCCGGCTGGCTTGGCAACCCCCACCAGGAGCAAGGCCAAACAGAGGGCAGGGCTGCCCGTCCGCCCCTCGCAAGGGGGACCCTCAGGTAGGCCGCATAGATGGATGGTCACCGAACTGGATACCCGTAAGGGTCCAGGGACAGAACCCCGCCTACAAGCCGACTCACCGTCACCACCAGCCTGACGAGGGAAAACGCCTTGAGCACCTCGCCCTGGGATACGCCGAGGCACAGGAAGCTCCGCCAACTACCCACTCAGGTGTCCCGAGCCCTCCGGCAGATCCTAAGGTCAACCAGGGTCGGCTCGTCGCCCCCCGTGTTCTTCCTACCGCCTTCGAAAGATGACCATGACCTTGTTCCCCGACTTCGCGATCGCCTGTGGCGAGGAGGGCTCGGATCCGACCGTCCTGCACGATGGCGCGGTCGTACGCGTGGACGAGTTCGCGGCGAGCGGCCATTTCGATCATCAAGACAATGACCTGGCGGCGGTACGCGACCTCGGGGTGAAGATCTGGCGCTACGGCATGCCCTGGCGCCTCACCGAACCTGAACCCGGCCGCTACGACTGGACGCTTTGGGATCACGCCCTTGAGTCGTGCTCCCGCCATGGGTTGGTGCCCGTGATCGATCTCTGCCACTTCGGGCTCCCCGACCACTACCAGGGGTTCTGCGACTCGGCCTGGGTAGAAGGCTTTGGCCGCTACGTCGATGCCTTCGTCGCTCGCTATCCCGACCCACTGTTTTTCACGCCGGTGAACGAGCCGATGATCACCGCGATGTCATCCGGGTTCCTCGGGGCCTGGAACGACCGGCGGACCTCGCGAGCCGACTACATGACCGCCCTGGCCCATGTGACCCTGGCCAACCTCGAGGCACTCGCCCGGATCAACGCCGATCGGCCCGCATGGTGGATCGGCGCCGAAGGCTTTGGCTGCCACATCGCGGTGACCCCCGACGACGAGCCCGCCGCCGAACAGGCACGGGCCCTCCAACAGCTCGTGTGGGACCTGCACTTTGGCGTAACCCCGCGGCCCGAGGTCGCCGACGTGGATCTCGTCGACCCGACGATCCTCGGGCGCATCGCCAGCCTCGCCGGTCCCACCGAACGGGTCGTGGCCGGGCATGACTTCTACCCCGTGAGCGTCACGGTCCACGGCCACCGGGCCGACCCGCTCACCATCGACGAACGCATCGCGGCCTACGAACGAGAAGCCACCGCCTGGTATGCGCGCTATCGACGCCCGTTCTGGGTGGCCGAGACCTCCAACCTCGGACTCGATGTCGCCGACGGTCCGGTCTGGCTCGACAAACTCGTGGCCGCGCTCGACCGCCTGCGCGCCAACGGCCTCCCCGTGCACGGCCTGTGCTGGTACAGCCGGGGCGACCAGTACGACTGGCACACCATGTTGACCCGACCGGTCGGCGAGATCACCGAGGTCGGCCTCTTCGACGCCAGCCGCCGGGCCCGTCCCGTCGCCACCGCTTACGCCCGGCTGGCCGCCGAACGCTCAGCAGACTGAATCCGCCGCGCTCGGATGCGGATGATGACCAGCGTTGGCGGACGTCCTCAGCACGGCGCCAAACCGTCGACGGTCAGCGCGAGCCCTCGGGAGGACGGGTGGTAGGTGACCCCAAGATTCACAAATTCGTAGCGCCACCAAGAGGCCGCTCTGCTTCTCCCTCGCTTATGAGGAGAGCGAGGAAGAAGCAGAAACGACGTGCCCTGAGGGTTGCCGATGACGCACCCAGCCGCCAGAGTCGTTCGGCCTAATTTGGGGGTGGAGGGACCGGCCGCCGTTGAGACCGGCCTCGTGCGCCCCGTCCCCCCTTTGCCTAGGCGGGTGGGCCCCTGCGCTGATCAGCGACCTTCCAAATGGGCCGTATCGTTGAACCCCTGGAGCGACACTCGGGGCGAGGTGGCCACCCTCGTAATGGAGGCCGGAGCCACGAACGATCGCCACGCCACATCGTCGCCCACCCCCAACGCCCAGGCCATGGCCGCCTTGATGGGCGATACGTGGGTGACCACCACCACATCCGAGCCCGCCGCCGACGCCGCGAGATCTTCCGCCGCCGCTCGCACCCGTACCCCTAGTTGGGCCAGGGATTCCCCTCCCCCGGGACGAAAGTTGATGTCGGCCTGCCAGGTGGCCCATACGGCCGGGGGAACCTCGGCGAGTGGGGTGCCATCGAGCGTGCCGTAATCCAACTCGATCCAGCGCTCATCGATCTCCACCGGAAGGCCAAAGACCGCCGCCGTCTCCTGCGCCCGTCGGAGAGGGCTCGCCACCACCCGGGCCACACCGGGAAGCGCCACCGCCAGGGCCGCAGCCTGGCGTTGCCCCAGGGCATCGAGGCCCGGATCGATCCGGCGCCCCTGCAAAAGCCCCGACGCGTTGGCCTCGGTGCGACCGTGACGAAGGATGATCAGCATGGGTCCTTCACCACGGTGGAACGATGTCTCGGCCAACCTGACCGGAGCGCAGAAACACCCGCCGGCGCGCCGGTTCCTCCAGACGGAACCGGTGGTACCCCCAGGCACAGGCCGCCAACCCCACCAATTCAAACATCCCGTTCAGAGCCAACCCCCGGCCCCCCTCCGCCAGGGAAGCGGTCGACCACGCGCCGCCGAAGAACGGCCACCAGAACGCCTGCGTGTCGGCCCAGGCCCCGTCGAGCACCAGATGAAGCAGCATCCCAATCGGCAGACCCAGCCAGCGCCGCTGTCGCCGCCGCTGGCCCCTCGCGCCCAGCATGACCACCACCAGCACGATGGCCGCCCCACTCAGGCTATGAGCCAGGCGCGGCCCCCCCAGAGGAACGTCGGCGAGGGGCACGATGCTGCCGAGGGCCACCAACCGATAGTCCACCGACGGGCTCCCAAAGACCGCCCACACAATGAGAATCGACGGGCCGACGAACCAGAACAGCACGTCAGCGCGCCAGGAGGCGACCGCACTCCTCGCAGTGGGCCGTTTCATCAGGGGCAAGTTTCTTCAGGCGATCCACCTCGACCGCCGAGAGCCCGAGGTGACAACCGCCGCATGACCTCCCCACCAGTCGGGCGATCCCGATGCCGCCACCTTGGGTGCGCAGCGTCTCGTATTCCGTGATCAACTCCGCATCCACACCGCCGGATAGTTCAGCCCTCTCCGAGCGAAGCTGCCCCAGCTCGCGGTCGATGCTCACCTCGGCCTCAGCGATGGTGGCCCGCAACAACTCCGCCGCCTCATCACCGGCCACCTGCGCATCGGCGAGACGAACCAGATCGGCGTCCAGCGGCTCGATCTGCTCCATGAGTTCGAGTTCCTGGTCTTCCAGTTGACTGATCCGCCGTTGGAGCGCCGCGATCTCCTCCTGCATCGCCTGCAACTCACGGGGATTGGTGACCGATCCGCTGTAGAGCGCCTTGTCGTGCTGGGCGGCCTTGTCGACCAGCGTGGCGATTCCATCCTCGAGGCGCTGCTGATCTCGGCCCAGGTCATGGCGGCGCCCCTCCACCTCCGCCGCCTCGCGCTCGATGGTCCCCAACGTCACCATCACCTTGTCGAGTTCACCCCGGGCCGGCAGGGCAATTCGCCGGTGCACCGCCTGATCGATCTGGGTGTCGTGCTCCTGCACCGACAAGAGAATGTCCCAGCGACTCATCGGTGCGGCTCGTTCATCACCCGCCATCCTCACACATGGCGCTACTCAATCTGTTCGGGGGGAAGCGGATCGCTCGTGGGAGGCGTGTCGGGGTCGTCGGGAGGGATGGTGCTCGAAGGAGGAGAGGTAGCCGGATCGGTGGGGATCGTGGGCAGACCGGGGCGAGCAGGCGGCCGGGACACACCGGTGCTGTAGCCCCCGCCACTGGCGTCGAACTGGCTATCCACCCGCAGATAGCGGCTCGATCGCGTGAACGGGGCGGCGTCGACAAAATCTTTCTCCGGGAGACCTTCGTGCCACGCCCGCATGTAGCGACCCCAGATCTCAGCCGGGTACGAACCCCCGGTGATACCAGTCCCCCCGATGCGCACCTCGAAGTTGTCCGCCGGTGAGCCGATCCACACCGCGGTAGCCATGTACGGGGTGAACCCCACAAACCAGCCGTTGCCAGCATTTTGAGCGGTCCCGGTTTTCCCCGCCGCGTGCTGGCCCGAGATGCGCGCTTTCGTGCCGGTGCCGCCCTGCACATTTTTTTCGAGCACATCAGCCGCCAAACGGGCCGTCTGGGCGGAGGAGGCCCGCCGAGGATTGGGCGCGTGGGCCAGCACCACCTTGCCCGCCGGATCCTCTACCCGATCCACAAAGTACGGTGCGTTGTACATCCCATCGGCCGCGATGGCCGCCACCGCCGCCGCCATCTCAATCGGGTGCACCCCCTCGGTGCCCAGCGGTGTGGAGACGAAGCCCTCCAAGGGGGTGGTGATGCCCATCCGGCGGGCCTGCTCAACCACGTTGTCGATCCCCACGATCTGCCCCAGTCGGACGAAGGCACAGTTCGACGACCGCAGGGTTTGCGAGGTGATCGTGCCGCTCCCACCCCCGCTGTTGCCGAAGTTCTCCACCTTGTAGGGGTTGGGAACCATCCCGGGAATGTCCTTGAACGTGCAGGCGCCGCTGCCATTCACACTGTCGTTGGGGCTGTAGCCGTGCTCGAGAAGGGCCATGAGCACAAAGATCTTGAACGTTGAGCCACCCGAGCGCAGCCCCTGGGTGGCCACATCAAACTTGTCCTGATCAAAACCCGCACCACCCACCAGCGCCCGCACCGCCCCCGTACCCGGCTCCACCGATACCACCGCCGCCGTGGCGTTACGCGGGACCCCGGTTTCCGGATTGGGGGCGATCGGCACCACTCCCACCGGCGTGCCGGCCGGGGCCACCGCCTCCAACACCTCGTTGCGGGCGGTCAAGGCCAGCAACTGCGCCCGCGGCTCCAAAGTGGTGTAGATCTTCAACCCGCCTCGAAATACCTGGTACTCCCGCTCGGCGGGGGTGGCGCCGAGTTGCGGGTCATCCAACAACTGCTGCTTGACCTTTTCGGCGAAGTAACCCTCGGTCGTCGGAAGGACCTGGTTGATCACCGTCGGCAGTGGTGTGGCCCCCAGATAGATCTGGTCGACGTCGGTCAAGCGGCCCACGGCCACCAGGCGACCCAGCGCAACCGACCGCCGGGCCTTGGCGTCCTCGGGATGGCGGATCGGATCGAAAGCGCTGGGATTAGCGATCATCCCCGCCAAGAGCGCCGACTGCCCGATGTCGAGGTCGGCAACACCGACGCCAAAGTAGGTTTCCGCCCCGGCCTGCAACCCGTAGGCACCGTTGCCCAGATACACGGTGTTGAGGTACCGCTCGAGAATCTCCTCCTTCGGCATGAGCTTTTCCAGCCTCCGAGCCAGCACGGCTTCGCGCGCTTTCCGGCCGATCGTCTGCTCGTTGCCATACTCCGACTTGATCACCTGCTGGGTGATCGTCGAACCGCCCTGCACAACCCCTCCCGAGTCCACATCCCGCATGAAGGCCCGAAGGGTGGACCGGAGGTTCACCCCTGCATGGGCGAAGAACCCGGCATCTTCCACGGCGAGCACGGCCGTGATCGTGTCGGCCGGAATGGTGCTCAGCGCCACGGGCTGACGGTCTACTTCGGCCTGAAAGGTGGTGAGGAGGGAACCGTCGGAGGCGTAGACGTATGAGCGCTGATCCAGGGGGCTCAGCGAGATGTCCCTCGCCACCGACGAGGAGGCGTAACTCAGGTATTTGGCAGCCGGCAGCAGCGCCACAGCTACGCAGGCGAGCCCGAGGCCCGCCAGCGTAGTTATCAGAATGAAGCGGAGGAAAGGTCGCACAGGGAAGGTGAGGGTGGCCATCGGCGGATAAGCCATCGTACCTGTGCCCCCGCCCCCATCCCCGTCACCATCGGGCGATGGCGGGCGGCCATCAACGACGAGAGATCCTGCGGTGGACCGTCCCGGGTTTCTCCGGCCCCCGGTATCGTGTCCCGGTGGCCCACAATCGACGATTCCGCTTCGGCATTCAACTCAGCACCGCCTCCTCGGGGAGCGAATGGGCGGACGCGGCCCGCAAGGCCGAAGACCTCGGCTACTCCACCGTGTTCATGCCCGATCACTTCGGCGACCAGTTAGCCCCGGTGCCCGCGCTCATGGCCGCAGCTGACGCCACCACCGAACTTCGAATCGGTGCCTTGGTGTTCGACAACGACTACAAGCACCCCGTGGTGCTGGCCAAGGAACTCGCCACCATGGACGTCCTCTCGGGCGGTCGGCTCGAAGTGGGCCTCGGGGCCGGATGGATGAAAAGCGACTACGACCAGGCCGGAATGGCCTACGACGCCCCCGGGGTTCGGGTTTCGCGCCTGGATGAAGGCATCGCCGTGGTCAAAGGCTGCTTTGCCCCCGGCCCCTTTTCCTTTCACGGCGAGCACTACACCATCACCGACTACGACGGCTTCCCCAAGCCCACCCAAACACCCCCGCCGCTGATCATCGGGGGTGGCGCCCGACGCGTGCTGTCTATCGCCGCTCGCGAAGCGCAGATCGTGGGAATCAACCCGTCGATCCACAGCGGCGCCGTCGACGCCGCCGCGGCCCAGAACGGCGCATCGGAGGAAACCGACAAGAAGATCGGCTGGGTGAAGGAAGCCGCCGGCGACCGCTACGCCGACCTCGAGATCAACCTCCTCCAGTTCGCCGCCATCGTCACCGACGACCGAGAGGGCACCGCCGAGATCATGGCGCCCCTCTTTGGCCTCCCGGTCTCCGAACTCCACACCTACCCGCATGCGTGCATCGGAACCGTGGACGAGATCGTGGCCTCCCTCCAAGCCCGCCGGGACCGCTGGGATGCCTCCTACATCGTGTTCCAAGGCGACACGATGGAGGCGATGGCCCCCGTCGTGGCCAAACTTCGCGGCACCTGAACCGGCAATGGCCCCCGGCACCACCGTGGATCTCGCCTTCGCCGGGGCCGGGTGGATTGCCGCCGTCCACGGTTACGCGGCGCGCCAGGTGCCGGGCCTGCAGATCACCAAGGTCGCATCCCGCGACCCTGTCCACGCGGCGGCGGCGGCCGAACGGATGGGGGCCGAGCCCTGCACCTACGATGACCTCCCCGCCGAGGCCCACGGGGTGGTGGTGTGCACTCCACCGGCCCTGCACCTCGACCATGCTCTGCACGCCATCGAGCGGGGGGCGGGAGTGCTCATCGAAAAGCCGTTGTGCACCACCCTCGCCGACGCCGATGTGCTGGTGGCGGCGGCGGCGTCCGGCGCCCAGATCGCCTATGGGGAAAACCTGCTCCACGCCCCCATCGTGCGCCTCGCCCTGAGCCACACCAACCAGTTGCAGGCCATCGATCTGGTGGAGGTGCGGGCCCTCCAAGGGCGCCCTTCCTGGGGCGATTTCCTCACCGAGGGCTGGGGCGGCGGGGTGCTCTTCGACCTCGGCGTACACCCGCTCGCCGTGGCCCTCGCACTGGCCGCCCCGGCGGTACCGGTGGAGATACGAGCCACCCTCGTCGGCGCAGCAGACCATCCGGTAGACGAGCATGCCGAGGTGACAATCCACTTCGACTCGGGCCTGCTTGCCCGGGTCACCGCCAGTTGGCGCCACGGCGATTCCCCCCTCTGGGATGCCCAGATATCCGCCCCCGATGGGGTGGTGCGGATGGAATTACTCCCCACCCGGCTCCTTGAGCGCAACGGCGTGGAAGTGCCGCTGCCCGGGATCGGTCAGGGCGTACCGGCCCAACTCGAAGAATTCGGCTACCTCCCGCAGATCGAATCCTTCGCCCTCGACCTCCAACAGCACCAAGCACCATCACTCGGCGCCGCCTTCGGACGCTCGGTTCTCGACCTCGTCTGTGCTGCCTACACCTCCGCCGGTCAGCACAGCGCATGGGTCGACCTCCCCTTCGGCGGCTCACGACAACAGACCCCGCTACAACTCTGGAAGGGGTGAGGATGGGCACCGCGAGGACCGGTGCCCATGTGAGCATTCTCGTGCCACTCCGATAAGTTCGATACTCGTGACAAAAGCCCAGTCGAAGCAAGGAATGATGCGCCGGGGCGGCGCCTTGCTCTGGTTGTCAGTACGAACCCAAGCCGGCCCGTTCACGATCTCCATCGTGGGGGCCACATTGTTTGCGGTCATGGCGGTCGGCGGCACCGTGATTCTCGGCCGAATAACCGACCAGGTAATCATCCCCGCCTTCGAGGAAGGAGGCGTGTCGCACCGTGCTGTCGCCATCGCGGCCGCCGCCGTGATGGCTGCCTCACTCCTGCGAATCGCAGGAGTGGTCATGCGCCGCTACTTCGGGCAGATGGCCCAGCGGCGCATGCAGATGCTGTGGTTCACGCGGGTAACGGACCGCTACCTCGCCGTGCCCCTCAGTTGGTTCGATGATCGCCCCACCGGCCAACTACTCGCCCATGCCGACGCCGACTGCGAACGTTCCACCATCGCCATGCAGCCGTTACCGTTCTCCATCGGAGTGCTCGTCATCATCGCCGTGTCGATGACACTGCTGGCCTTCGTGGATCCCGTGTTGTTGGCGGTGGCGATCGGCCTGTTTCCCGGCCTCGCCCTCATCAACAAGGCCTATACCAAGCGGGTGGAGGGCCCCGCCGCCGCCACCCAGGCCCGGGTGGGCGACGTATCGGCCGTGGCCCATGAAAGCTTCGAGGCCGCCCTCTTAGTAAAGACGCTCGGACTCGAGAACCGCGAAGTGGCTCGCCTTGAGAACAAAGCCGACCAACTCCGTCAGGAGCGACTCATCGTGGGGCGCCTGCGAGCCGGCTTCGAACCAGGGCTCGACGCGTTGCCCAGCCTCGGGACGATCGCTCTGCTCTGGCTCGGAGCGGGACGACTCGCCAGCGGTGCCATCACCACCGGGGAACTTGTGCAGGCCATGGTGCTTTTCGGCATCTTGGCGTTCCCCTTTCGCATCGTGGGCTTCCTCCTCGAAGAGCTTCCCCGGGCAGTGGTGGCCAACGAACGGGTTCAGGAAGTGCTGGCCGCTCCCGAACGGGTAATCCCCACCACGACCGTGGCTCTCCCCGACGGCCCGGTGGATGTGGTGCTCGATGCGGTGAGCTTTGCCCACGGCCCCGACACGGTGGTCAAGGAAGTCTCGGTCCGCATCGCCCCCGGCGAGGTGGTGGCTCTGGTGGGAGCCACCGGTGCCGGCAAGAGCACCCTGTGCAGCCTCATCGCCCACCTGATCGACCCCGATAGCGGATCGGTCCTCATCGGCGGCGTGCCCATCCTGGAGACGGACCCGGTCGAGTTCCACCGGGCCACCGCCTTGGTGTTCCAGGAGAGTTTCCTCTTCTCCGACACGGTACGAGAGAACCTCACGATGGGTGACGACATCGATGACGACGTGATCTTCGCCGCCCTCGACATCGCCAGAGCCCGCACCTTCGTGGAACGGCTGCCCCATGGGCTCGACGACGAACTCGGCGAGCGGGGTGTCACCCTGTCGGGCGGCCAACGCCAACGCCTTTCCCTGGCCCGCGCCTTGCTCCGGCAGCCCCGCGTCCTCGTGCTCGATGATGCCACGTCGGCGGTAGACGCCACCGTAGAGCGGGCCATCCTCGACGGGTTACGCCACTCGGTCGCCGCCACCACGGTGATCGTGGCCCATCGGATCTCCACCATCGCCCTGGCTGATCGCGTGCTCATGCTCGATGGCGGCCGCATTACCGCGGAGGGCACCCACCGCGAACTCCTCTCCCAGCCCACCTACGCCGCCTTAGTGCGGGCCTACGAACAGGCCCCGCAATGAGCTACCCCGACGAAGACCTCGGAGCACTGGAAGAACTCGACGCCATTGTGGATGTGCTCGTGGATTCGGCTCCCCCCGGTAGCCACGACCAGGAACGCCGTCACAGCATCATCAGCGACGAAGAGGAAGCACTGCGGGATGCGGGCGCCATCGCCGTGCTCCGGCGGGGGTTGGCCATCACCCCCGAACTGCGGCAAGGCGTGACCCTCACCATCGCGCTGGCGGCGGCCACCGCCCTCGGCAAACTTGCCGTACCCATTCTCATCCAGCAGATCCTCGACCGCGGGGTGTACGGAGCCAATGGGTACCGCCCCGGCTTTGTGGCCGCCGCCTGCGGTGGCGCGTCGGTGGGCATCATCGTTCTCTACTTCATCAGCCGGGCCACCTTCCTCAGACTGGTCCGCTCAGCGGAGGCGAGCCTGCTCGGTCTTCGGGTTCGTACCTTCCGCCATATCCAACAACTCTCCCTGGCCGACCACGTAGAACAGCGGCGCGGCGCCCTGGTGGCGCGGGTAACCAGCGACATCGAAACCCTGGCCCAGTTCACCGAATGGGGCGCGGTCGCCTGGATCGTGGACACCGTGCTCATCATCACCACCATCGGCGTGATGTTCATCTACTCACCCCCCCTCACCGCGGTGGTGGTCGCCGTGTTTCTGCCGCTCCTCCCCGCCCTGGGGTATCTGCAGCGACGCCAATTGGCGGCCTACGACGAACTGCGCAACGCCGTGGGGGGCACGCTGTCGGAGGTGTCCGAACTCGTAACCGGCGCGCCGCTGGTGCTGGCCTACGGGCTGCAGCGTCGGACGCGCCGGCGTCTCGATAAGGCCATCCGAACGCAGTACAAAGCCCAGATGGGGGCGGCGAAATGGTTTGCCATCATGTTCCCGCTGTCGGACTTCTTCGGAGCCCTGACCCTGGCCACGGTCATCTCCGTGGGCGCCCTCAACGGCCCCGCCTGGGGGCTCAACCTGGGAAAACTCGTTGCCTTTGTGTTCCTGGTGAACCTGCTGCTCGCCCCTATCGCTGAACTGAGCGAGATCCTTGACCAAACCCAGACCGCCATCGCGGGTTGGCGGAAGATCCTTGGGGTCCTCGCCACTCCCATCGATGTCACGGAACCGGAGAACGGCGCCACCCTCCCCGACGGTCCCCTCGCGGTGGACTTCGAGGGCCTTCGGTTCTCCTACCGCACCGGCGACGAAGTGCTCCGGGGCATCGACCTTCACCTCACGCCGGGGGCCTATGTGGCGGTGGTGGGCGAAACCGGTTCGGGCAAGACCACCATCGCCAAACTCCTGTGCCGACTAGCCGACCCCACCATGGGAACCCTGCGAGTCGGGGGTACCGACCTCCGCCTGGTGGCTCCGGAGTCGCGTCGATCGGCCGTGCGCATGGTGCCTCAAGATGGCTTTCTCTTCGATACGACCATTGCCGAAAACGTGCGGGTCGGCGCACCCGAGACGACCGACGAGGAGATCCGATCCGCCTTCGAGTCGCTCGGCCTCGGCGGCTGGCTGGAGGACGTCCCCGGAGGACTCCACGCACCGGTAGGCGAACGGGGCACCAGCCTGTCAGTGGGCGAACGCCAACTCGTGGCCCTCGCCCGGGCGCAACTCGGAAATCCCGGGCTGCTGGTGCTCGACGAAGCCACCTCCTCGGTGGACCCGAAGACCGAACAAGCCCTGACCGAAGCGCTCGAACGGTTGACCACCGGCCGCACGGTGGTGAATATCGCCCACCGTCTGTCCTCCGCCGAGCGAGCGGACCTCGTGGTGGTGGTGGACAACGGCCGCGTGGTGGAAACCGGCACCCATGCCGAATTAGTCGCCGCCGGTGGCACCTACGCGGCGCTCTACTCGAGTTGGCTCGGCAACACGAGAGTGCTCAGCGGCGACTGAGGTGACAGGCTCAGGGGATGTCCGACATCGACGTCTCCGCCGCCGACCACCTCCTCAAGACCACCAAGCAGGTGCGCCAACGCCTCGACCTCACCCGACCGGTTCCCCCCGAACTGATTTTGGAGTGCATCGATGTGGCGAGCCACGCCCCCATGGGCGGCAACCAGGAGCGCAACCGTTGGTTGGTGATCGACGATCCCGAGCTGAAGGCGGCTATCGCCGAGCCCTATCAGGCCGTGGGTCGGCCCTATCTCGCCGCCGGGGCCGACAGTACCGCTACTGACCGTCAGAAACGGGTCATCGACTCGGCGTCGTTCCTCGTTGAGCACATCGCGGAGGTGCCCACCATGGTCCTCGCTCTCCGGCTCGATCGCCTCCCCGAGACAGCCCAAAACTTCGAGGTGGCCGGCTATCACGGATCGGTGGCGCCGGGCGTCTGGAGCTTCCAACTGGCAGCGCGCGCCCGCGGCCTCGGATCGGCATGGACCACCTTCCACCTCGTCCACGAACAACAGGTGGCCGAGTTGTTGGGTATCCCCGCCACCGTCACCCAGATCGCGCTGCTGCCGGTTGCCTATTACACCGGCGACACTTTCTCGCCCGCCCCGCGCCGCCCGGCGGCGGAGATCACCTACTTCAACCGGTGGAAGAACCCTCCCTCCTAGCCCCCCGCAATCAACCCTTGGCGCCCGGGCGTCAGTCGACCCCGATCAAACGCTCCCGTATCCACCGCCCGGCGTGGGTGCGGAGTTGCTCCCCCGCCTCGGACAACAGGTGGCCGGCGCCTTCACACACCACCACTTCGGCGGGCCCGCCCACCAGTTCCGCCACCACCTCGCTGGCGGCCAGCGGAAGGATCTCATCACGATCCCCGTGGAAGGCAAGCAAAGGAGCCGTCATTTCCCCCGCCTGTTCGCAGCCCGCCGACTGGGTGGCGAAGGTGACCACCCCTTTCACCCACTCTCCCATCGCCAGGGCTGCCCGCACGGCGACCGCCCCGCCGAAACTGTGCCCGCCCGTCACAAAACGCTGCGCCCCGCCCCGAGCCGCCAGATCGGCCACCGCCAGCAAATCGAGGGTACAGAGGTCCATGTCGTTCGGACGTCGCCACCCCACGCGCACGACCCCGATCCCACTGCCGGCCGAGGCCAACTCATCGCCGAGCCAGTGATACAGGCCGTCGGCCGGCCCTAGCAGCCCCCCCATGGCCCCCCCGCCCAGGATGACCGCGGCGGGGGCATCGGGGTCACCGTGCCACAACACCGTGAGCAGCCCGCGCATCGTGAACACCTCGAGATGGCGCAGGGTAGGGGTGATCACCAACTCTTGACGGGCCAAGGACTCCAGCTGATCCAGTGGCGATGTCATGAGGCTCTAGCGCACTCGCGATGCCGACGCGACGATGGCCTCAACCTCGATCTCCACCTTCCAGCGGGGATCGAGGAGAGCGGCCACCATCACGCCGTCCCCCACCCTCATCGCGCGGCGGTAGCCGACCGTCTGCTCATAGGGCGACCCCGAGGAAATATGCTGTCGTTCGTTCATCTCGCCAATCTACCGCTGGCCTGCCACGGCCATCGTCGGCCATCCTGGGGGGGTGACACTCTACGCACGAGCCCGTGATGTGGCCGCCGCCATGACCCACCGGGGATGGCAGGCCCTCGTGTGGGCCGGCACGGTGGGCCCCCAGGACCGGGTGGCTCAGCGCTATGGCGAGTTCGGAACCGGTGCCTTCATGGCGTTCCCCCCGGGTGACATCTTCGGGGAGGAGCACATTGCGCTCGGGCCGGGGTGCATGATCGGCGCTCAGGTAAGTCTTTCGGTGGGCATGGCCCCGGGGCTACCCCTCCCGGATGGGATCACCACTCCGGTGCTGCGCATCGGTGCCCGCACCTCGATCGGCCGAGCAAGCCATGTGGTGGCCCACCGATCGATCGTGATCGGCGACGACGTGATGACCGGACCGCGCTGCTACATCACCGACCAAAACCACGTCTACACCGACCCCACCATCCCCGTTGGCCAGCAATGGCCCGCCAACGATCCCGTCGTGGTGGGCGACGGCTCCTGGCTGGGCGTGGGCAGCGTGGTGCTGCCCGGCACCCACCTCGGCCGCAACACCGTGGTGGCGGCCGGAGCGGTGGTACGTGGCCGCTTTCCTGACCACGCTGTCCTGGCGGGCGTGCCCGCCCAACTGATCCGGTGTTACGACCCCGCCACCGGATGGCAGCCCGAGCGCTCCCGCTAGTCCACCGCGCCCTGTCACCCCCAACCCCCTCGATCCGACCGCGCCCCTACCGTCCTCCTAGGGTGCACCGATGCATCCCGCCGACGCCGTCATCGCTCTGCTGGTGATGGCGGGGGCGTGTGCCCTGCAGGGCTCACTCGGCTTCGGTGCCAATCTCGTTGCCGCGCCCATACTCGTGTTGCTCCACGAGAATTTCGTGCCCGGGCCCATCATCGTGGCCACCGCCGTGCTCAACCTCCTCGTGATGCGCCGGGAGGGTCCCCAACGGGTGGACCGCACCATCAACTCCGCTATCGCTGGTCAGATCCTGGGCATCATTTCCGCCGGCATCGCCCTGAAACTGCTCGCCCAGAAACCACTCTCCTTGCTCTTCGCCGGCCTGATTCTGCTGGCGGTGGCCCTCAGTGCCGCCGGCTGGAGTCTTGCCAAGACCCACGCCAACCTGGCGGCAGTCGGGCTGCTGTCGGGCTTCATGGGCACCGTGTCGGGGGTGGGCGGCCCACCGATTGCCCTGGCGTACCACGAGGCCGAAGCCCCCATTTTGCGTCCCACCCTGGCCCGCTTTTTCACCGTCGGGAACCTGGTGGCCATCCCCACCCTCATCGTGTTGGGCCGACTCGACCAGTCTGACCTGCTCGCCATCGCGGTTCTCGTGCCGGGCGCGCTCGTCGGTTACGCCCTGTCGAACCGGTTGGCCCATCGCCTCGACCATCGCTCCGTTCGACCGCTCATCCTCGGCCTGTCCTTCCTCGCCGCCATCGCCGTGATCGTGCGCACCCTCTTCGCCTAGCCACCCCGCCGCGGGGTTCGCCGGCCCATAACCTCTTCGGGATGGAGGAAATCCCGGTAATCGATGTCACCGCGCTCGTCACCGGAGGTGGTGATACCACCCCGGTGGCCGAGGCCCTCGACCGGGCCTGCCGGGAACACGGGTTCTTTTATGTGTCGGGCCACGGTGTCTCAGCCGACCTGCAAGCCCGCCTCCACCGCGAGGCCCGTGCTTTCTTCGCCCTTCCCGAAGCCAGCAAAGCGGCGGTGTCGATGGCCAGCGGTGGCCGGGCCTGGCGGGGCTGGTTCCCCTTCGAGGGCGAGCTCACCTCCGGCACGCCCGACCGAAAGGAGGGCATCTATTTCGGAGCCGAGTTGGGCCCCGAGGATCCGCGGGTGCAGGCGGGCACACCGCTCCACGGCCCCAACCGCTTTCCCCCGGACGTGCCGAACCTGCGCGGCGCGGTACTCGACTACCTCCACGCCCTCACCGCCTTGGGCCATGCCCTGATGCGGGGGCTGGCGCTGGGCCTGGGCCTCAGTGCCCCTTGGTTCGACGATCACCTCACGGCCGATCCGCTCACCCTCTTTCGCATCTTCCGCTATCCCCCCGAGGTTGGTCGGCCCCACCCCCGCTGGGGGGTAGCGGAGCACACCGACTACGGCCTGCTCACCATCCTGGGCCAGGACACCGGCGGCGGTCTGCAGGTGCACACCCCCGATGGCTGGATTGATGCCAATCCTCTCCCTGACACCTTCGTGTGCAATCTCGGCGACATGCTCGAACGCATGACCAGCGGCCGGTACCGCTCCACCCCCCATCGAGTGCGCAACACCGGCCCGAGCGATCGGCTCTCCTTTCCCTTCTTCTTCGACCCGTCCTGGAACGCCGAGGTGCTGCCCATACCTCTAGGCCACGAAACCCCCCGCCAGGCCCGCGCCCGCTGGGATGGGGAAGATGTGCACGCCATCACCGGAACCTACGGCGAGTACCTCTGGGCCAAGGTGGGCCGGGTATTCCCTGATCTGCGGGCCGACACCGCTCCTTAGTGATCCTCGGATGACGTCCCACCCGGCGCCGGCGGCCGGCCACGCCAGGATACCTCCGCCCCGATCTCGGTCCCGGCCCCCACGCTCCCCCATCCGGGCCACGCTGGTGCGATCGCTCACCCCGGTGGCGGTAGCCACCAGCACTGTTCCCACGGGCTCGATCCGACGACGGCGAGCGGCGCGTCATTCCCCTTGACGGATCGCGCTCGGGGCGCGATGTTCATTGGAGGAATCCGGGGGGAAGGGGTTGCCCACTCCGCTCGGATCTCGTCGCACCAGGCACCGAAAGGGGGTCCTGAGAATGCATGTCGGATCTGAGACCATGGAGCGCTCTCCGCCCGCTCAGTAACTCGCTGGCGTCGGTGTCGACGTACCTGGCGGACCCGCCCACCGTATGCAGCACGCTCAGTCGGCTGCCGCCGCGGGACTCGCAAATGGCCTCGACCTTCACCGATGCTGGCCGATGAGGCCGGGCCTCGGCAGCGCGGCGGATCTGTTCAGATCCGTGCCCGCTGCCGGGGCCTCGTCGCGTGGGGTCGTGGTCTCAGCTACAGCCGCTGGTGCTCCCGCAACTTGGGCAGGCATGACAGGAACCGGCTCGCTGCATTTGGACACCGCACTGCATGCAGTACGGGGCATCGGAATGGGCGGCCGCGGGGCGTACGTTGGGATTGGGTTGGGCCGGGGCCACCCCTTCACCGGTGACGCCCGCCCGCTCGAGGAGGCTGAGTTCCTTGGGAGCGTCGGAAGCCGACAGCAGCGGCGAGTTGGCATCCATGCTGGGCGGATCGGCCGGGATGTCCGTGCCCTGGCGGGTCTCGGTGACCGTCTCCTCCACCCCGGGGAGGGTGGGCTGCGTGCGCTCGCCGGTGGTGAGGATGTTGAGTTCAGTGCGCTCCTCGATCGAGAGGTAGTCCACCGCGAGCCGCCGGAAGATGTAATCGAGGATCGAACTGGCGATCCGTAGATCCGGGTCGTCGGTCATGCCGGCTGGCTCGAATCGGGTGTTGGTGAGGGTTTCCACGTAGACCCGCAGCGGCACCCCGTACTGCAGGCCGTAACTCACCGAGATGGCGAAGGCATCCATGATGCCGGCAAGGGTGGAGCCCTGCTTGGAGATACGCAGGAAGATCTCGCCCGGGCGGCCGTCGTCGAACTCACCCACGGTGACGAAGCCCTTGCAGTCCGCCACCCGGAAATCGAAGGTGCGAGAGGTGCGCCGCCGGGGCAACTTTTCCCGGGTGGGTACCTTGATGACCTTCTCCACGATCTTCTCCACGATCTTCTCCACCACCACGGGCTCTACCCCGGTAGCGGCGAGGGCCCCGGCGAGAGGCTCGATGGCACTCTCTTTCTTGGCCGTGGACAGGGGTTGACCGACCTTGCAGTTGTCTCGGTAGATCGCAATGGCCTTGACCCCGAGCTTCCAGGCGTCGATGTGGAGTTGCTCCACCTCGTCGATGGTGGCTTCCTGGGGGAGATTCACCGTCTTGGAAATGGCCCCCGAGATGAAGGGTTGCACCGCCGCCATCATCCGAACGTGGCCCGAGTGGTGGATCGTGTTATCGCCCATCGAGCAGGCGAACACCGACACATGCTCCGGGGCCAGGTGGGGGGCACCCAGAATCGACTTGTTCTCGTCGATGTAGGCGATGATCGCGGCGTTCTCGGCGGCGGTGTAGCCGAGGCGGGCGAGGGCACGGGGGACGGTCTGGTTCACGATCTGCATCGTGCCGCCGCCCACCAACTTCTTGACCTTGCACAGGCCCAGGTCGGGCTCGATGCCGGTGGTGTCGCAGTCCATCATGAGCCCGATGGTGCCGGTAGGGGCCAGCACGCTGGCCTGGGCGTTGCGCACCCCAACCTCACGGGCCAATGCGGTGGCATCGTCCCAGCACTCCTGGGCGGCGCTGAGCAGGTGCGGCGGCACGAGTTCTTCGTCGATGTGGGCGGCGGCCTCTTGGTGCTGACGCAACACGCGCAGCATGTGGTCCTCGTTGTCGGCGTAGCCGGCGAAGGCCCCCATCCGTGAGGCCGTGCGGGCCGAGGTGGCGTAGGAGTGGCCGGTCATCAGCGAGGTGATGGCCCCGGCGTACGCCCGGCCCTCGTCGCTGTCGTAGGGCAGGCCCAGGGCCATCAGCATGGCCCCCAGGTTGGCGTAACCGATGCCGAGTTGGCGGAAGGCACGAGAGGTGTCGCCGATGGACTGCGTGGGGTAGTCGGCCCGGCCCACGAGGATCTCCTGGCCGGTGAACATGACCTCCACGGCGTGCTTGAACCCCTCTACGTCGAAGGTATCAGTGGTGCCGGTGCCGGTGTCGTCGGAGAGATCGAGGAACTTCAACAAGTTGAGGCTGGCCAGGTTGCAGGCGGAGTTGTCCAGGTGCATGTATTCGCTGCAGGGGTTCGACCCGTTGATGCGCCCGGTGTTGGCGGCGGTGTTCCAGTGGTTGATCGTGGTGTCGAACTGCATGCCGGGATCGGCACACTCCCAGGCGGCCGTGGAGATCTGGCGCATCAGGTCGCGGGCCTTGACCGTGCGCACGATGGCACCATCGGTTACGGCTCGAAGGTGCCAATCGGTGTCGTCCACCACGGCCTGCATGAACTCGTCGGTGACCCGGACGGAGTTGTTGGCGTTTTGGTACTGCACTGAGGCCATGTCTTTGCCGTCGAGGCTCATGTCGAAGCCGGCCTCTTCCAGGACCCGGATCTTCTTCTCCTCGCGGGCCTTGACCCACACGAACTCCTCTACGTCGGGGTGGTTGACATTGAGGATCACCATCTTGGCGGCCCGGCGGGTCTTGCCACCGGACTTGATGGTGCCGGCGGACGCATCGGCGCCCCGCATGAAGCTGACCGGACCGGAGGCGGTGCCGCCGCCCTTGAGAAACTCCACCGACGAACGGATCTTGGACAAGTTGATGCCCGAGCCCGAGCCGCCCTTGAAGATCGTGCCCTCCTCCACGTACCAGTTGAGGATGGAATCCATCTGGTCATCCACCGCCAGGATGAAGCAGGCCGACGCCTGCTGCGGCACCCCCGGGACACCGATGTTGAACCACACGGGCGAGTTGAAGGCAGCCTTCTGGGTGACGAGAAGGTGCTTGAGTTCGACGTTGAAGGTGTCCGCTTCGTGCTCGTCGACGAAGTAGCCACCCTCGAGACCCCACTGCGTGATCGTGTCGGCGACGCGATCGATCACCTGCCGCAACGACCATTCCCGCTCCGCCGTGTTCGGGGTACCCCGGAAGTACTTCTGCGCCACGATGTTGGTGGCATTCAACGACCACGACGTGGGGAACTCGACCCCGAGTTGCTCGAAGGCCACGGTGCCATCTCGGTAGTTCGTGATGCGCGCATCACGTTCTTCCCAGTCCAGCTCGTCGTAGGGGTGCACCCCGTCGGTGGTGAAGTGCCGGCGGATGCCGATGCCAGCCTGCTCAGGTGCCATTGCCATAGGTGTCCTTCGATCTTACGGAGAGTGAGTTGTGGGAGAGGGGGAAACGAGGGCCCAACGGACCCTTACCGATACCTGTGTTCACGGCTACGCCGCAACCACTAGGTCTTGTGGCTGCTGCACCAAACGGCACCCCCGAGCCACAAGATGTAGGAAGAACTACACCACTGTAACTACGTGTCTGTCAACAATTTTCACCACAAATCTGAGAAATATCGTGCCGAAGCCGAGGCGTGACCCCAGGGAGGGCATTACTCGCCCAAGGAGCCGTGTAACCCACCACACCAAAAAACCGACTGCCACCAATCCGGATTGGTCACACCCCGGCCACCAGCACGAAAACCGACCCTAGAGAAGCCCCCTTGTGGACCGCTAGGGGAACATCCTGTGAATTACCCGGTTATTTTTCCCCTTCCAATCCACAGATGATCCTTCGGGCTGGGGACGACCGCGCTGATCATCCTCCGGGAGCGGCCACTACCTCCACGGGAATGCCGTTGAGCACGGCGTTACCCGAGATCGGATCGAAGAGAGTCTCGTCGGCGAGCAGGTTGCTGTTTACCCCCGCGTGCTCGTTGGCCACACCAAGTTGCACGCCCTCCATGTCGTGGCCCCACCCGTGAGGGATACTCACCACCCCCGGGCGGATGGCATCGGTTACCTCTACCGCCACGGTGACCTCGCCCACCCGCGAGCGCACCCGAGCCAACTCACCATCAGCGATGCCGAGGGCGGCCGCGTCGTCGGGGTGCAGGTGCATCGTGCACTGGGACTTACCCTTCACGAGCACCTTGACGTTGTGCATCCAGGAGTTGTTCGAGCGCAGGTTGCGTCGGCCGACGAGCACAAAGGGATGGTCTCGCCGTCCGTCCAGACCCTCCTGCAACCGAGCGACATCAGCCACCAGGATCGCCGGGGCCAACGCGATCATCCCGTCGGGCGTGCGCAGCACATCAGGCAGACGAGGCTTCAGGGCGCCGTAATCGATGCCGTGCGGGTGGGCGAGCAGGACCTCGAGCGAAACCCCGTCGGGGTCGGCACCGAAGCCCTCCCCGTAGGGGCCGGTGCGCAGGAGGAAGTCCACGATGCGCTCCGGGCCGGTGCGGGGTGCGAGCTCGGCGAGGATTTCCTCGGGCTCACGCCCGAAGATCGCACTCGTCTCGTCGGCCACGCTCCCCTGCACCATCGAGCCGATCATGAGGTCATCCACCACGGCGGGATCGGCCTCGGGCCCCGCCCCCTGGAGCACGAGCGCCAGGCGGGCCAGCACCTCCCACTCGCTGATCTCACCGTGTTCGAGCGGCAGCACCGGCTCGCTGTAGTTCGCCGTATCCCGCAACGCGAGCTGCAGCAGGGCGACGTCGTAGTGCCCCTTTTGGAGCGCCGAGGGCGACGGCAGGATGACATCGGCGTGGCGGGTGGTCTCGTTCACGTAGATGTCCACGGACACCATCGCCTCCAACCCGCCGAGGGCCGCATCGAGCCGGGCAGAGTTGGGGGTGGAGAGCACCGGGTTCCCGGCCACGGTCAGCAGCGCCTTCACCTGGCCCGGACCGGGCGTGTCGATCTCCTCGGCCAACGCCACGGCCGGGAGCTCGCCCATCGTCTCCGGCAGGCCGCGCACCCGGCTCGTGCGACGATGCAGCCGGATCTCGCGACCGAATCGCCGCTTCCCGCGGGTGTTGGAGGCCCCGGCCGCCGCCGTGGTGAACATGGCCCCGCCCACCCGGTCGAGGTTTCCGGTGAGCACGTTCAGCACATCCACGAGCCAGGACGTCAACGTCCCGAACTCGACGGTGGTGGTGCCGATCCGCCCGTAGACGCACGCCGTCGGGGCGGCGGCGAGCTCGTGGGCCATCCGTCGGATCGTGCGGGCATCCAAACCAGTGACGCCCGCCACCACCTCCGGTGTGAAGGGGGCACTGAGGGCCTCCACCTCGTCGAGGCCCGTCACCAGCTCCGCCAGCGGTCCGAGGTCCACCATGCCGTCGGCGAAGAGCACCTGCACCATTGCCATCAACAGATAGCCGTCGGCACCAGGACGGATCGCCACCCACTCCGAGGCCGCCTCCGCCGTGCGGGAACGCCGCGGATCCACCACCACGAGCTTCCCGCCGCGCCCGGTGAGCCGTTCGATCCGTCCGGGCCAGTCCGGCGCAGTGGCCAGGCTGCCATTGGACGCATAGGGGTTGGCCCCCAGCATGAGGAGGTGATCGGTGCGGTCCACATCGGGCACCGGCACGTTGAGGGCACCGCCGAACATGAGGGCCGCCGAGATCTCCTTCGGCCGCTGATCGACGGTGGATGCGGAGAAGATGTTGGTGGACCCGAGAGCCCGGAGCACGGCCTTGTTGTAGAGCAAGCCCGCCAGGTTGTGGGCGTTGGGGTTTCCCACGTAGACGGCGCAGGCATCGCGGCCATCGCACTCGAGGATGGGCAACAGCAACCGTTCGATCTCTGCGAAGGCTTCCGTCCACGTTGCCTCCACGAACACCCCGTCACGCTTGATCAGCGGCGTGCGCACACGGTCAGGGTCTTCGTGGAGCTGCTTGAGGGTGGAGCCCTTGGGACAGATGTAGCCCTGGCTGAACACATCCTCCCGGTCGCCCCGGATACGGGTGACCTCCTCGTGGCCGGCGGCGGTGCGTTTGAGCGTGATCTCCAAACCGCAACTCGCCTCGCAGAGCGGACAGGTGCGGAAGGCGGTGCGGACCGCAAACGGTGGATCGGTGATGCTCATAGCGGGCTCCCAGGAGAACGAGGGGGGGCCATCATGCCCCGAGTTAGCCGAAGGTGGCGTCGGTGAGTCGGCCCACCGCCATGGTCACCGCCATGGCCAGGCTCCCCCCCACCGCCACTCGCACCATCGCATTGAGCCGGGGGGCGCCGCCGAGGGCCGCCGCCAACACCCCCAAGGCGGCCAGCACCACCAAGGCCACCACGATGGTCACCGCCGATCGACCCGCCCCGGGGGCGAGCACATAGGCACTAAGGGGTAGGGAAGCCCCGAGGGAAAATGCCACCGCTGAGGTGGCGGCGGCCTGAACCGGCCGTGCCGTGGTGACCTCGCTGAGGCCGAGTTCGTCCCGGGCATGAGCCACCAGAGCACCCGCCTCGGTGAGTTGGCGGGCCACCTCCGAAGCCAGTTCAGGCTCCAGCCCCCGTTGACGCCAGATCACGGCCAGTTCCTCCAACTCGGCTCGCGGGTGGTCGCGCAACGCCTGTTCTTCCATACGGAGATCGGCGTGTTCGATGTCGCGCTGGGAGGCCACCGAGACGTACTCCCCTGTTCCCATGGACAACGCCCCGGCCACCAGCCCGGCGAGGCCGGCAATGCGCACATCCCCGGTGGAGGCCCCACTGCTCGCCACGCCCACGATCAACGCGGCGGTGGACACCACCCCGTCGTTGGCCCCGAGGACCGCGGCGCGCAGCCACCCCGACCGGTGTGAACGATGCGACTCCGTGTGGTGGTGATGGTCCGGCGGCAACCCCGAAATGGGAACGTCATTGGTCTTGCGCATGCCACCAGCCTGCCACCACTAGCGTCATTTCCATGCGACGGTTGTGGCCTCATCCAGGCGAAGTCGAAGACATTGCCCCCACCGTGGCCGCCGATGCCCGCCCACCGTGGCCCACGCGCCCGTGGCTCCTCGTGAACATGATCACCTCCCTCGACGGCGCGATCGCCATCGATGGCCGCTCCGGCGGCCTGGGCGGGCCGGCCGATGCCGCCTTGTTCTCGGCGCTACGGGGCATAGCCGACGTGATCCTCGTGGGTGCCGGAACCGCCCGAGCCGAGAACTATGGGCCCCCCCGACCGTCTGCCGCCACCCGCCGCGCCCGCCAGGACCGGGGGCAAGCACCGGCACCGCGCCTCGCGGTGGTCACCCGGTCACTCACCCTCGACTTGGCGGCCCCGCTTTTCGCCGAGGCGGAGGAACGGCCCTTCATCATCGCCCCCGGTGCCGCCGACCCCACTCGACTAGCAGAGGTGGCCAAGGTGGCGGAGGTAGTGCTGACCGGCGAGGCCGAGGTTGATCTCACGGCCGCGCTGGCCCAGTTGCGCCAGGCCGGCGTGGCGGTCATCACCTCGGAAGGCGGGCCCACTCTCAACGCGAGCCTGGCGGCGGAGGATCTCATCGACGAGTGGGCCATGTCGGTCGCCCCCCGGTTGGTCGGCGGAGACGCCGCCCGGGCGGTGATGGGCGCACCCTCGGTAGACCACCGCTACCACCTCGACCGCTTGCTGGAAGGCGACGGCATTCTTCTGAGCCGGTGGCTTCGCCAGCGCTGAGACCGCTAGTGGCGTTTGGGTTCAGTGCGTTTGGACAGCATCGTCACTTCGCGCTCGAAGTCGCCGAGGTCGTCGAAGCCCAGGTAGACGCTGGCGAAGCGGACCCCCGCCACCGGGTCGGCCTCCCGTAACTGTTCCAGCACCGCCTTGCCCACCACCGCCGAGGTGATCTCGGGGCCACCCTCCAGTCGCAGGGCATCTTCGATCGTCGTGATCAAGGCATCGAGTGACTCACCCCCGTCCGCCTCCATGGGCCGCCCCTTGGCGGCCAAGCGGATGCCCAGCGCCACCTTCTCTCTATCGAAGGGCTGGCGGTCGCCGGAACGCTTCACCACCACCAACACCGATTCCTCGAGGCGCTCAAAGGTGGTGAAGCGATGTTCGCACTGCACACAAGCCCGGCGGCGACGGATGGCCGAACCATCGTCGGCCTGCCGGGAATCCACCACCTTGTCGTCGTAGGAACCACACCCGGGGCATCGCACGACCTCCACGTTAGTGGGGTGAAGACCTCAGGGAACCGGCAACTCCACCTCTTGACCGACCACGATCAGATCGCCACCGTTGCGGGCCACGATCTGATCGACGGTGGCCCGCACATCGGCGCTGGGCGCCGTCGCCGTGGCCGCAATCGACCACAGCGTGTCGCCCGGTTGAACCACCACGGTGCGAGCAGCCACCCCGGGCGTACCAATGGCAGCGACCGGGGTGGGCGAGAGTTCGCCGGCGGCGGGAGAGGGGATACCGCCGGCGATCCTGGCCATGGCAGTGATGGCCAGGAGAGTGAGGGCAACAACCATGGCGAGCGACACCAAAGCGACACCCACGCGGCGGCGCCGGAAGGTGGCCTGGGCGGCAAGGCGCCTCGGCGCACGGCCGCCCTCGAGCACCCGAAGGGCCCGACGAGCAGGCACCGCCGGACGATCGGGTAAGGCGGAGGGTTGGAAGGCAAGGGCGGAGGACATGGGGCTAAGTCTCCTCAGGGGGTGTGACAGGACTGGACGGGCGTGACGGGAACACCCGTTCGCTCCCCTGTACCATACCCCCGAACACTCGTTCGCCGTCAAGCCCCAACATCGCACAGCCGTTCGACGAACGGGTGTTCTTGCCATCCCCCACCCCCCGTCGTAGGATCCCGAACATCCGTACCCCTCCGAAGGACTCCCACCATGGCTGATGTCACCCTCACCCCGCGCCAACGCGAGGTCCTCGAGGTCATCGAGAAGTTCCAACGCGACCGCGGCTTCCCGCCCTCGGTGCGCGAAATCGGTCTGGCGGTGGGCCTCACCTCCCCCTCCACCGTTCATGCGCACCTCTCTACGCTCCAAAAACTTGGCTTCCTCCGCCGCGACCCGTCTAAGCCGCGAGCTATCGAAGTGCGCTTCGACGCCACCTCGGGCGCACCGGTAGAACGCCGTCCGGTGCGCCACGTGCCCCTCGTGGGCGATGTGGCCGCTGGCACCGATGTGCTCGCTCAGGAAAACATCGAAGAGACCCTCCCCCTCCCGGCCGATTTCACCGGCGAAGGCGACCTGTTCATGCTGCGGGTGCGCGGCGATTCGATGGTGGACGCGGCCATCGTGGACGGCGACTACATCGTGTGTCATGCCCAGTCCACCGCCGACAACGGCGACATCGTGGTGGCAGGCATCCCCGGCGACGAAGCCACCGTGAAGACCTACACCCGCAAAGGTCGCCACGTGATCCTCCTCCCCGCCAACGCCCGCCTCTCCCCCATGGAATTCGATGCCGACGAGGTCGCCGTGTTCGGCCGGGTTGTCACCGTCCTGCGCCGCCTCTGACCACCCCCGACTACCGCTCTCGGCCTCCCTGACTAACAATGGAGGTAATGACGGTCATTCGCCGCTGGGCGCTCTCGTTGCTGGCGGTTGGCCTGGGGGTCGCGTGGGCCGGGCCCTCGGCGCAGGCTGTATCCCCCACCGTTGATGATCCGATCTTCACCCAGGGCCTCCAGTGGGGTTTGGAGCAGATCCACGCACCGGACGGGTGGGCCATCGCCACCGGCGAGGGCATCACCATCGCCATCATCGATTCGGGAGTGGACCTCACCCATGAGGACCTCCGCAGCAAACTGACCGCTCAGGCCAACTGCGTGGGCTCCCAGGGGGATTCCACCCGGTGCACCGGATCAGCGCAGGACGATCACGGCCACGGCACCCACGTGGCCGGCATCGCCCTGGCCTCCACCAACAACGGCGTGGGGATGGCGGGGGTGGCCCCCAACGCCCAGCTGATGGCCGTACGAGTCCTCTCCAACCAGTGCGGAGATGCGGCCCCCGCTTGTGACGCCACCGGCACCTCGGAGGACGTGTCGGCCGGGATTCGCTGGGCCACCGATCACGGCGCCGACATCATCAACCTCTCGCTCGGGGGCGGGGCCGAGCAATCCGCCATGGGCTGCTCGTTCTGCGAGGCCATCGACTACGCCTGGAGCAAGGACGTCATCGTGGTGCTCGCGGCGGGCAACGACTCGGTACTCCCGGATAGTTTCTCCACCAAACCGGTGATCATCGTGAGCGCCACCAACCGCGCCGACGCCCCCGCGTCCTACTCGCGTAACCGCACGACGTTCCTCGCCTCAGCCCGTTGGGCGGTGGCCGCGCCCGGTGGTGAGGACGATGCTCCCGGGCCGACGGACTGCTCCACCGACGGTAATCCTCAGGGCATCATCTCCGCCTACTGGGTGCCGAAGGAATCCAACCGATACGCCTGCGTGGCCGGTACCTCGATGGCCAGCGCCCACACGGCGGGCGGCCTCGCCGTGCTCCTCAGCACCGGTCTCACCCCCGAGGCCGCCATCGACCGCCTCCTGGCCACCGCCGACGATCTCGGAGCGCCCGGCCGTGATGACGACTACGGCGTGGGCCGCATCAACCTCGCCGCCGCCGTAGATCCCGCCGTACCCGGCGTGGCTGACCCAGGCCCGACGAGCCGGGAGGAGACCCTGGCGGTCGTCGCCACCTCCACCAGCACCGACACACTCACCACCGCGGAGATAAGGGCCATCCTGGTGATCCTGCTCGCCACCGCCGGCGCCACCGCCCTCGGGGCCTCCCAGCTGGTCAAACGCCAATACTCCTGAGGGCACACCGCCACCGCCGGCGAGCCGGAGGAAGCGGGTCTAGCCCACCAACGGGGTAGTGAGGACAGCCGCCAAGACCGCATAGGACCGCTCGAGGGAGGCCCGATCGACCCGCTCGTCAGCCCGGTGCGCCAGGACGGCATCACCCGGACCGAGGTTGCAGGCCGGGATGCCCGCCGCCGCGAACCGCGCCACGTCGGTCCACCCCAACTTGGCCTGCACCGCCAAGTGATGGTCCTCCACCAACGAGCGCAGGACCGGGTGATCCAGACCGGGCAGAGCCCCCGCCGCCACCTCGATGAGGTGCACCTCGTCGCCGTCGTCAAGAGCGGGGGCAAGCAGGGCCCGCACCTCCGCCTCGGCCTGCTCGGGGCTGCGATCGGGGGCGAACCGCCGGTTGATCACCACGACCGCTGAATCGGGGACCACGTTGCTGGCCACTCCGCCTGTCACCGACACGGCTTGCAGCGCCTCACGGAACTCACACCCCTGAATCACCGGGGCCCGCTCCTCGAAGGCCTCCACCGCCTGGAGCACGGCAGCCAGGCGGTGGATGGCATTACGGCCCATCCACGGTCGTGCGGTGTGGGCGCGCTCACCCCGCACCGTGACCTCCATCCGCAGTGTGCCCTGGCACCCAGCCTCCACTTCACCGCCGGTGGGCTCGCCGAGGATGGCCACATCCCCCGCCAGTAAATCGGGACGATCCGCCATGAGATGGGCGAGGCCGTTGTGCACCGCCGCCACCTCCTCGCCGGCGTAGAACACGAAGGTCACCTCCACTGCGGGATTCGGGATGGCCTCGGCCAGCGCCAACATCACCGCCAAGCCCCCCTTCATGTCCGAGGCCCCGAGGCCCCAGAGCACATCGCCCTCGATCCGAGCGACGGCATTTCCGTTAGCCGGCACCGTGTCGGTGTGGCCGGCCAAGATGACCCGATGCCCGTGCCCACCCTCGGTGCGGGCCACGAGGTTGGCCCCCACCCGCTCGACCACGAGGTGCGGAAGAGCCCGCAGACGGGCTTCCAGGTACGCCGTGAGGGCTGCCTCGTGGTGACTCTCGGAGGGAATGTCGACCAACGAGGCGGTGAGGGCCAGCAAATCGACAGAGGGCATCCCCCCAGGTTACGGGGTACGACCCCTCCCCCGGTACGGTTGGGCCCGATGAGTGACACCGACCTCGCCTCTGGTGGCGCCCACGCCGTCGGGCTAGCCACCCACACCCCCCACGGCGGGGTGCTCGACACCTGGTTCCCGCAGCCTGAGCGCACCGAAGGCGGCAGCACCGCCGGCACCGAGGTGCTCACCGCCGACGCCGCCGTCGCCGCTCTGGGCGAGGCCGCCGGTGACGCCCTCGGCCCCGATGCCGGTCGCAACGTGACGATCGTGGCCGTGCACACCACCATCGCGGCGCTGTCCGATCCGCCGGTGGACACCCACGATGTCTACCTCCGTCTCCACCTTCTCTCCCACCGACTGGTGCGCCCCAACAGCATCAACCTCGCCGGCATCTTCGCGCTGCTGCCGACAGTGGCCTGGACTCAACTCGGCCCAGTGGCGATCGACGAACTCCCCGCTGCCCAACTCCGGGCCCGAGCATCGGGCACGGCGTTGTACATACATTCCCTCGACAAGTTTCCGCCGATGGCCAACTACGTAACTCCCTCCGGGGTGCGGGTGGCGGACGCGTCCCGGGTGCGCCTCGGGGCCCACCTCGGCGAGGGCACCACCGTGATGCATGAGGGTTACGTGAACTTCAACGCCGGAACCCTGGGCACGGCCATGGTGGAAGGCCGCATCAGTCAGGGGGTGGTGGTGGGCGACCAGTCCGACATCGGCGGCGGTGCCTCCATCATGGGCACCCTCTCCGGGGGTGGTACCGAGGTGGTCCAGATCGGTGAACGCTGTCTGCTCGGGGCCAATAGCGGCATCGGCATCTCTCTGGGCGACGAGTGCATCGTGGAGGCAGGCCTCTACATCACCGCGGGCACCCGCGTCACCCTTCCCGATGGCCAGGTGGTGAAGGCCCGCCAGTTGAGTGGGCGCTCCGGACTGCTGTTCATTCGCAACAGTGTCAGTGGCAGCGTGGAAGCCCGAGCCCGCTCGGGAGGGCCAATCCCACTCAACATGGATCTGCATGGCCACAACTGAAAACCCACTAGATTTTGACGCAATGAACGACCCCACCTCCCTCGGCGATGGCGCCACCCAGGCCGCGCTCGTGGGCTTCGGTCGCCAATTCGACACCGTGGCGAGTTCCGTGGCGGCCATTGCCGTGGGTCAGCGCGAACTCCTCGGGCGCCTGGCGGAGGCGGAAACCAAACGCCGTCAGGACGCGCTGGAACTGGGCCGTCGCCTCGAGGCCGTCGAAGGTGTGCTCCTCAATCTCGGGCTGGCCGACCGACTCGAAGATATCCTCGCCGCCCACCAGGAGCACCAGGCCACCCTGCAACATCTCAGCGAGCGCACCGCGGCGCTCACCACGATGCTGGGTGAGTTGGTGGAGCGCCCCGTCGCCGCCAGCCCGGTTGCTCGGCCCGCTCGCCCTCTCCCCGAGGTGATCGTGCCCGACGTGGTGACGTTGCCCCTCAACATCGACGCCGACCTAGCCCCCTTGCGCGGCCAACTGGTGGACCTGGCGGCCACCGCCGCCCATCAACGAGACGACCTCGCCCGGGTCGCCGATGCGGTAGCCACCCTCGGAGCCCGCCCGTCGGACCTGGCGGCCATGGGTCCGGTCATCGCCCGGGTCAACGACCTCACCAGTGCGGTGCAATCCATCAGCGGTCAGCTCCCGCAGCTGGGCGACAACGTCACCCACCGCCTGACCGAGCACACCGATACGGCCCTCGCGGGGGTGCTGCGCCTTCTCGACGGCCGCCTCGCCGCCCTTCGCCGGGCTCTGGCCGACGCAGGGTCACCGAGCACCTCCGCCACCGGCGAGGCCCCCCTCGATGCCGAAACCGTGATGGCGATAGCCCAGGCCAGTTGGAACCATCTGGAACAACGGATCGATACGGAGTTCGATGACCTCGGCCGACAACTGCAGGCCATGGCCGCCTTGATCGAGGCGGTGGTCGTCTCCAATGAAGATTTGGCCAGCCGACCCATCGTGACGGGGGAACAGTTCCGCCGTGCCGCCACATCGGTCAAAGAGACCGTGGTGACCGCCAACCGAAACCGACGCCAGCGTCGGGGTGGACCCAAAAGTCTCGACTCCTAGCGGAGATGCCCTAGACGCTCGACCACGCGTGCAATCTGCTCATCGGACTGCACCACCGCCGAACGGATAAAGGGGGCGCCATCGGGACCATAGAACTCTCCCGGCGATACCACCACCCCTCCCCGGTCGGCGAGGAAACGCGCCAGGGCCCAGGCATCCCCATCGGGGGCAGGGCTCCACAGGTAGAACGCCCCGGCGGGCAGGGGCGTTTCGATGCCGATGGACCCGAGGGCGGTGGCGAGTTGTTCGAGCCGGCCCCAGTAGCGGCGCCGCTGATCATCCACATGAACGTCATCGGCCCAGGCCGCCACCGCTGCCGCCTGCACCGGGCCGGGCACCATAAACCCGGCGTGTTTGCGAAGTTCGGAGAGATAGCGCACCAGGTCGGCGTCACCCACGTAGAACCCGGCGCGCACCCCGGCCAGATTCGACCGTTTCGACAGCGAGTGCACCGCCAAAACCCCTTCGGCACCGTGCTCGAGGATGGTGCGGGGCGGTCCTTCCCAGGTGAACTCGATGTAGCACTCGTCGGACAGCACCGGCACATTCCGGTGGCGACCCCACGCCGCCGCCGCCCCCAGATCGACGAGTTCCCCGGTGGGGTTGGCAGGCCCATTGACCCAAAGGCACAGTGCTCGATCGGCGTCGGCCGGGGCGATCTCGGCCAGGGTGCGATACGGCACGGCGCGACACCCCGCCAGGGTGGCCCCCATGGCATAGGTGGGATAACTGATCGCCGGGTACAAGACCGTGTCGAGATCGGGGCGACGGAGACGCAGCCACTGGGGCAGACCCGCCACCAGTTCCTTGCTGCCCACACAAGCCGCCACCCCTGACGGGTCCACCTCTACGCCCAGGCGACGCGCCATCCATCCCGCCGCCGCCGTGCGGTAAGCCAGCGTGCCGACGGACGGCGGATAGCCCCGCTCCGCCCCTGAGCGGGCGAGCGCTTCGATCACCGAGGTCGCCGGGGGATCACCCGGAGTGCCGATCGACAGGTCGACGAGACCACCGTCGTGGTGGGCGGCGTATCCCTTCAGTTCGTCGAGCCGGTCGTAAGGGTACGGCGGGGGCAGAAACGGCTCGGTCACGGGCGCACCAAAAAGGCCGAAAAGTGACCGAGGGAGGCATCGTCGAAACGCACCCGGAGACGCATCGCGTCATCATCGGCGGCTTCGCTCAGCACCTCCCCTTCCCGGTGGACTTTGGCCAGCACGTCGCCGCGGTCGTAGGGGATGAGCAACTCCACCACGTTGGTCAGCGCCCGCAACCGGGCCGCGATGGTGAGGAGCAAACCTTCCACGCCCTCGCCGGTGGTGGCACTAAAGGCCACCGCACCCTCGTGGGCCGCCGCGAGGCGAGCGGCATCGGCCGGGGCCCGGTCGGCCTTGTTGAAGGCGTAGAGCACCGGCACCTCATCGGCCTCGATCTCGCGCAGGACGGTGCGCACCGCCCTGATGTTGCCGTCGATGTCCAGCGCCGAGGAATCGACCACGTGGACGAGGAGATCGGCATCGGCGGCCACCGAGAGGGTGGACGTGAAGGCCTGCACCAACTGATGGGGCAGGTTGCGAATGAAACCCACGGTGTCGGTGAGCAACACCTTCTCTCCCCCGGGGAGGTCGAGCCGGCGCGTCGTGGCATCCAGGGTGGCGAAGAGGCGGTCCTCCACCAGTACTCCGGCGTCGGTGAGTTTATTCAACAGAGTGGACTTACCCGCGTTGGTGTAGCCCACGATGGCCACCCGCTGGGTGCGGCTGCGGTGTTGCGACTTCCGCTGCGTGGCCCGGTGCTTATCCAGTTCCCGCAACTCGGCTTCGAGCTTGTGGATGCGCCGTTGGATCCGACGCCGATCCACCTCCAGTTGGGTCTCCCCCGGGCCGCGCGTGCCGATCCGGGCACCGCCCGCCGACGCGCCACCCCCCTGTTGGGACAGCGCCAATCCCTTGCCCCGGATGCGCGGCAGTCGATACCGCAGGAGGGCCAGTTCCACCTGCGCCTTGCCTTCCTGGCTGTGCGCGTTCTGGGCGAAGATGTCGAGAATCACGGCGGTGCGGTCGATGGCGGTGCGCCCGAGGAGCTTTTCGAGGTTCCGCTGCTGGGCGGGCGTCAGTTCGTTGTCGAAGACCACGGTGTCGCAGTCTGTTTCGAGAGCGATCTCCCGGAGTTCCTCCACCTTGCCCTTGCCGATGTAGGTGGGTGGATCGGGAGCCGACCGGCGCTGCAGGAGGCGAGCCACCTCATCGGCCCCGGCGGTATCCACGAGTTGGGAGAGTTCGTCGAGACCCGCTTCGGTGTCCTCCACCCGTTGCGGTGGCAAGGTGACCCCCACCAGCACGATCTTCTCCCGAAAGGCGCGGTCAATCAGCGACACGAGCAGTCCTCGGGGTTCGTCACGGCCACGGGGTTTCGATGGTGGCGACCGAGCGGGTGTCGCCGGTGAGCACGACGGGCTCGCCGAGGGTGATCTCCAGCGCACCACCGGGCATATGTACGGCGGTGTGCGCCCCGGTGATGCCCCACTGCTGGGCCGCGGCGGCCACGGCGCAGGATCCGGTACCGCACGACAACGTGGGGCCCACCCCTCGTTCGTACACCACGGCGGCGAGCCCGTCGGCCCGGGGCCGGAAGATCTCCACGTTGGCTCCGCCGGGCGTGGAGTGATCGATGGAGGACCCCAAGGTGATCAGCTCATCACGATCGGGTAGTTCGGTGCCGCCCCACTGCAGCACGATGTGCGGGTTCCCCAGCTCCACGCGAACGGCGCGAAGCACCTGGCCATCCACCCACTCGGGGGTTTCCTCCCCCACCTGGGCCAACCCCATCTCCACGCTCATTCGGTGGCGGTTGGGATCGGTCTGAGACAGCACCCGCACGGTGCGCACTCCCGCATCGGTGGCCACCTTCACGACCGGCGGTGCCACCAGACCAGCCTGAAACACCGCCTGGGCCAAACAGCGGATGCCGTTACCGCTCATCTCGGCCGATGAACCGTCGGCATTCAGTAATCGCATGGTCACGTCGGCATCACCCTGACCCTCGGTGACCCACAGCAACCCATCGGCCCCGATGCCGGTGCGCCGGTCGCACAGCGCGATCGCCATTTCCGGCCCCACCGGGTAGGCGGCGGCGAGGTCGATCACGACCAGAAAGTCGTTACCCAGCCCGTGGTGCTTCGTGAGTTGCATGCCCTCAGCAGCCTAGGTGCGCGGCCAGGTCGTCTACGAGCAGGTTCGCCTCACCGGTGGCGTCGAGCCAGGAAATACGCGGGTCTCGGCCGAACCACGCTCGTTGCCGACGGGCGAACCGGGCGGTGCGGGCCACCGCTTGATCAACGGCGGCCGACAGGCTCATCTCACCCGCCTGGAAAGCAGCCAACTCCAGATAGCCGAGGGCCTGCCGAGCGGTGGGAGACATCGGACGCGGCGCCGCCATCAGACCGGCCACCTCGGCCAGGAACCCTTGCGCCAATTGCTCGTCGTAACGCTCCCGTATCCGTACCCGCAGGGTCTCGGGATCTCGCCGGATTCCCACCATGGTGAAGGGCGCCGGCGGGTGCGCTTCCATGCCCGGACCGAAACTGGAGAAAGGACGACCACTACCAACGGTCACCTCGAGCGCCCGGACGATCCGCCGTCGATTCCCCGGATCGATACGCGACGCCCCCAGGGGGTCCTGCCTCTGGAGTTGGGCAAAGAGCGCCGCCGTAGCGGGGTTGGCCTCGATGGTGGCGCGGGCGGCGGGGAACTGACCCGGGATATCCAGATCATCCACGATGGCCTGCACATACAGGCCGGTGCCCCCCACGAGCAGGGCCCGTCGACCGCGAGAGGCGATGTCGGCGATTATCGCCATCACCTCTCGCTGAAACCACGCCACCGAACTGCTCTCCCACGGATCGAGACGATCGATCATGTGGTGGGGCACCTCGGCCTGTTCCGCCAGGGTGGGTTTGGCCGTCCCGATGTCCATCCCTCGGTAGACCTGCATCGAATCGACCGACACCAGTTCCCAGGAAGGATCACGGCGCGCCAGGGCCAAGGCCAGCGCCGACTTTCCCGTGGCGGTGGCCCCCACCAACACGGCGTGGGGGGTCTCCGGGCTCACTCGAGAAGCAACGGCAGGCGCGTTTTGTGGCTCGGGGACGCCACTACCTCAACCAACTCGCCCCGGAGATGATGGGGAGCGGCGCCGGTCACCCGTACGGTGGCGTAGCTGCCGGGCCGGATCGGGTCAGAGGTGAAGTGGAGGAGCTTGTTCTGCTCGGTGCGGCTCGACAGCACGGCCGGGTCCTTGCGCGACGGTCCCTCCACCAGCACTTCCTCGATATGGCCGATGCGGGCCTCGTGACGGGCCAAGCCGCTTCGTTCCACCACGATATGGAGGCGTTCGAAACGCTCCGCCACCACCTCGGCAGCCACAAACAAGTCGGTCCGCTCGGCCGCTTCGGTGCCGGGCCGAGGGCTGTAGATGAAGGTGTAGGCACTGTCGTAGGCCGCCTCGGCCACCACTTCGAGGGTGCGTTCAAAGTCGTCGTCGGTTTCGCCCGGGAACCCCACGATCACATCGGTTGTGACCGCCAGACCCGGCATGGCCTGCCGGGCCGCCCTGAGTCGTTCGAGATAGCGATCGGCCGTGTAGCCCCGGTGCATGGCCGCCAGCACCCGATCGCTCCCCGACTGCAGTGGGAGGTGCAAGTGCTCACACACCGCTGGCGTTTCGGCCATGGCGGCGATCGTCTCCGGGCTCAGGTCCTTGGGGTGGGGGCTGGTGTAACGCACCCGGCGAATGCCCTCCAGGGCCCCAATCTCTCGCAGGAGTCGGTCGAACTGCGGCCGCACCCGTCCCGCGCCGCCCAACTGTCGTTCGGCCAGGGCAAGATCCCGACCATAGCTATTCACGTTTTGGCCGAGAAGCGTGACCTCGGTGACCCCCTCGGCGGCGGCCGTGCGCACCTCATTGATGATGTCGGTGAAGGGCCGGCTTATCTCTTTCCCGCGCACCGATGGGACGATGCAAAACGCGCAGCTGTTGTCGCAGCCAATCTGGATCGTGACCCATCCCGCCCACGGAACCTGGCGGCGCACGGGAAGGGCCGACGGGAAGGCATCGAGATCAGCGGCGACGGTCTCCTCGAGGATCTCCACGATCGATTGCCCCGCCGCCCGGGACTCATGCAACAGATCGGCGGCTCGGTGCACATTGTGGGTGCCGAGCACCACGTCGACGTAGGGGGCACGGTCGGTGACGGTGGTGCGGTCCTTCTGGGCCAGGCAACCCGCCACCATGATCTGCATGCCGGGCTTGCGGTCCTTCACCGATTTCAGGTGACCCAGAGTGCCGTAGAGCTTGTTGTCGGCGTTCTCCCGGATGCAGCAGGTGTTGAGCACCACCACATCGGCATCCTCGGCTCGGCTGGTCTCCACCAAGCCGTCGGCCTGGAGTAGGCCGGCGATGCGCTCGGAATCGTGTTCATTCATCTGACACCCGAAGGTGCGGAGGAAGAAACGGCGGGGCTCGGTCACGGCCGTCAGGTTATCGACGACCGTGACCGAGACCTCAGTCGTCGAGGCTGATCGGCTGATCGTCGGGGTGGACCGCACCCTCGGCCGCCTCGGCTTCGGCGTCGAGATCGACACCGATACCCATCTGTACCCGGATGCGCTCGGAGATCTCGATCATGATCTCCGGGTTGTCGTGGAGGAACTGCTTGGCGTTCTCCCGGCCCTGGCCGAGTTGCTCGCCTTCGTACGTATACCAAGCGCCCGACTTCTTCACGATGTCGTTGTCCACTCCGATATCGAGCACGCCACCCTCACGGCTCACACCCTTGCCGTACATGATGTCGAACTCGGCCTGACGGAACGGCGGGGCGCATTTGTTCTTCACGACCTTCACCCGGGTGCGGTTGCCCACCACCTCGACACCATCTTTGATGGACTCGATACGCCGAATGTCCAGCCGGACCGAACTGTAGAACTTCAGGGCCCGACCGCCCGGCGTGGTCTCAGGACTGCCGAACATCACGCCGATCTTCTCACGGAGCTGGTTGATGAAGATGAGGATCGTGTCGGTCTTGTTGAGGTTGGCCGTGAGCTTGCGGAGGGCCTGGGACATGAGCCGGGCCTGGAGGCCCATGTGGCTATCGCCCATATCGCCTTCGATCTCGGCCCGAGGAGTGAGCGCCGCCACCGAGTCGATCACGACAACATCGATGGCCCCGGAACGCACGAGCATGTCGGTGATCTCGAGGGCTTGCTCACCCGTGTCGGGCTGGGAGATGAGCAGTTCATCCACATCCACCCCGATGGCCCGGGCGTAAATGGGATCCATGGCGTGCTCGGCATCCACGTAGGCACAGATGCCGCCCAGCCGTTGCGCCTCGGCCACCACATGCATGGCGAGGGTGGACTTGCCGGAAGACTCCGGGCCGTAGATCTCGGTAACCCGGCCGCGCGGTAGGCCACCGATGCCCAAGGCGAGGTCGAGGGCCAACGCCCCGGTGGGCACCGTGCCGATCACCATCGAGCCCTTCTCACCCATCTTCATCACGGCACCCTTGCCGTACTGCTTTTCGATACTGGCCAGACTTAGCTCCAGCGCCTTCTGCTTGTCCTTGTTCTGTTCCACCTGGCGTCTCCTCTTGCGTGCGGGTTTGCGTCTTGATCTGGGGGATGCCGTCGAACCTACGCAGGGGGTGTGACAGCCCTGCCAAGCTCGAACGACACCAGTGTAGTTACGAACAGCCGTTCGATCAAGGATGCGGGCGCCCCGGCCCTGCTCGGCACTGGCCACCCCCGCCAGGGTGGCTGATCGGCGGGGGGGAGAGCGCGCCGCGGTCGACCTCCCGCGGGCCGGGGGTGAGGGGGATGGCCGGGTCAGATGTCGAACTGCGGGCGCCCGCGCCTTGACCGTTTTAGTTCACTGAAGTGAGGGTTGTGGCCGAGGACCACCACGGCGTCCCACAGATCCAACGCCTCCTGACCCTGGGGGGCCTCATTGATGATCGGACCAAAGAAACTGGGCCCATCGGGGGGTCCGAAGGTGAGCACGGGGGTGCCAACGTTACCGCCACAGCGGTCGAGCGCGGCCTGTGTCTCCCCCGCGATGAGGGCATCGTGTTCGGTACTGGTGGCGGTAGCCCCCAGGCCCACCGGGTACCCCAGTGCCTCCAAAATGTGCGCCACCCCTGCCGGGGTATCGAAGCGGGCCGCATCCCCCTCATGGTGAATCGCCTCCCCGAAGGCGGTGAACAGTGGCAGCACCGCCGCCTCCCCCAACTCGATCCGCACGCCCGCCGCCACCCGCAGCAACTCGAGGCCCCGGGTGTGGCGACGTTCGTAACCGGGGGCAAAATCCGTTGCGTAATCACGTTCACCATTAACCATGCGCAAAGAAATAAACCGCCAAGTCACCTCGAGGGGTCGCTCCTCCATGACATTGACCACCCAGCGCGACGTGAGCCACGCCCAGGGGCAGACAGGATCCCAGAAGAAATCGACTTCAGTCATGACCCGGTTCTACTTCACCGCCCAGGCCCACCGGGAGAAGGGAAGCCAAGACGGTCGCCATCAGCTCAGCGCAACAATCGCCGCCGGAGACGATCCATGGCGGAAATCACCGCCATCTGGCGCACACGATCACGATCGCCGGGGAGTTCAATGCGGATCGCGGCGGCCTCATCGGGGCCGGCGATCCCGATCCACACCACCCCCGGTGGCTCACCATCTTGCTCGGTGGGCCCGGCCACGCCGGTAGTGGAAAGACCGATGTCGGCCCCCAGCAACCGCCGCACGCCCGTGGCCATGGCGAGCGCCGCGGCTTCGGACACCACCGGACCCTCCGGCACGTCGAGCAGGTCGGTCTTTACATCGCTGGCGTAGGAGACGACGCCGCCCCGGAACCAGTCGCTGGCTCCCGGTACCGCCACCACCCGCGAGGCCATGAGGCCCCCGGTGAGCGACTCGGCTACCGCCAGGGTGAGGCCCTGGGCCACCAGCAACCTGCCCACCTCGGCTTCCATCGGAAGGTCTTCATTGGTGAACACGTGATCCCCCAACACGGCGCGCACCTCGGCCTCCTCGGCATCGAGGAGGGCATCGGCCTCTGCGCGAGTGGCCGAGCGGGCCGTGAGGCGGACCTTGATGCCTTCGATGCCACTGGCCAGGAACGCAAGAGTGGGGTTGCCGGCGAGGTCGAGAGCCACCACTCGCGGGTCGAGCAGTTCCGAGATCCGCGACTCGCTCTCCCCCCACGTGCGCAACACTCGGCTCACAAAGACCTGCGGGGCCCCCGACCGGCGGACCAGGTCCGGGAGCACGGCCCGCTCGATCATCTCCTTCATCTCATAAGGCACCCCGGGGACGGCGTAGATGACCTTGTCGCCCACCGGGCAGATCAGCCCCGGGGCCGTCCCGGTGCGCTGCTCGATCACGACGGCACCTTCCGGCACGTCGGCCTGGCGAAGGTTGTTCTCCGCCATCACCCGCCCGCGCGACTCGAAGAGCCCGCGGATGACCTCGCCGATTTCGGGATGGTGCACCAACCCCACGCCCATCACCTGGGCGATGGCCTCGCGGGTGATGTCGTCCTGGGTGGGGCCGAGGCCGCCGCACAGGATGACCGCCTCGGCCCGTTCGAGCGCCTCGTTGATGCAGGCCACGATGCGCTCGAGGTTGTCGCCCACCTTCGTTTGACGCAGGTGCTCGATGCCAGCGATGGCCAACTGCTCCCCCATCCAGGAGGAATTCGTGTCGATGATCTGCCCGAGTAACAACTCGGTGCCAATGGCCACGATCTCGCATCGCATGGGCTAGCGAGAACCCAACACGGTGACGGCGCGACGACCCTCCGCCAGATATTGCGCGCCGCTCCATAGCGTCAGTACCAGCGCCGCCGCCAAAATCCCGTTGGCCACCCAGGGGAAGTCACCCGCGGTGAGCGGGAGCAACCCAAAGCCCACCGCCACCTCCTGCACCACTGTCTTGGTCTTGGCCATGCCGCTAGCGGGCACCGCCAAACCTCGCCGACCCCAATAAGAACGCAGCCCTTGGATACCTATCTCACGCGCCGTGATGATGGCCACGGGCACCCACCAGAACGTGCCGTTAGCCACCAGGGCAAACATCACGCCGAGCACCAGCACCTTGTCGGCCAAGGGATCGAGGAAGGCACCGGAACGGGTGGTGCCCTGACGCCGAGCGATCAGCCCGTCGATGCCGTCGGTCACACACAGGGCGATCCAGAGCACCAACGCCACCCACGAGTCGCCCGAGTGGGCCACGATGGCAATCAGCGGCAGCGTGAGGATCAGTCGACCGGCCGTCACCAGATTGGCGGGCGTAGCGAGGGCCGAGGGCCCGAACTTCCCGGTCATTGCGGCCGCGCCAACGCCAGCGGCTGACCGTAGAGATCGGGGCCCTCGGCACCGGTGATGCAAACCGATCTGATTTCGCCCACCACCAGGCTCGTCGGCACCGTGATGATGCCGTCGATCTCGGGGGCTTCACGATGGCTACGGGCCACGCCGGGCGCGTCGACCAGCACATCTACCTGTGAGCCGATGAGGTCGTCGCGGCGAGTGGCGGTGATGGTGTCCTGCGCGTGCCGGAGCTCGGCGAGTCGTTCGCCCATCAGGGCAGGGGAAACGGCAGAATCGAGGTCGGCGGCGTAGGTACCTTTTTCGCGGGAGTAGGCAAAGAAGCCACACCAGTCCAGTTGCGCCTCGTCCACGAACGCCAGCAGTTGATCGTGGTCGTCCTCGGTCTCGCCGGGATAGCCGACGATGAAGTTGGACCGAAACGCGGCGGTCGGTTCCAGGGCGCGGATGGCCTCCACGCGCTCGAGGAACTTGGCGCCATCGCCCCAGCGCCGCATGCGCCGCAGGAGTGGAGCCGACACATGCTGGAGCGACAGGTCGAAGTACGGCACGCCGGTGGCCAGGATGGCGGCGACCAGTCGCTCGGTGAGGTCGGACGGGTAGAGGTACAACAGCCGCACGCGCTCCGCCCGTTGGCTCACCAACTCGATGAGCGGCACGAGGTCCTTCGTGCCCACCCCCTGGTCACGTCCGTAGCTCGCAAGGTCCTGCGCCACCAGCACGATTTCTTTGCCTCCGCCCGCCACCAGTTCGTCTACCTCGGTGAGGATTTGAGCAACGGAACGGGATCGCTGGGGGCCACGGAAGCTTGGGATGGCACAAAAGCCGCAGGCCTTGTCGCAGCCCTCGGCCACCTTCACATAGGCCCACGGAACCGCCGAGGCCGGCCGGGGCAAGTTGAGCAGATCGAAGGCGGGCAGAGGCTTCCCGCCGGGCTTACGGCCGAGGGTGATCGGCACCCCGAACCCTGCCACCGCATCCACCTCCGGCAGGGCGGCGGCCAACTCGTCGCCGTACCGCTCGGCCATACACCCCGTTACCACCAGTTCGGCATCGGCGTGCTTGCGATCGGCCAGGGCCAAAACCACATCGATCGACTCTTGACGGGCCTCCTCGATGAAGGCACACGTGTTCACCACGACCAGATCGGCATCGTCGGGCGACGTCGCCGGTAACAGACCATCGGCCAGCAAAGTGCCCACCAGTTTATCGGAGTCCACCTGGTTCTTGGGACAGCCGAGGGTCTCCACGAAAAAGGTGCGACGCCCGGACATGCCCCCAGGCTACCGGGGGACCCCGGCCCGGCTCCTACTGGGCGTGATGCAGGCGCAGGCCCGCTCGGGGCCAGTCGAAACTCACGAGCGCACCCGTACTGGACAGCGTGCAGTAGGCAGTGCGCTGATCCGCACCGCCGAAGCAGATGTTCGTCACCATCTGATCGGGCAGGGGAACGTGCTCGACGGTGGCGCCATCGGGGGAGATAGCGGTGATGCCGCCGTTGACCAGGGTGCCCACGCACACCCACCCCTCCCCATCCACGGCGAGGCTGTCGAGCAGTTGCAGACCGGGGAGGCCCGCCAGGAGTTGCCCCCCGTTGCCGTACGGGTTCCCCTGGTTCTCCGGCGACACCTCGCCCGGGGCCGACAGCGCCCACCAATAGACCCGCCCGGTGTGGGTTTCGGCGGCGTAGAGGCGCGTGCCGTCGGGCGAGAGGCCAACCCCGTTGGGGGCATCGAGGGGAAAGATCATCTCGGTGCAGGCGGATCCGTCGACCCTGGCGTAATGGATGCCGGTGCGATCAGTGGAGCGTTCGAGACGAACGCCGTGGTCGGTGAACCAGAAACCACCGTGGCCATCGAAGACCAAGTCGTTCGGAGCGCGTAACGGGCCCGAGGACGACTCCGTGTAGAGGGTGGACGCCACGCCGGTGGTGAGGTCGACCCGCTGGATCGACCCCCCGGTCCACTCCGGGGGAACGGCGCCCGGGAGCGTGAAACCCATCACGTCGACCCAACTGAAACACCCCCCGTTGTTGCAGATGTACATGGCGCCGTCGGGGCCCAGCGCCGCTCCGTTGGGACCACCACCGAGATCGGCCACCACGCTGACCTCGCCGTCGGCACCCACCCTGGTAAGCGTGCCGCGAGCGATCTCCACCAGGATCACGTCCCCGTTGTCCATCGCTACGGGACCTTCGGGAAACTTGAGGCCGGTGGCTAGTTCAGTGAGATCCATGCCCCCTTGCTAGCAGTCCAGCCGCCGGGGCGTGCCCCGTTCCGCGCCTCGGGACGGGTTTTCGGTCCCCCGGCGCGGTTCCCCGCCGCCCTGGTGGCCCGGGGAGCGGCCGCCCACCACCGGCTGCGCCTCCCCGGCCGGGAAAGGCACGGCCCCACGCCGATTAGACGTCGCCTTGCTCCATCGCGTTCTCGAACTCCTCGAGGCTCATCAACACCGACCGGGCCTTCGAACCCTCCGAGGGTCCCACGATGCCCTGCTGCTCCAACAGGTCCATGAGGCGACCGGCGCGGGCGAACCCCACCTTGAGCTTCCGCTGCAACATCGAGGTGGAGCCCAACTGCGACCGCACGACGAGTTCGGTGGCCTGCACAAGCAGATCGTCGTCCTCGTCGCCTCCGCTCGTGCTCCTGCCCATTGACGAACCGGCCGCATCGTCGGGACCCTGCACCGCTTTGTCGAACACGATGTCGGGGGCCTGACGCTTCCAGACCGCCGCCACCTTGCGCACCTCTTCCTCACTCACCCAGGCACCCTGTATCCGTGACGGCGCGGAAGAGGCCGGACCCAACAGGAGCATGTCGCCCTTACCGATCAGTCGCTCCGCACCCTGTTGGTCGAGGATCACGCGACTGTCCATGGCACTGGAAACCGCGAAGGCCAAGCGGGCGGGCACGTTGGCCTTGATCACGCCGGTGATCACGTTCACCGACGGGCGCTGGGTGGCAATCACCAGGTGGATACCTACGGCCCGAGCCATCTGGGCGATGCGACAGATGGAGTCCTCTACGTCGCGCGCCGCCACCATCATGAGATCGGCGAGTTCGTCGATCACCACAAGAATGAAGGGGAGCCGAGGGAACTCCCGGGCCACCTCGCCGGAGGGCAGCACCACATCGGGCAGGTCACCGCGATCGTGGGCGGCGTTGTAACCGGTGATGTCGCGAAAGCCCACCTCGGCCAGCAGGTCGTAGCGACGTTCCATCTCGCGCACGGCCCAGGCCAGCGCATTGGCCGCCTTCTTGGGATTGGTCACCACCTGGGTGAGCAAATGGGGAAGCCGGTCGTATTGGCCCATCTCCACCCGCTTGGGATCCACCAGGATCATGCGCACCTGTTCGGGGGTGGAGCGCATGAGGATCGACGTAATCAACGAATTGAGACAACTCGACTTGCCGGCGCCGGTGGCACCGGCGATGAGGATGTGCGGCATGGTGGCCAGGTTCATCAGTACGGCTTTGCCGTTGATGTCGCGACCCACCGCTACCTCGAGGGGATGCTTTGCCCGCTTGGCCTCCGCGGAGCCAAGGATGTCGCCGAGCGCCACGATCTGTCGGTCGCTGTTGGGCACCTCCACGCCGATCGCCTGGCGCCCCGGGATCGGCGCCAGGATGCGTACGTCGGGAGACGCCATGGCATAGGCGATGTCTTTATGCAGGCTGGTGACCCGGGCCACCTTCACCCCGGGGCCGAGTTCAAGTTCGTAGCGGGTGACCGACGGACCCACCACCATCCCTACCAGTTTCGTCTCCACCCCATGCTGGGCGAGGGCCTGTTCCAGTACTCGCCCGGCCTCCTCGACGGCAGCCCTGTCCACCTCGTGGGCATCGGCTCGCTGCAGCAGCGACAGGGCGGGCAACTTCCAGGGCGAACCCTTGACGGCCGGGCCTAGCTCGATCTCCAATTGCTCACCGGATACGGGCTCGATCAGCTCGGCGGCGAGTTGGGGAGCCCGGGGCTGGGGCTTCCGGCGCCGCTTCACCGGTTCCTCCGCCTCATCTTCGTCTTCGTCCATCGCGTCGGCGTCTTGGTCGAAAACCTGCAGGTCGGCCTCGTCGTCGGTCACCGTGTCGAGAGAGAAAAGATTGCTGCCGATGCGCTTGGCGGCCTCAAGGAACGCCGCGGTGGCCGGGGCCGTGCGGGCCGCGGTATGACCAGCCACGACGCGTACCGGTACACGGGTGAGCACCACGAGACCCGCCACGGCCATCGCGGTGAGAACCAGGGCAGCCCCCCACGGGGCAATGCCCCACGCCAGCGGACCAGCCACCGCCACCCCGAGCAGACCTCCCGCTCCGACCAGAGCGTCGGTGGGGGCATCGAGGCCGGGACGCCCGCTCACCAGATGGAGGAAGCCGCAGCCCGATATCGCCAGCAGCAACCCGCCGACCCAGAGGTGGGAGCGCGAGGCGAGCGTTTCCTCTTCTTCCTCGTAGGGCTCTCCGTCCTCGTCGTAGAGCACCGGCCGACCCCGCAGGAGGAGGCAGCCGATGACCAGCAGAGCCATCGGCGCCAGCACCCGTCCCCCGCCAATGGTGGTGCCAATAGCCGCATTGAGCCCGCGGCCCAACGGGCCGGCCGAGTCGAAATAGATGCCCATCGCCGAGATGATCCCC
>VFJN01000063.1 GCA_009886035.1 Actinomycetota bacterium
GCCTGCTCAATTGTCGTTGAGGCCGAAGGGAGCGCGTGTGTGAAGTCGTTGCTTCCAGGTGCCTTCGAGTCGGATCACGTCACTGGCTTCCATGTCCGGTGAGACTCGCTGGAGAATGGTGAAGCGGAAATTGTGTGGATCACGCCGGCGCAGCAACTGGTTCCCGCCGTGTCCACTGGCCGCGTAGCTGAGCCATCGGCCAAGAAGGTTGTCATTTCCGTAAGCCGAGCCGACGTAGCCTTTGGCGTCGGAAGTGTCGAAGATGTAGTAAATTCCCCGCCACTGTGCGAGCGCGGATTTCCAGCGCGTCGGAAGCACGGCCAGTTCTTCCCAAGCGAGTTCGATCTCGTCCCACGCCGGCATCGCCGCGTCGAGGGCGCTGTCTTCGAGGACCGACAGAACGGTAAACTCGTTACGGTCAGCCCACCGCCACCACGCACGCTCAGGTCCGGGCCATCCCACGACGAGTTTACCTTTCCAGTGGGAGTAAAAGTCGGCGGGGACAAGATCGAACCAGAGTACCTGCGGGCGGCCCGCTTCCACGACGTACCAGCCCTTCATCCCAAACGCCTTCATCTCGGCATACGCCGGAACCTGCCAGAACTGCTTGTGTGAAAGTGGTTTTGAACCGGCAATCGAGTACAGGCCGACAAAAAGTGCTTTACCTGCTTCATGCCCGATGAACGATGCGATGTACCCGCGGCCTTTGTTGGCCTCCATAACCCGCTCGACCTTTTCGCCCTGCGTCTGTTGGTAAGCATTGAAGACGTCTGGGCGCTCGGCGGCGAGCCACGGCAGCACCTTATTCAATTGGGCGCAACCGGTCTAGCGCTCAAGCAATCATTGTCCACTCGATCCCTTTCAACACCTGCCGGTGCGGGTACATCCGCTGTGTCTCCCGCTCGATGCGGTGGCCTTGGAACGCCGCCCAGTCGCCGTTGAGGAACTCACTTCGGATGTCCAACATGGCCTGGGCACCGGCCCTCGTCCACCGCATCCCGGACCGCTCCAGCCGGTCCTTCACGTAGTGCCGGCACGCGCCTTCGATCACACCGCTGGCGATCGGGTAGCCCTCACCCAGGTACTCGCCGTACCGCATCCGGTCTGCGTTCCTCGACAGGTACCCGCAGATCGTCGAGAGCGTCTTCTTCTTCGACCCGGTCAGCCCCCGGAGCGTTCCCTGCCGCCGCAGCCCAGCCACCACGCCCTTCACGCACCCGCCCAGGACTCGCCCCACCCGGTCCCGGACGAACGCCGTCGCCCCCGGGCTACCCTCCTTGTGGAACAGGTGGGCGGCCTGCCACAGCCGGGGCGTGACGTGGAGGATGTCCAGCACCTCCACCACCTCACCCGGCACGTGTCGGACCCGGCCTTCCCAGAGGGCCTCCTGCCCGTCCATCACGCACACCACCGGACGCCGCCCGGGCGGGTTCCGCCGGCCCAACTCCGAGGCCACCCACCCGAACACCGCGTCGATCGGCTCCCCCAGCGACCCGTCGGCCGCCCGGCTCAACCGCCCCCACACGTGCTTGCCCACCGGCTCGGGCCGGGTCGGCCTCGGAGCCCCAGTCGGCCGGGGATCCCGGAACAACGCGGCGGTCACCTCGGCCGCCGTCCGGGGGTGCCGATCGACCGAGTACACGGCCCCGACGATCGCCATCCGCTTCTTGTTCGCCTTGTCCCCCTTCCCCCGGTGGGCCTTCGCCCGCGGGTCGTCCGGCCCCCGCCGCATCGGCACCCCCTTGCCGTCCGCCGAGACGACGAACACCTCGCCCTCGTCGGCCGGCCCCGGGACCGGCCGGGCGTCCCGGAACGACTCGACGGCCTCGGCCACCCGGCGGTGGTTCCGCTCCAGGGAATCGACGGGTTGTTTGACCCCGAGGATGTCCCGCAGAGTGGTCGCAACCCGGGCGAATGCGGACTCGGACCCGAGTGCGGCGTCCCACTCCTGGAGCAGGTAGGAGTAGTCGCTCGCGGGCAACTGGAGGCGGTTGTCCAGCGGGACGAACGCGATCCGCTGTCCGTCCCGGGTGCCGTAGCACGCCCGGGCCACGGTGAAGTCCCCGAACACCGACCGGTACCCCCGTGTGTGGGTCGTCGGGAGTCGGTCGGCGGTCGAGCCGTCGGGCAGGGTGAGTTGATCCCCGACATCCCCGGTCCCGTGGAGTCGGAGGAACAGGGCGAAGGCCTCCCGCCCGAGTTGGAGAACCCGGTCCCAGATGGCTCGCTCGACCTCGTGGGCCGGGCGTCCCTGGTCGGCGGCGTGTCGGACGAACCCGAGGAGTTGGTCGGCGAGTGCGGCCAGGGACGGGGCGTTGCCGGTCTCGGCTTGGTGTGCGATCATGACTCCCGGCCTTCCTGGTTGGACGAGCATGTTGGTGTGGTTACCCATGTTCTCCGCCAGGAAGGCTGTTTCGTCACCGTCGATCTGCCCATGTCCTTGTCAGGACACGACTTCATCCAGAGAGCCCGACCGGTTACGCCCA
>VFJN01000028.1 GCA_009886035.1 Actinomycetota bacterium
CACCGAGTCCGATCTTCCCCGCCACCGATGAGTTGGTGTGGGGTTCGCTGTCGTTCCTCGTGTTGTTCATCCTGATGCGGAAGTACGCCTTCCCGTCGATCAAGAAGGGCATGAACGACCGCTCCGATCGCATTCGCTCCGACCTCGATGCCGCCGAGCAGGCCAAGTCCGAGGCGGCCACGGTGCTCGAGGGCTACCGCGTGCAAATGGCTGATGCCCAGTCGGAGGCTGGCCGGATCATCGACGAAGCCCGCCAAACGGCGGAGGCGCTCAAGAAGGACGCCGCCGCTCGTTTGCAAACCGAACTAGCCGAGACCCGCAGCCGGGCCGCCACCGACATCGAGGCGGCCAAGGTGCAAGCCACTGCCGATCTCAAGGGTGAGCTGGCCACGCTGGCCGTAGGGGCCGCTTCGGCCGTCGTGAACAAGAACCTCGACCCCGCGACCCAGACGCAGCTCATCGAGGACTACATCGCGTCGGTTGGCGCATCGTGAGCGATGGCCGGTCGCACGCCTACGCCGGCGCTCTGCTGGTAGTGGCCCGCTCTGAGGGCAGCCTCGAGGAAGTGGAAGACGAGCTCTTTCGCTTCGCCCGGGTACTGGAGACCAACGACGAACTCCGCACCACCCTCACCGATGCGGCGTTGCCGGTAAGCCGGCGTCAGCAAATCGTGGAGGATCTTCTCGGCGGTCGGGCCAACCCGATCACCACTGCCCTGCTGTCGATGGTGGTGGGAACCGGTCGGGCCCGCGACCTCGCGGCCATCGTGGATGAGCTGGTACGGCTCAGCGCGGCGGAGGGCAACAAGGAACTCGCCGAGGTGCGCTCGGCTATCGAGCTCACCGACGACCAGAAGCAGCGTTTGGTAGTCGCCCTCGAGGCGGCCACCGGCAAGAAAGTGGAGCTGAAGGTGATCATCGACCCGTCCGTACTGGGCGGTCTCGTAGCCCAGGTGGGCGACACGGTGATCGACGGTTCGGTCAAGACCCGCCTCCAACAACTCCAGACCGCGTTCTGAACTCGCACCAAGACGACCAAGGAAGAGACCCCAGATGGCAGAGCTGACCATCAACACGGCCGACATCGCCGCTGCGTTGAAGAAAAACCTCGAGGGCTTCTCGCCCTCCACGGAGGCCGCTCAGGTCGGCCGCGTCATCGAGGTGGGCGACGGGATCGCCACCGTCTCCGGCCTGCCGGGCGTGGGTGTGAACGAACTCCTCGAGTTCGAAGGGGGCATCCGGGGCTTGGCCCTCAACCTCGACGAGGAATCGATCGGCGCCGTGATTCTGGGCGACGGCGGGGCGGTGCGGGAGGGCTCCACCGTAAAGGCCACCGGACAGATCCTGTCGGTACCGGCGGGCGACGGTCTTCTCGGTCGGGTGGTCGACGCGCTGGGTATCCCCGTGGATGGCAAGGGCCCGCTCACCAACGTTCACGACCGTCGCATGGAGATTCAGGCCCCGGGCATCATCGGCCGCAAGCCCGTGCACGAGCCGCTCCAAACGGGCATCAAGGCGATCGACGCCATGACCCCGATCGGCCGTGGCCAACGCGAGCTCATCATCGGCGACCGCAAGACGGGCAAGACCACCGTGGCGATCGACACGATCATCAACCAGCGCGGCCTCGGTGTGAAGTGCATCTACGTGGCCATCGGACTCAAGGAATCCACCGTGGCCAATACGGTGGCCACCCTCGAGCAGTACGGCGCGATGGACTACACAGTGGTGGTACTCGCCGGTGCCTCCGACCCCGCCCCCTTCAAATACCTCGCTCCCTATGCCGGTTGTGCGATGGGGCAGTACTGGATGGAGAACGGCGAGCACGGCCTCATCGTGTACGACGATCTGTCGAAGCAGGCGGAGGCCTACCGCCAGGTGTCGCTCCTGCTGCGCCGCCCGCCGGGCCGCGAGGCCTACCCCGGCGATGTGTTCTACCTGCACAGTCGCCTGCTGGAACGGGCCGCCAAGCTTTCCGACGCCAACGGCGCCGGCTCGCTCACTGCGCTTCCGATCATTGAGACCAAGGCCGGCGACATCTCCGCCTATATCCCCACCAACGTGATCTCGATCACCGATGGGCAGATCTTCCTCCAGGATGACCTGTTCAAGTCCGGGGTGCGCCCCGCCTTCGACACCGGCCAGTCGGTGTCGCGCGTGGGGGGTGCCGCACAGATCAAGGCCATGAAAAAGGCGGTGGGAACCCTTAAGGGCGACCTCTCGCAGTTCCGTGAACTGGAGGCTTTCGCCGCCTTTGGCTCCGAACTCGACAAGGTGTCGCAGGGCGCCCTCGACCGCGGCTATCGCCTCGTGGAACTCCTGAAGCAAAACCTCAACAGCCCCATGCCCGTGGAGGAGCAGGTGGTGTCGCTTTATGCCGCCACCAACGGCTATCTCGATCCGGTGCCGGTGGAAGACGTGACCCGCTTCGAGAAGGAGCTTCTTGAGTGGTTCCACGCTCGTCATGGCGGAATCCTCGATGGCATCAAGACCACCGGCGACATCGCCGACGTCGGTGCCTTTGAGGCGGCCCTCCAGGGATTTGCCGATCAGTTCCAGAAGTCAGACGGTTCTGCGGTGGTCGTGGAGATCACCGTGCCGGCGGTGGTGGCGGCCGATGCCGTGCTGTCCGGCGAGGCATCGGAGTAGCGCATGGCCGGTGGTGCTGAGCGGATCCTGCGTCGACGCATCAAGTCGGTGCAGTCGACCAAAAAGATCACCAAGGCGATGGAACTCATCGCCGCCAGTCGGATCCTCAAAGCCCAGCAGCGGGTCAACGCGGCGCGCCCCTACAGCGAGCAGATCACCGAGGTGATTCGGAACCTGGCGGCGGCCGGAGCCGGTGGGGGCTCGGCCCTGCTCCAACCGCGCGACGAGATCTCCACGGTGGCCTTTGTCGCCGTGGCGGGCGACCGTGGTCTTTGTGGCGGCTATAACACCACCGTCATTCGCACCGTGGAGCGCGAGATGGCGCGCCTCAAGGCGGAGGGTCGACAGACCCGCCTCATCACGGTGGGCAAGAAAGCTACCGGCTACTTCCGTTTTCGTGGGTTCGAGATCGATGACGCCTTCGTGGGCTTCTCGGATGAGCCCACCTACGAAGATGCTCGCCTCGTAGCCGACGCGGTCGTGCAGCGGTTCGAAGCCGGCGAGTACGACGCGGTGGAGATTTGCTACACCCAGTTCATCTCCTCGGGTGTGCAGCGGGTGCAACTCGAGCGCTTCATGCCGCTGGAAACCGATCTTCTCGATGCCGCCCCGAAGGCCGAAGGCCCCACGGCGGACTACGAGTTCGAGCCCAGTCCGGGCGAGATCCTCGATCGTCTCCTGCCCCGCTACGCCGAAGCCCGTCTCTATGCCGCTCTCCTGGAGGGCTCAGCGTCGTTCTTCGCCGCCCAGCAGCGGGCCATGAAGTCCGCCACCGACAACGCCGAAGAACTCATCACCAAACTCAGCCGCATCATGAACCGGGCCCGCCAAGATGCCATCACCACCGAGATCATGGAGATCGTCAGTGGTGCCGAAGCCCTGCGCGGCGGTCAGTCCGGTTCTTCCGACCTCCTCGCCGACAACGCCCTCGACGTGGCCATCATCGGCCCGTCCTCCCTCATCCGAAACTGATCCCCGGAGACATCGCCATGACTGTGACCGACCACCAGCCCCTCTTGAAAGACGGCCGCGTCGTTGCTATCGCCGGCCCGGTGATCGACGTTGAGTTCCCACCCGACGCCGTTCCTGCCATCAACACGCTGCTCGCCTTCGACATCATCATCGACGGCAAGCCGCTGCCGGTGCGGGCCGAAGTGGCCCAGCAGATCGGCGATAGCCGGGTGCGGGCCATCTGCCTGCGCCCCACCGATGGTCTCGTGCGCGGCACCATCGTCACGAACACCGGTCACGGTATGCAGATGCCGGTGGGTGATGCCGTGCTGGGGCACGTGGTCAACGTGATTGGTGAGCCCCTCGACGTGGCGGAACTCGATGCCAGCAAGATCGAGGACCGCTGGGACATCCACCGTCCCGCCCCAGACTTCGACACCCTCGAGCCGCAAAAGATCGTGTTCCCGACCGGCATCAAGGTGATCGACCTCCTCACCCCCTACCTGCAGGGCGGCAAGATCGGCCTCTTCGGCGGCGCCGGCGTGGGCAAGACGGTGCTCATCACCGAGATGATCAACCGGGTGGCCTCGCAGTTCGGCGGTGTTTCGGTGTTTGCCGGCGTGGGTGAGCGCACCCGCGAGGGAACCGACCTGTTCCTGGAGATGGGCGAGACGATCATGGGTGACGGTGTTACCCGCGTGCTCGACAAGGCGGCATTGGTGTTCGGCCAGATGGACGAGCCGCCGGGTGTTCGCCTGCGGGTGGCTCTGGCTGCCCTCACGATCGCCGAGTATTTCCGCGATGTGAAGAACCAGGACGTGCTCTTGTTCGTCGACAACGTGTTCCGCTTCGTGCAGGCCGGTTCCGAGGTGTCCACCCTGCTGGGTCGTATGCCCTCCGCAGTGGGCTACCAGCCCACCCTGGCCGACGAGATGGGTGAACTTCAGGAGCGCATCACCTCCACCCGGGGTCGTTCCATTACGTCCCTGCAGGCGGTGTACGTGCCGGCCGACGACTACACCGACCCGGCACCGTTCACCACCTTCACCCACCTGGATGCCACCACCGAGCTGTCGCGGGATATCGCCGCTCTGGGTATCTACCCGGCGGTGGACCCGCTCTCGTCCACCTCCACCATCCTGGCCCCCGAGATCGTGGGTGAACGTCACTACAACGTGGCCCGCCGCGTGCAGGAGATCCTCCAGCGGTACAAGGAGCTGCAAGACATCATCGCCATCCTGGGGCTCGATGAGCTCTCCGAAGAAGACCGCATCACCGTGGCCCGGGCCCGCAAGATTCAGCGCTTCCTGTCGCAGCCGATGTTCGTGGCCAAGAACTTCACCGGTCTCGATGGGGTATTCACTCCCGTCGAGGAGACGGTGGATTCCTTCGAGCAGTTGGTCAACGGTGACCTCGATGATCTCCCGGAGCAGGCGTTCCTCAACGTCGGGGGTGCCGACTCCGTTCGGGCCAAGGCCGCCGAGCTGCTGAAGTGACCCTCCACATCGAGGTCGTGTCGCCCGAGCGCATTCTGTGGACCGGCGATGCCGACCGGGTAATTGCGCGCACCACCGGTGGTGGTGAGATCGCCTTTCTGACGGGCCACACTCCCTTCGTGGGTGCCCTCGACATCGGCACCGTGCGCGTGCACGGAGAGGATGGCACCGAGGAGATCATCGCCGTTCACGGAGGGTTCGTGGAGGTCAGCAAGGATCGCGTCACGGTGCTATCCGACGTGGCCGAAGTGGCCAGCATGATCGACATTGAGCGGGCCCGGTCGGCGGCCGAGCGGGCCGAGAACTCCTTGCGGTCGGAGCAGAATGTCCAGGCTGATGCCGCCTTGCGGCGAGCCCGCGTGCGTATCGAGGCCTCCACCGCGTCGGTCAGCGCCGGCCGCTAGCACGGGCGGTATCCTTCGCCGTGGCTCGCCAGCGGCTCGGGGTTGTCCTACTCATACCGCAACCGACGTCGAGTTGGGTGAACGGCTTGCGGCGGGCGCTGGGTGATCAGGCCCTGAGCCGTATCGAGCCCCACATCACCCTCGTACCCCCGATCAATGTGGCGGAGAAGGATCTTCCGGCCGTGTTTGCCACGGTGCGTCAGGCGGCGGCCAACGTGGCCCCGCTGTCGCTGCGGTTGGGGCCGGTGGCCACCTTTGTTCCGGTGAACCCGGTGGCCTACCTCGAGGTGACCGGCGCCCCCACCATGATGGAGGGGCTGGAGCGGTTGCGTACCGGTTGCGGACGCGGCCCTCTCGAGCGGTCGGCTGATCATGCCTTTGTCCCGCATGTGACCGTGGCCAACGATCTTTCCTTCGATCGACTCGACGCCGCCGAGCGGGCACTGGCGGACTTCACCGCGCCGGTGACCGTTGCGCGAGTGCACGTGTTGGCTGAGTTTCCCGGCCGGGTGTGGCGCTCGCTGGGAGATGCACCCCTGGGTGTCGAGCCCGACACCATCGGCCGGGGGAGCCTGCCGCTGGCCCTGGTCACCTCGGGGCGTCCCGAGCCCGAGGCAGCTGCTCTGTTGTCCTTCGAATCCGCCAGCGAGGGCCTGCCCTTCGCCATCACGGCCTACCGGGAGCAACAGGTGGTGGGCGCCGCCTGGGGCTGGAGCGGGCGAGGGGTACTCGAGGTGGCCGATCTCACGGTGGCGGGCGAGCATCGGGGCCAGGGGGTGGGCGCGCACATGTTGGCCGCCGTTGAAGCCCTGGCCCGTCGGCGGCATTGCACCCGGGTGGGGGCCAATGCGGCGCCCGATGGTGCCGCCGGGGCGCTCCTGACGGCGGCCGGATTCAGCCGGTTGGAGCCGCCGGATGCCTCCAGTGTCGTCCGGCGCTGGGAGCGCCAGTTGCGTCCCGGGGGGGAGCCACGATGAGCGACGCCCCCAGCCTCACTCGTCCCGCCACCACCGAGCGGTTTGACCGGCCGGGACCGTGGCTGTTCATCTGCGGTGCCGTCTACCTGCCCTTTGCCCTGGCGGGATTCGGTACCGACATTGACGTGCCCAATGTGCTGCGGTCAGGTCGTTCGTTGGTGGAGGACGGCCGCTACCAGATGTCTCGGGGACCGGGGTCGGCGGTGTACGAGGCGGGCGTGGGGGTGTTGGAGCGCATCGGTGGTTCGGTCCTCGTGAACCTGGCCAGCTTGGGGTTCGCCCTGTTGGGCCTGTGGTGTATTCAGGCCCTCCTGCGGGCCGACGGCGCCCGCTGGGGGACCGGGGGCATGTTGGTGCTGGCTACCAACCCGTGGTTCTGGGTCGCCGCCACCAGCCTGGGGGACTTCACCTGGGCACTCGGGTTGGGGTTGTCGGGCGCAGTGGCCTCACAGCGTTCTCGGCCGGTGGCGGCGGGAGTGTTGTGGGGCCTGGCCCTCGGATGCCGGGTCTCCACGCTGCTCGTGGTGGTGGCCTGGATCGTTGCGCAATACACCGCTCGCCCACCGAAGCGGGTGCGCAAGGCGGAAACGGCCTGCACGCTGGTGGTGTTTGGGGTGGTGGCGGTGATGTGTTTCCTGCTTCCGTGGCTGGAGGCGGATCGCACGATGGGCTTTGTCACCAACCAACTCGCCACCGCCGGTTTCGTGGGCCATCTTGGTCGGTGGGCCACGAAGAACTTGGCGGTGTTCGGGGTGGTCGCCGGTGTGGTGCTGATCGTCGGCGCCCGAGGTCTCCTCGACGGTTTGCGGCGGTGGCCGTCATCGCAGGTGGTGCGCTTCGCGGTGATCATGGGGGTACTGACCGAAGTGCTGTTTTTTCGTTTTCCCTTCAAGCCCCTCCATCTTCTGCCGGCGGTGGCGGCGCTGGCTCTCTGGGTGGGTTCCTCACCGTTGCTTACCCGCCGCTGGATCGGGGCCCTGCTGGTGGCCCAACTCAGTGCCGGTGTGCTGGGCGTCGCGGTGGCAAGCCCGGATGTGACCAACAACGCCCGCTCCGGTCGGTGGGCGCCCGATGTGACGAGCGGGATTGTCCTCACCGACGTGCGCTGTCGGCTCGAGGACCGACGCGATGACCCCTGGCCGGACCCGTCCTCGCTGGCGGCGGTGGTGCGTGCGGCTCGCAACGCGAACTGTCAGAGCACCTCCTGGCGGGCCCCGTAGCCCTCCGCTCACCGGCGGTGACCATTGCGCCCGCGGCCCGGTTGGTTCTACCGTTGGGCTC
>VFJN01000121.1 GCA_009886035.1 Actinomycetota bacterium
CATCACCACGACGAGCACTGATTCGTCTCTCAAGGTGGGAACGGTGCCTGAGGACGAGGTGTGGATCGGGCTTGAGGCGCCCCTCACCGGCGACCAAGCGGGCGTCGGCGCCGACATGATCAAAGGCGCTGAACTGGCGGCCAAGGAACTCAACGCCAAGGGGGGCATCGCCGGCAAGCAGGTGAAGATCGTGCCGATCGACGACGAAGCCGACCCCGAGGCGGGGGTCGTGGCCGCCAAGGCCGCCATCGCAGAGGGCCTGAGTGCGGTGGTAGGCCCGTACAACTCAGGGGTCGGGTCCAAGACCCTGCCCCTCTACATCGAAGCCGGAATTGTTCCTCTTCGCTTCACCTCGGCTGATGCCACCCAGGGTTTCGGCTTCACCCTCCAGCCCATGACAAGCCAGATCGCTCCGGTGGCCACCACGGCTATCGCCACCTGGCAGGGCGCTAAGAAAGTTGCGCTGATCTACGACTCCTCCGCCGAGTACACCGTGGATGCCGACACGGCGATGGTCGCATCCCTGGGGGCCGCCGGTGTGGAGGTCGTGGCGAATATCCCTGTGGAACCAGACAAGACTGATTACAGCGAGGCCGTGAAAGAGGCGCAAGCCAAGGGTGCGGATCTCGTGTACCTCATCACCTACTACCCCGAAGCCGCCGTCCTGGCCAAGAACATCCTTGCCTCCGGCTCTCCGCTGAAGTGCCTCGGCGACTACTCCGCCACCGACGACGCTTTCGTTACCGAAGCGGGCCCTGAGGCGGCCAGGAAATGTCCCCTGGTGGGCGTTCCCGCCCCGAGCGACTTCCCAAACTCGGCCGCTCTGGTAGCGGCGTTCAAGGCCGAGTTTAAGGAAGATCCGGGCACCTGGACGCCCTACGCCTACGACTCGGTGAACGTCTTGGCGGAGGCCGCAGAAATCGCCGGCACTTTCGAGGCCAAGGCACTGGAAAGCGCGCTGCAGGAACTCGTTACGGTGGCCGGATGGACCGGCCCGGCCGCGTTTGAACCCAAGACCGGAAACCGGGTTCCCGCCCCGGTGGTAGTCGTATCCCCGTCGGCCGATGGAACGCTCCACGTGAACGAGTCCTGGGCGACCGCCACCGGGTTCAAACTGGCGGAATAGCCAGACGAGGTTGGGTGGTCCTGCTCTGGCGGCGTTGACGCGCCGCCAGAGCAGGACGGTGCGGTCGCGTCACGCGGCAGCGGCCGCCGGTGGCAGATTTCGCTCCTCCCCGAGTGGTTGCGCCGGGGTGAATAGATAACCTCCCGTGAGCCGCGAAACCGTCATCGCGGGGTGCCCACTCGAAGGGACTTGCATGCGCATCGGGGTTTTTGATCAATACGAGTCGGTGGACCGCCTGGTGGCGAGCGCCCGCGACGCCGCCGCTCGTGGCTTCGGGTCGTTCTGGGTGCCCCAGATCTTCGGCCTCGATGCCATTACTGCGCTTGCGGTAGTGGCCCATGAGGTGCCCACGATCGAGATCGGCACCGCCGTGGTGCCTACCTACCCCCGGCATCCGATGATGATGGCCGCTCAGTCCCTGACGCTGCAGCAGATCAGTGGAGGCCGCTTCACCCTGGGCATCGGGCTATCTCATCAGATTGTGATCGACTCGATGCTTGGTATGTCCTTCGACAAACCGGTGCGCCACCTGCGTGAGTATCTGTCTATTCTTATCCCTCTTCTCCAGGGTGAGGCCAGCGACTTCAGCGGCGAAACCCTCACGGCGAAGCTCAGTTTGTCTATCCCCGATGCACCGCCGGTTCCGGTCCTGGTGGCGGCTCTGGGCCGGCAAATGCTGAAAGTTGCCGGCACCCGCACCGAGGGGACCATCACCTGGATGACGGGACCGGCGACCATTGAATCCCACGTGGGACCGGCGATTCGCGAAGCGGCGGCGGCGGCCGGGCGGCCGGAGCCGCGTATCGTGGCGGCCCTCCCGGTGTGTGTGACCGACGACCCCGATGCCGAACGAGAACGCGCCGCCAAGATCTTCGCCATGTACGGGTACCTGCCGTCGTATCGCGCCATGCTGGATCTGGAAGGGGTGGCGGGGCCGGCCAATGTGGCCATCGTGGGCGATGAGGCCACCGTGGTGGCCGGCATCGAACGGATCAGGGACGCCGGGGCCACCGATTTCGTGGCCGTACCCTTCGCCAACCGCGACCTGACCCTTGACGTGGTGGCCTCCCTGCTCTGATCTGAGGCAGACGGGTGCGCACTGCGAGACGTCGCCGGCCGGGGCGCCGGGGAAAGACAAACTCCCCCTCGGCCCGCGATCATCGACGAACCACGGAGAACCCCGGCCGGCTCGGTTCGGGGGTGCCGCCCGCAGTCGAGGGTCCGGTGGAGATGACTCGCCCGCTCCCGATGGTTCGGTCCCGAG
>VFJN01000092.1 GCA_009886035.1 Actinomycetota bacterium
GGGGGTTACCTTCCTGCGCTCCAACACAGATCGCGTTGCCTACCATTGTGGTGATGGCGGTGAGAGTTTCGGGTTGTCGTCGTAACGGTCCATGGGAGCAGGGCACATGATCGAATTCGGTGCGGAGATCGTAAAGGAAATAGCCCACCGAAGTCTCGCACCTGATAGTCACCCGTGAAATGTTTGGGGCCGAAACAGTGGTCGACGCAAGCGCGGAATCAACTTTGACTAACGAGTCAAACCCAGAATTTAAGCACGAGAACTTCAACAGAAACGTCGTGAAACACAATGTGAGTTCTCCGGCGATAAAAGTGGCGGGGACCGAATCTGGCCACGGTTTCAATTGGCTCAATTCGGTTGACCCGGCGGTCATACCGGCCACAGCACCAGAGAAGAGATTGGTGACTTGGCCCCCTAAAGGGCCCGCACAAAACGCCGATACCACCGGTAGTACCAACGTGGCTGTGATGCATGCCCCCGTGCCTACTCCCAACAAAAACGCCGCAACCGCGGGAAGTTTTTGCGAGATCCCTTCGTGGGGTGTCCCGATTGTGACCGCACCAGCAACAAGGCGGGTATCTAACCCGTCTTGAAACGCTGCCCGTAACAACAAGCCACCCATTGAATGGGCAACAACAAAAACTGGTCCGCCTGCTTTCGCAGCCAAACATTCGATACTGGACCGCAACCGTTTTTCGGCACCTTTTTTCGTCACCCAGTCCCAAGACTCGCCAGCCCAGTCAAACAAAACAGGTTGACCACCGGCAGCCGTTATCGCGTCCGACGCCGGTTTCCAATCACGAGCAATTGTCTCAGATTTCGTCGCAAACCCATGAATCAAAACAACCGGGAAACGATCCGATTCACCCGTCACGTCGCACTCTCGAACCGACGCAGCACGAGCGGGAACCGGCCCCACTACACCACCGCTAACACTCGCGACCAACGAAACACCAACCGCTACTGCCAACCACCGGCGATTCATTTCATCCAATCCTCAAATTTGGTGGTATCGACCAGCAACCACTTGCCGTCAACCCGTTGGAGCACTTCCAAATACGCAACACCACCCACATCAACTTTCACCGATACGAGCCCATCACCGATCACCTTCATCGAGCCAACATCAGGAACAACAGTCGCTCCAGGAGGTAACGCCCCAACAGCAATCTCAGCCGCGTTAGGCCGCAATTGTTCCGACAACACACCCGCGACAACATCTGCATCGCCACTACTCAACGACTTAGCAATAGACAAAACAGTTTTCTCCGATGGAGCAGACTCAGCGGCCGCACCGCCACCCGATCCACGCCCAAACGCCAACCAAACCCCAGAACTCACACCCAACAACACCACGACAACACACCCCGCGACCAACCACTTCTTCCAACCCCCACGACGCGCCGGACTCGCCCCGCCACCAACCGTCCCATCAGTCGCCAACACGTCACCATCAGCCACACGATCCCCCATTCAACACATCACCAAACACCCACACCAAAACGCGCCACGACTCAAGCCACCATTGCTACCCCAAACAAACAACCCGATCAACGCCATGTTCCCGATACCTACCAACACAAGCACAAATCTACGAAAAGTCGATGGAAACACACCAGGTGTCCTAGAGGATCATCCCCTTGAGAAAATTGAGTTATGTCATGAAGAACCCGCTACTCCCCGGAACTGCGTGAGTGAGCAGTGACAATGGTTGTCAAACAGCGACCGCGATATAACCATGCCGTTGGTGGCCGCTGGTTCGTCGACGAGACCTACGCGAAAGTCGCCGGGAGTTGGCGCTACGTCTACCAGGCGGTGGACCAAAACGGGCAGGTCATCGACGTGTACGTCTCCAAGGACCACCACACCGCCGAAATCAACCTCAGCCGTGCTCTCGCCCTCGTGCAGGACTCCGAAACCGCCTACGCCAACGCCCCCGATAATTTCCGTCGGCGATGCAGCCAAGCATTCTTCAAACGAACACTCATCGACGACAGCGACAGCGCCACCAGCGAACTCACCGAACCATTCCACACCCTGCTCAGCGAAGACCGCCGCCACGCCACCATCTCCGAAGACTTCATCTGCCTTGGTCGTCCGCAGAAGCGCACCGACTGCCGCCAGCAAGCGATTCGTATCGATCAGACCGAGGACGCCGCCGCCGCCGTTTGCGCCGCCATCCAGCTCACCGCCGAGCAAGGAGCCTAGGCCCGCCCGGCGGCCCTCCTATGAGCCGTAACTTGGAGTCGCCGCCCTGTCTTCTAAGCGCACCTGCGGCCGTGGAGGATTCGCACGCGAGTGCGAGTCTCGACAACACCGTCACTCGGTGGTGAGCGCCTCGGTGATCGCGATGACGTGCTCGATGTCGGTGCCGCAGCAGCCGCCCACGACCCGCAACTCGGGGAGCCGGGCGCGCAGGTCTCGGTAGTCGGCGGCCAGCTCCGCCGGGTCGCCCCGGTCGAGCTCCTCCGCCTCGTCGAGCTCGGCGTGGCTCATCTTCGACGCGTTGGCGCGGATGCCCTTGACCCGGCCCAACCATGACCCGCCGCCCTCGAGCACCGATGCGAAGTGGCTCGGGTGGGCGCAGTTGATCATGTAATAGGCGACAAAGCCGTCGGTGGCGGCATCGACGCGATCGATCGCGTCAGCGAGGGTGTCGCCCGACGGCAACCGGCCGTCGGTCTCAAGCGTGAAGGACACCACCAACGGCAAGGACGCCACCCGGGCCGCGTTCGCGACGCCGATCGCCTCGTCGACGTAGTTCATCGTCACCGCGGTGGCCATGTCCGCGCCTGCACCGGCGAAGGCCCCGATCTGGAGCGCGTGGTAGTCCGCCGCCTGCGCCGGCCCCATGACCGCCTCGACGACGTAGCCGTCGCCGCGCGGCCCGAGCACGCCGTCGAGCACCACGGGCACCAACGGATGCTCAAGGGCGAGGTCCCGCACGAAGTCCACCGCCCGGCGGTTCACCTCTGTGAGGCGGTCGGCGTCGTAGCCGAGCCGAGCCCCCCAGTCGAGGTTGGCCCGCCACGTCGGCGTGTCGACCACCATGCCGACCCCCTGTCGCTCCGCGAGCGCCAGGTACGGCTCGTAGTACGCGCGCAGGGCCGCCCGCCCCTCGTCGGTGTCCAGCAGCGGGAACGCGGCGAAGTCGGGCAGGTCGATGCCGGCGTTGAACACGAGGCACGTCTCGAGCCCCCCATCGGTAACGAACAGTGGCGCCTCGAGCTGGGGAAGTGCTGTCGTAGTCACAGGATCAGTAAACCATAGGGATCGCCGAGGTGATCAGGGCTCGGCGGGGTAACGGGCGGCTCGGGTGCCGGGGGGATGGGTGACGTTGGGCACCCCGTCGGGGTTCGTGACGCACACTTCGCCTTCGAGCCCGTCGGGGTCGCTAAAGAAGAGGCTAAGGATGGGGCCGAAATCGGTGACGAAGTCGTCAGCGGCGCCGCGGGCGCGCAGTCGTGCTCGGATGATCTCAAACGCCTCGATGGATTCCGCCATCAGAGCGAAGTGGTCGAGTCGTCCTCGTCCGAACATGGGTGTCTGGACGTCGGCCTGGGTGTTGCCGTCGATCTGGAAGACGTTCAGTTCGGCGTAGGGCCCGATGCGGATGATCGTGAGGCGCGGGCCCGTTCCGTCGGGGAACTCGTTTCCGTCGCGAAGCACCTCGGCGTCGAAGATGTCACGGTAGAAGGCTTGGAGGCGGTCGCTGTCGTGGGTGATCGCGGCGACGTGGTGGATCCCGGTGGTCAGCATGTCAGTTCCTTCTGCATCTCGTCAGCTCCGATGGACGTGATGCTAGTCAACGGAGCCCGGTTGGGGCGGTGTCGCGGAAGCCGACGTCGCGGTGGGTTCCGTCGCAGAGCGGCTTGGTGGACGACGCGCCGCACCGGCAGAAAGTAAAACGGGCACGGGTCTCGAGCCCGCGGCGGTCGGCTGGTGCACGGTGACGCCACCGGTGACGTGGAGGGGCCCAGCGTCGATGACTCCGATGGCGGGGCGGAGGTCGGGTTCGATGTCGTCGGCGTCGGATTCGAGGCGGTAGGTCATGGCGCCGGAGGGGCAGCGCTCGACCATGTTGATCACCTGGGCGCGTAGAACGCTGTCATCGGTGCCGGAGCCGCCCATCTCGTTCCCGACGTTGGTGCGGGCCCTGCTTCGGTCTCGGGCGGCAGGGCTCAAGCCGGGAACGACCTCAACGTCCATTGGTCCACGCACTGAAGCTGGCCACTGATCCCGGCCCCGGACGTTCCAGCCATGGCCATGGGTGGACCTCGGCGAGGTTCAACGCACGCGCTCGTCGCCGCCAACCCGGCACGGGCGCGAATGTCGCGGCGAGCGGTCGCCCGGCGAGCACTCGTACAGGGTCGCCGAGGTGGACCTCGAGTTTGCGCTCGGCGCCCAGCTCGGCCAGACGGTCCGTGAGGAACACGAGCCGCTTCGACGAGAGTCGGAGCCGGGCGAGCAGCGGCTCGTCGAAGACGAACACGGCGGGCAGCCCAGGGTGCGCCGCCAACGCCGAGTCGTCATCGCCCAAGGACTCGGCGGTCAACCAGATCGCGTCCGGTGTCGAGCGGAGCTGGGCCTGCTCGGGCCCTGCGGTCTGCTCGACATCAGGATCGGTGCGGAGACGGGGATCGGCCTCGACCGCCACGTGAGGGGGGTCGTCCGGCCAGTCCCGGATCGGGCACGAGTGCTGGTGTGGGCACGTGCCGCAGAGCCCCGGAGCACGACGCCGGACCTGGTGCTGGGAGAAGCCGTAGGTCTTCGCAGTGCCCGATCCGATCGTCCATTGCCACCCGAGCCGGTTCGCGGCGCGGGAGCCGTCGAGCAGGTGGGTGAAGAAATGGCGCTCGCCCTCCCGCCAGTCGGCGCCGTGGCGGACCGACCACTGGGAGGCGAGCCACATCCGGGTCTGGTTCACCATCCACCCGTCCCGTTCCAGTTCGTCGAGGTTCACCTCCATGCAGCGCATCGAATGGTCCCAGGGGTCGCTGTCTGCGCCGGCATCGATCGTGAGCGACCGTCGCAGCGGTTCGCTCGTACCTTGTCCGAGGCGCGCGTAGAGATGTCGGCCGTACTCCTGCCAGCGCAGCTCGTCGCGGAACTTCGCGCGGTCCGCAGCGGGTCCGTCGAGGCCTGCCCATACCCGTGGGAGGGTGAGATGGCCGTGGCGTATCCAGGGCGACAGGGCCGACGCACCGCGGTTGGATCGGGGTAGCACCTCGTTGCGGCGACGGGCATAGCCGGTGAGGTCGAACGAGGCGAGCGCGGCATCAGCTGCGGTCTGGGTGCCCACGAACCGGCCTGACCGTCTCGGCTCATCCGGGCAGAGGTGCCCGAGGTGCGCTTCCACCCATCGCACCTCGTCGCCAGGATCGGGCAACGGGAGTGTCGTGTCGCTCATGACAGGCGGATCCGGATGGGCCCCTTCGCGGTCGACGGATCGACCACCCTGCCTCCTTGGGTAATCACCGTGTGACTTCGAGCCGTGAGCCGACGGGCTGCGGCCCTGGCGGGCTCCATCAGCGGTCGCCACTCGTCGCCACCCACTGCCCTCGCCGCCTCGCTGGGACAGACAGTCGTGCCCCGGGCCCGACCCGAGAGCAGTCCCACGATCGTCGTCTCCAGGTCTCGATCGACCTGGCGTACACCGCGTCGGCGGCA
>VFJN01000039.1 GCA_009886035.1 Actinomycetota bacterium
CGGGTAGTTATCTCACGGTGTGGCCAGCGGGTGAGGGTCGCCCGAACGCGTCATCGTTGAATTGGTCCTCGGGGGCCACTCGTGCGAATGCGGTGACGGTAAAACTGGGCACGGCGGGGGTTCTGTCGGTGTTCAACGCGGCGGGCAACACGAACGTGGTGATCGACGTGGCCGGCTACTTCAAAACTGGCTCGGGGAAGGCGTTTTACCCACTCGAGCCCACTCGGATCCTCGATTCGCGGCCGTCTAGCCAGGTCGGTGTCTATGCCACGGCGTGGGCGGCGGGCGCAACCAGGGCGGTCAGCGTGGCCGGTAGCCTTGGTGGATTCCCCGCCACGGGCACCTCGGTGGTGCTGAACGTCACTGTCACGGACACTACCGCCTCGTCGTACCTCACCGTCTGGGCCACCGGCCAGGCCCGCCCCACTACGTCAAGCCTGAACTGGTCTGCGGGGGCGACCATTCCCAATGCGGTAACGGCGAACCTGGGCGTCGGCGGCGCGGTTTCGATGGTCAACGCCGTCGGCTCCGCCAACATCGTGGTGGATGTTGCCGGCTACTACGCCTGACTGGGCCAGCCAGTCCCCATCTAGGTGACCGGGGATCGTGTGCCCATTTTGGAACGGTGGGAAGGCGGGGGTGGTCAGGCGGCTGACACACCGGGGGCCCCGCCGGCGTCAAGACCTGCTCAGATTAGATCAGTGACGTAAAGGTTCGCGGGGCGGAAGACCCGGCACAGCAGGGCTGATCGGTTGTTTCCCCTCAACGTCTATGGATCGCCTGAGGAGCCAACGGAGCGGCCACCTATCGGGCCCGATGTGGTCGGCTGGAGGTGGGTCAGACGCTCACATGGGCCCAGGAGGCGGGAACTCGCCGTCGATGATGGCGATCGACTGCTGAAGAGCGTGAAGCTGATCCAGCACCTCATCGAACGTCATGTTGTCCTTGGGGTCAAGGGAGATCCGAATGCCATCGTTGACCGCCGAGTTCAGTTCAGCGACCAGTTCCTGCAGCAGCTGCGTGGTCCTCTCGACCAGGGCGAGAAGCTCTTGGGCCGAAGTGAGCTCACCCTCGTACGCCTTCGCCAGGCTCACCTTGTCAGGTTCACCAGCGATGCTCTCAAGTCGTGACGTCAGCGTTGTGATGTCGATGGCGTTGGCCGCTTGACTCAGCTGGATACCTCGATCCGCGACGCGGGTGCATTCGATCTCGCACGTAGCGATCAGAGCGACAATCTCATCCAGGCGCTCTCGGCGGGGGCCCTCCGGGACGCCTTTGACAGTGTGGACGATGCGTGCCCGGGCCTCGACGGCCGTCTGGACGAGGCTCCCCCAGGGTTCGGGCCGCCACACCGGGGTGGGGGACGACGCTGTCCGAAGCGTCGGCACGGCACGCCGATTGACTGCGGCCGTCCCTGTCACACGATCGGTCCAGGTCCGTCCGTCGTCGCGATGGGCAGCCGCTCTCAAATCGAGGATGCCGGGGATCAGGAAGATCCATTCGAGAAACAGGAGCGTGTTGCGTCCCACGAGGAGCGGAAATCCAGCGGGTTCGCCGTCTCCCCAGTTCACGACCGCGCAGTGCGTGATTCGCTTTCCCGGTGTCGCCCCTCCACAGACCCTCGAGGTGATGGCGTCGTAGGAAACAATGGCGATGACGAGGAGGTAGTTGATGCCGGTATTGATGGGGTCGTTGCCCTCAGCGTCTCGCTCCATGCCGGAGATGGCGTAGAGCGCCGTCTGGACGACCATGAGCAGCAAAACAAGAACGAGACCACAGGCTGCATCGATCGCCCGGGCCCCGATGCGCTGGTCGAGCGATGCCACCTCATCTCCTCCCGGTGTCTGGGGACGCACCTCCGTCAACCCAGCCGCGTGGGAACCCGAAGGTGCGACCGGCGGCCGCGACGGGGACAGACCAGTTTTTGGCGGCGGTGGCATCGCCACCGGACCACCGGGATGATCTGATCTGTCGTCCATCTTGAGCCCCCCCCGGTACACCTCTGCCGCACCGTAGCGCACGGCCCCGGCCGGGGGACGTGGGACCGTCGAGTGATCCCATCGACGGTGCCGGGGCCAGGGATCAGCCGCTACCACATTGGAAGTTGGCCGCTCCGCCTGCGGTGTAGATGCAAAGCCGAGAGTAATCAGCCGATGGTGTGAAGGCGACGGCGGGATCTTCCGAAGTGAGAGCGACGCTATCGGTGTAGCCAGTCGTCGTGGACAGAGCGATGCTCCGAACCTGGGCGGAACCCGGCTTGCCGATGCCGGCCGGGAGCGCCCCCTGGCTCAACGTGGTGGGATAAAACTGCAACGAGTAGCCCAGGCCCGGCGAGGTGGCGCTCGCGCACAGCGCAAACGCTATCGGCAGCAAGGGGAAGACGAGGTCGTAGTGAGCCCCCCCGTTGGGGTCGCCTCCGGTCAATGGCCCACGCTCGATCACGAAGGCCGAGCTCACCCCACCGGCGTTGCGGAACACGATCTGGCCGACCGCCTTGGTGGCGGCAGGCTGGGTATTGAATATGCCTCCCACGAACGAACCAGGGTTCATCCATTGCCCCGGGAAGGCGAAGGACTCCAAGGTGTCATTGGCGCACGAGTCGACCCCCGGGGCAAAGGCGGGATTGAGGTCCATCTGGACGAGCTGGCTCGCCATCATCTCCGAGTTGGCTGGCGCCGTCACAGTCGGGTCGCCAATGATGATGCTGCAACCGCTTTTGGCAGTGGTGAGCCCCCCGGTAGTGGTGGCGTTGCTCCCCGACACCGACAGGATGTAGACGTTGGAGGGGATGGTGTAGGCCGCCGGAGTGGTGCAGGATCCGGCGATGAGGAGCCCGACGTCGTCGGCCTTGAACTTGGCCGCCGGCGAGTTGATGATGGCCGCGGAGGTGGTGGAGCCGTCATTGGCTTGACGAGTGCTGGTGTTGACGATGGAACCGCCAAAGTAGAGCACCTGGGCGCTCACAGTGGTGGGGGTGGCGCTCGAAAGGGTGGCCGTGGTGGCGCTGACGACAGTGGCGATTGTGCTCCCCGGCGTCACTGCCCCGCTCACGCTCAGGCCTACGTCGCTGGCAGTGAAATTGGCGGTGGCGGAGGTGATGGTGGACGTGCTGTTCGTCACAGCATCTGCAACCGACCGGGCGATCGTATTATCGATCTTGAACTGAGTGCCCCCCGGGATCGCGATGTCAGCGGCCGGGCCCGCGGTGGCGCTCGTGGGTTGATTCAGGGTCACCAAGCAGCCTGCGCTGATCGACTTGACGAACGTGCGAACGGGCAACTGAACGGTGTCAGCGGCGGGCGGGTTGGGAACGGGGATTCGCGTGATGGGGCGGTTCACATAGCCGGTGATGCCAGCACAGCTGGCCAGGGTGAAGGTGGTGGCTCCGGCGGGAATCGATGAACCGTTTCCGGTCACGGTGCGCGCCGCGCCGTTGTGGTACTGGGCCACCCCGGCGTCATGGATGGTGAAACTATTTGACACCATCGAGGTGCCGGTGGAGCCGTCGAAGCGGCAGGCCACCTGGAGGGCACTCTGGGCGCCCCGATTGGCGGGATACCAACTGATCCCCGCCCCGGTGGTGGTGGTGCCTTTGCATCCACTGGCAATCGGAACTGCGCTCGCCGGGGCCGCCACCAATGGGATGGCAAGCAGGGCAGCAAGAAGGGCGACGGTGGAACGGGTGACTAACCGGTGCATCAGATTTCCCCCAGGACTCTCGATGTGAAACGGCGCCCAGTACCCCCAAACGCCAGCTGACAACATCAACCTAACACCGTTTACTAGCGCCGGGGGTTAGGCGTTCCGTGGAGTGGGGGACAGGACGAGGGATACGGGCCAGTCGAGCCGGACGGAGGCGACGGGGCGGTGAGGAATCGGCTCGCGACGCGTCCCCTAACCCGGTCCAGGGCACCAGTGATGGCGGCGGACGCCGATTCGCCGCAATTCTGTCAGTGACGAAATAGGGTTAGTTCGCCGCGCTGGTAATGATGGGAGCCATGGGCGCATTCGACCTCACCGACAGCCGAAATTTCGCCAGTGGCTTTCCTCACGATCTTTTCACGGAGATGCGTCGCGAGTCACCCGTGTACTGGCAGGAATTTCCCGCCGATTTCCCCGGCGTCCACGACCCCGGATTTTGGGTGCTATCGAGTCATGCATCCGTTCAAGCGGCTAACCGCAATGTGGAGTTGTTCTCCTCCTTCGAGGGGCCATCGCTGAGCCTGCTGCCCGCCATGAACGGCACCATGCTGGTCAGCATGGATGGCCGTGACCATCTTCGTCAGCGGCGGCTCATCAGCGCTGGCTTCACGCCACGCATGGTGGCTCGCCTGGAGGAACAAGCCCGCGGCTGGGCCGCGGCCATCGTGGAGCGCGCCCTCGAGCACGGCACCTGCGACTTCGTCCAAGAGGTGGCCTACCAACTGCCGATGCACATGATCGCCGATATCATGGGAATTCCCGTGGCCGACCGGGACTGGCTGTTCGGTCTCACGAGCGATCTGCTCCAGGGTCCTGAGGTCAGCAGCGACCCCGGCTCAGATTCTTTTGTCTCGATTCAGATACAGATGTTCGAGTACGCCCAGGAACTCGGCCGCCGCAAGCGGGCCGAGCCGCAGGACGACATCTGGACGATCCTGGCGACGGTGGAGCTCGAGACCGAGGATGGTGAATCCACTGCGCTGGGCGAGACGGAACTCGACATGTTCTTCTTCTTGCTCACGATCGCCGGGAGCGAGACAACCCGTAATGCCGTGGCCGGTGGACTGATTGCCCTGCTGGATCACCCCGAACAACTCGCCATGTTGCGCCGTGACCCCGAGGTTATGCCGACGGCGGTCGATGAGATTCTTCGCTGGTCCTCGCCGGTTGCCTACTTCGCTCGGCGAGCCACGCGGGCCACCGAAATCGAAGGCGTGCCCATTGCCGAGGGCGACCGCGTCACGTTGTGGTACCCGTCGGCCAATCGCGATGAAACCGTGTTCGACGACCCTTTCCGATTCGACATTGCCCGCACGCCCAACCGCCACATCGCCTTTGGTGGTGGCGGCCCCCATTTCTGTCTGGGCGCAAATCTTGCTCGGCGAGAGATCACCATCCTCTTCGAGGAGTTGCTGGCCCGCACCACCGAGGTGGAAATTGTGGCTCCCCCCACCTACAGCGGACTCACGATCGATAGCCCGGTGCTGGCGGCAGTTCGTACGCTCCCGGTGAGGATCGCCTAACCGGGGAGCACTCCCGACACCCCCTGAGGGCCCCTTTTGGGCCGGAAACGCCAAGACGCCGCCGGTGGAGACCGGCGGCGTCTTCATCGGTACGAGCCCGATGGGGGCAAGGCAGAGTTAGTTGAGCATCTCGACGTCCCGGCCATGGGCGGTGAGCGCCCAGATCACGGCAACGTCGATGGCAATGATCACGATGGACCACAGCGGTTGCCAGGGGATGAAAGCGAAGTTTGCGATGGCGCTCATGGCGGCGATGATGACGCCGATGGTGCGAGCGGCCACGTTTCCGCTGAGAATGCCCAGACCGACGAGGACGAGCAGAATCCCCAGGACGAGATGGATCCAGCCCCACTGGGTGAGATTGATATTGACGACGTAATCGTTGGTGATGACAAAGACGTTGTCTTTAAGGATCGCTGACGTGCCCGTGATGATTTGGAACAGTCCGACGATGGTGAGGATGATGGCGGCAAACAGCGACCATCCTGCGGCCGCTCCGCTCGGTTGTCTACTCATGGTTCCCCCCGGTTGGTAGTGGTAGTGGTTGGTTGGCCACCACCGGTAGTAGGGGTGAGACTACGAGTGCGGGGGTATCAGCGGGTGGCAATGAGGTCGACCACGACCTGGGCCAGTTCGGGACCGCGGTCTTCCTGAAGGAAATGGGCGCCGCCCACAATGGTGGTGTGGGCCTGGCCGGCGGCCCCCGCGATGCGCTCGATCAGGGGGCGCTCATTGCCCGCCGTCACAGGGTCAGAGTCGCCGAAGGCACAGAGGAAGGGGCGCTCGAAGCCGGCGAGCACCTCCCATGCTGCTCGGTTGGCGGGCCCCTCGGGATCAGTGGCGGAGGTGGGCACCAACAAGGGGAATTGCCGTGCCCCTTCCTTGTATCGCTCATCGGGGAAAGGGGCGTCGTAGGCCGCGATGACCTCGGCGGGCAGGGCGGTGGTGCACCCTCCATCCACGATCCGCCCAATCGGCATCTCAGGCACCTCCTGGGAAAACTTCTGCCAGGCCATGAAAGCATCGCCGGCCTTGCCGTCACCCGTGGGGAGGAATGTGTTGGCGGCGACCACGGCGGCGAAGCGGTCGGGTTGAGCCGCCACCAAGCGCAATCCGAGCAGACCTCCCCAGTCCTGGCAGACGAGGGTGATGTCGTGCAGGTCGAGCTGGTCGAATACGTGGGCCGACAGCCACTGCACATGGCGCGCGTAGGTGTAGTCCGTGCGCATCGTGGGCTTGTCGGAGCGGCCAAAGCCCACGAGGTCAGGGGCCACCGCCCGCAGTCCCGCGTCTACCAATACCGGGATCATGTGGCGATAGAGATAACTCCATGACGGCTCGCCGTGGAGAAGCAGTACCACCGGGGCATCGCGGTCGCCCTCGTCGAGGTGGTGCACCCGCAACACGCCGCCGTCTCCATCGGGAATCTCTACGTAGTGTGGCTCGAATGCGAAGCCGGGCAGATCGGTGAAGCGCTCGTCAGGGGTACGCAGGGTGTCCATGGATCTCCTCGGAAAGAATTGACAGTGATTAGGACAATAACTGCGCTACCCCACCGGGGGTAATCCTCATCGCCGGTCACCGCCGATGAGCCCGGGCGGGGGCGCGTACGGGTGGTTGCCCCCGGGTGGCAAGAACCGTGGCGGACGCCGCCCGGGTCGGCCGTTCAGCCGTCGAGGCCGACGGGGCAGGTGACCCCGGTACCGCCGATTCCGCAGTAGCCGCCTGGGTTCTTGGACAGATACTGCTGGTGGTAGCCCTCGGCGTAGAAAAACGGGGCGTCGACCGCCGGGCGGATCTCGGTCGTGATCTCGCCGTAGCCCGCTTGGGTGAGTTGGGCCTGGAACCTCACCCGACTCTGCTCGGCCACGGCGGCCTGGGCATCGTCGAGGGTGTAGATGGCCGAGCGATACTGGGTACCCCGATCGTTGCCTTGGCGCATGCCTTGCGTGGGATTGTGGTCCTCCCAGAACGTGGCGAGGATCGTCTCGTAACTCACCTTGCTGGGGTCATACGCCACCAGTACCACCTCGGTGTGGCCGGTACGACCGCTACAGGTTTCCTCGTAGGTGGGGTTGGGCGTGGTGCCCCCGGCGTAGCCCACCGCAGTGGAGAACACGCCGTCGAGTTCCCAGAAGATCCGCTCGGCCCCCCAGAAGCACCCCATGCCCACAACGGCCGTAGCGATGCCGGTGGGGAAGTTGGCGAGGGGATTCCCATTCACGTGGTGTCGGTCGGGGATCGGCATGGTTTCGGGCCGCCCAGGCAACGCGGCGTCAGCATCGACCATGCGGCTCTTATTGGATCCGAACATGCCTCTCACACTACGGCCGCTTGCCCCCGAACGTTCCGGTTCCGGCGATTGCTCACCGGGTGGCCAGCCAACCGCGGGCGGCCCGGGCGCCATGGGTGCCGCGGTAGGCGACCAACTCGGGCGACCATGCGTCGATCGCCACCGCCAAAGAATGGGCCAACTCGGGACGGTCGGCGACCACCGCCAAAGGCACCTGCTGGGTACGAATGGTGAAGAGCACTACCTCGGCCCGGGTGAGACGCCGCAACGTCTGGCGTTCGCTGCGGAGGTAGAGGCCATCGGGGGCCCGTCCCTTGTACGGCGGCGTGGGGTCGGGCAAGAAATACGACGGGTCATCGTGGATGGCCCAGTTGCGGCGCCACACCGGGCGCTCGGGACGCAGTCGCTGAAGAAACATGTCGACCTTGTCGGACAGTTCCTCGCCGTAGTGGGGTACCGGCGCGTGCACCGCCGCCATGGGCAGGCCGAGTTTTTCCTCGAGCCGCCAATAGGCCGGGAAGCACAGCGATGCGGCATCAAGGTGCGCCGCCCCGTCGCGCAGCACCATGAGGCACAGATCCTCTTGCACCATGCGCCCCGCCGCGTCGAGGGGATGGAGTCCCTCGGGCCCCTCGGTGATTCCCGTGTCGGCCATGATCAGATCCAGTACCTCTTGCGACGCCACCCGGACCGCGGGGGTGTCCCGTGCCTGGAATACCGAGGCAGGTCGCTGTTCCAAGAGAGCCGCTTTCCATTGCCGGTCTCGGTGGTGATCGCTATCGGGTGCCAGCCATGCATCGACGGCCAGGCTGTGGGCATCCATCCCCAACCACGGAGGACCCGGTTTCAGGGACAACTCGTCGAGCCAGGGGGGGACGGGTGTGGGCGTCGGCATCGGGGAATGGCGCGCCGGGCGCTCAGGCCAGTCGCATCGGAGTATGGGCGATGTCGTCTTCGAGATACTCGGCACCGTGGGGCACGAACCCGTGCCGGGCGTACATCTCGACGAGGTGCGACTGGGCGTGCAACACCACCGGAGGTGCGCAGTCGGTGAGGGCCGCTGCGATGAGGCGGCCTGCCAACCGCTGGCCGCGATGGTCTGGATGGGTGATCACCCGGCCGATTCGGTGGCC
>VFJN01000007.1 GCA_009886035.1 Actinomycetota bacterium
ACGCAAAGTCCACGGTGGCCAAACTAACAAGAGCGTCACCTAAGATCCCCTCCGTGGACTTCACGTTCAGCTCCGAGCAGGATGCCTTTCGGTCTGTGACCCGTTCCTTTCTGGCCGAGGAAGCCACCGGCGGATACGTCCGGGCCATGCTCGACGACGAACGCGGCTGCACCGATGCCCTGTGGGGCCGGGCCGTGGCCCTGGGTTGGCCGGGCCTAGCGGTGCCGGTGGCCCACGGCGGCGCCGGGCAAGGAATGCTCGAACTGGTGATCCTGAGCGAGGAAATCGGTGCCCTCCCCCTCCCCGGCCCGTGGCTGTCGTCGGTGGTCGCCGCCACCCTCCTGGCCCGCCGCCTCCCCGACCCCCTCCTGCTCCCCCATCTCGCCAACGGTTCGCAGCGCGCCACGGTGGCGGTGGAGGAGACCGGCACCCGCAACCCCCTCGAGAGCATCACCACCACGGCCCGGCGGCGCGGTGATCAGTGGCTGCTCAATGGCCTGAAGCCACTGGTGATCGACGGCCATACCGCCGATGTGGTCTATGTGGTGGCGCGCGACGGCGACGGGTTGGCCACCTTCGCTCTCGATTCCCCCCAGGGCGAGTTGGTGCCGAACCTGGATGTGACGCGCAAGGTTTCCCGCCTCGTGCTGGAGGGCCGACCGTCGCGGCGCGTGGGGCCCGCCCATGACCAGCGCTCGCTGCTGGCCCGGGTGATCGATGACATCGGTATTGCCGTGTGCGCAGAGAGCGTGGGGGCCAGCCAGCGAGCCCTCGAGATGGCCACCGAGTACGCCAAACATCGGGTGCAGTTCGGTCGCCCCATCGCCACCTTCCAGGTGATCAAGCACAAGATCGTCGACATGCTCCACCAACTCGAACTAGCCCGGGTGGCCACGCACTACGCCGCGTGGGCCAGTGAGGTGGAGGACCCCGGGCGAGAAGCCGCCGCCGCCGTCGCCCAGGGATTCGTCGCCGAAGCCGCCACCATGATCACCGCCGAGAACATTCAGATCCACGGCGGGGTGGGGTTCACCTGGGACGTCGACTGCCACCTGTTGTTTCGACGGGTGAAGGCCAACGACATGCTCTTCGGACGCCAGGGGTGGCAACGCCAGCGCCTCGCCGATCTGGTGCTCGGCCCCACATGACGGTGGTGGAGGTGTTCGCCGACATCGGCTGTCCCTTTGCCCACGTGGGCATCAACCGCCTGGTCCAGCGCCGCGACGAGGCCAACCGTCCCGACATCGTGCTGCACGTGCGGGCGTGGCCTCTCGAATGGACCAACGGCACACCGCTGCTCCCCGCCCTCATTGCCGAGGAGGTAGACGAGTTGCGCGAACAGGTGGCGCCGGATCTCTTCGCCCACTTCGACCCCGCCCAGTTCCCCGCCACCACGCTCCCCGCCTTTGATCTGGTGGCCGCCGCGTACGCAGTGGGCCCGCAGAAGGGCGAGCGCGCCAGCCTGGCTCTGCGCCACGCCCTCTTCGAGCAGGGTCGGCCCATCGGGGATCGTGGGGTTATCGAAGCGGTGGCTGCCGAGGTGGGCGTGGCGATGCCCGACGAAGGGGCGCGGGCCGTCGTCCTGGCCGACTGGCAGGACGGCCAGGCTCGCGGGGTGATCGGATCACCCCACTTTTTCCTGGGGGCCGACGGATGGTTCTGCCCGTCGCTCCAGATCGAGCGGGTCCAAGACCATCTCGTGATACACACCGATCCCGACGCCTTCGAGGCGTTGGTGGACCGCATTCTCTCGACGTAACCGCTACCGCCCGGGCAGTTCGTGCTTGACCACTTTGCCGGTGGCGTTGCGCGGCAGTTCGGTGACGAAAGTGACGCGTCGCGGCACCTTGTAATCCGAGAGACGCTCCGCGCACACGGCGATGAGTTCCTCCGCCGACACGGTGACCCCGGGCACCAACACCACCCAGGCGGCAACATCCTCGCCCAGGACCGGGTGAGCGATACCCGCCACCGCCGCCTCCCGTACGGCGGGATGTTCGTAGAGCACGGTCTCCACATCGCTGGCGTGCACGTTGTTGCCGCCCCGGATGATCACGTCTTTCTGACGCCCCACGATGTAGAGGAAGCCGTCTTCATCGAGAAAGGCCAGATCACCCGAGTGCAGCCATCCGTCCCGCCAGGTCGTGGCCGTGGCCTCGGCATCGTTGAAGTATTCGCGCTCGCGGCCAGGGTTGCGCACCAAGAGTTCGCCCACCACCCGGGCGGGTTGCTCCTCGCCCTGCTCGTCGATGATCGTGAACTCGGTGGGCGCCATCGGCCGACCCACTGAGCCCACCCGCTTGGCCTGCTCCGCCGGGGGCATGAAACAAAAGGCGGGGCCCGCTTCGGTCATCCCCCACGAGTTGGACACCATGGCGTTGGGGAGCTTCGCCTGCAGGCGCTCCAGGGTGGACGGCGACACCGGAGCGCTCCCCAGCGGGCACATCGTGATGCTCGAGAGGTCGGCGCCCTCGAAGCGGGTGCTGCCGATCAGCAACTCGGCCATGGCGGGCACGAGGAAGGTGGCGGCGGGACGGTGCTGCTCCACTGCGTCGAACCATTGCTCGGCATCGAAGCGGGGGAGATAGAGCAGCCGCATCCCCAGTTTCATGGGGTTATAGGTGGAGGCGATGCCGGCAAAGGTGAACATGGGCGAGGCGTGCAGCCACCCCGCCCCCGACCAGCGGGGGAGGCCGTTAGGCATCATGGCGGCGTTGCGATGACGCACCACTACTCCCTTGGGGCGCCCCGTGGTCCCCGAGGTGTACATGAGATCGGCCATGGCATCACCGGTGATGGGCACCTGGATGGAGTCGTCGCCGCCCTCACCGGCGTCGTCCCAGGAAACCAAACCCGCCCCGGGGTGGCCGGTGGTGACGATCACTCGCAGGTCGGGCAGGTCCGGACGCGCCGCCACCAGGGTCTCGGTGGTGGAGGCACCGCTGATGGCCACCACCGCCCCGGCGTGGCGGAGCACGTAGCCCAACTCGCGGGTCACCAGCCGGGTGCTGGTGGGAACAGCCACCGCGCCGGCTTTGTGGATCGCCGAGTAGCTCACGAGGAACACGGCCGCCTCCACCGGTGGCACATGAATCGCCACCCGGTCCCCCGGCGCCACCCCCTGAGCAATCAGCCATCGGGCCACGCGATTCGAGCGCCGATCCCACTCCCCGAAGGTGAGATCAACCCCGGCGGTCACATCGCTGAATCCCACCTCGGTGGGGAATGCCTCCGCCATCATCCGGAGCTGATCCGGTAAGAGGTTGGCCATCAGAGCCCCCTCCGGCCCGGGGGTAGCCGTTCACCCACCGGCGACCGATACGAGCGTCCGTCGACGCCGCTCAGGGGGTTGGCTCCGGATCGCGAGGCAAGCCGAGGAGACGTTCGGCGATCACATTGCGCTGAATCTCGCTCGTGCCCCCGGCAATGGTGAGGCAGCGGTTGGCCAGAAACCCGAACGTCCACTGGGCCGCCGGCCCCGCCGCGGTGGCCCCCTCCGGGCCGAGCAGGGTGAGGCCCACCTCCTGGGTGCGCTGATCGTGCTCCACGCCCAAGAGCTTTCCCACGCTGGCCTCCGGCCCCGGGCTGGCGCCGGCCAGCGAGCGCTGCGTGGCCCGCAGACCCAGCACCGCCACGGCGTGGGCCTCCGCCACGAGGGCCCCCACCTGATCGAGCAGTCGCGAGTCGGTGCCGTCGAGTTGGCCGTCGTTCACGCGCTCGACCACCAGCGCCAACAACGCTTCGATCCCACCGCCGAAAGACGAACCGCGTCCCATCGACACCCGCTCGTTGGCCAGCGTGGTGCGGGCCAACGGCCAGCCCTGGTCCACCTCTCCGATGATGCACGCATCGGGCACGAACACGTCGGTGAAAAACACTTCGTTGAACATGGCCAGGCCGGTCATCTCTCGCAAGGGCCGGATGTCGAGCCCAGGGCTGTGCATGTCCACGATGAAATAGGTGATGCCCAAGTGTTTGGCAACACCGGTGTTCGTGCGGGCCAAACAGATACCCCAATCGGCTTCGAGCGCCATCGAGGTCCACACCTTCTGCCCGTTGAGGAGCCACCCACCCTCGGTGCGGGTGGCGGCGGTGGTAAGGGCGGCGAGATCCGAACCGGCGTCGGGTTCACTGAAGAGTTGGCACCAGGCGATGTCGCCCAGCAGCGTGGGGCGTACCCAGCGTTCTTGCTGCTCGGGGGTGCCGTGGGTGGCGATGGTGGGGGCCGCCCAGGCCCCCACCGCCAGGTGGGGTACCCGAATCTTGGCGCGGCGTAGCTCCTGCGCGATCACCAACTGCTCCACCGCTCCCGCACTGCGTCCCCACGGCGGCTCCCAGTGCGGCACGAAATATCCGCCGTCCACCACCTGGGCCCGCTGCTCCTCCCGGGGGCCCGCCGCCACCCGATCGGCGAAAGCGCGCACCTCCCCCCGGAACGTCTCGGCCTCCGCCGGCAACGCCAAACTGAGCGTCCGACGCGTGCCCGCCAAGGCACCGGTGGCCACCCGCCGCCGCCACGGGAACGACCCCCCCAAGAGTTGGCGCATCGCCACCGCCCGCCGAAGGTAGAGATGGGCGTCGTGATCCCAGGTGAAGCCCACGCCGCCCAACACCTGAATGCAGTCCTTAGCCACCCCGGCGAAGGCCTCGGGAGCGATGGCGCCGGCGGCGGCGGCGGCGAGGTCGACCTCGGCCCCGTCGGCGTCTCCATCGAGAGCCAGGGCCGCATCCCAGGTAACACCGACGGCCGCCTCCGCCGCCACCAGCATGTCGGCACAACGATGTTTCACTCCCTGGAACTGCCCGATGGGACGTCCGAACTGCCGCCTGGCCACGGCGTAAGCCGACGCTGTCTCCACACACCACGCGGCGCCGCCGGCGCACTCCGCCGCCACCAACGTGGCCACCATCGATGCCGCCGTCGTGCCATCCAAGCCGAGCAGTTGGTCACCGGTGGGCACCACCGCCGCCGCCAGGGCCAGGGTGGCCAGCGATCGAGTGAGATCGAGCGATACGACCGCCGTGCTCACCAGGCCAGCCCGCTCCACCACACACCACCGCTCGGTGCCGCCCACCCGCACCGGCACCACCACCACATCGGCCAGGGCTCCCCCGAGCACCGGACCAGTGGTGCCGCTCACCACGAGGCTCCCGTCGGGGGCGACCTCGCCCGTCAACGCAGGGCCGAGGGCCACCGACCCCACCGTCGTGCCATCGGCCAAACCCCGCAGCCGTGCTCGCCCGGCGCCACCGGCATCAATCAGGGCGCTCGCCAGCACGGTGGAGAGGAACGGACCGGGCACCAACGCCCGCCCAAACTCCTCCACCACGATGGCCACTTCCGCGAACCCGTAGCCCTGACCCCCGTCGGCCTCGGGGAGGTGGAGCCCCAGCCAACCGAGGTGGGCGAGATCGTCCCAGAACGGCGGCCGCTGATCGTCGGGGCCTTCGAGAGCCGTTCGCATCACCAGCGGCGGGCAACGATCAGCGATGAACCGGCGCACCGTGGCGAGCAGCGCCAGATGGTCGTCACCGATGGCGATGCTCATGGGCGGCGACCGATCCTTCCGTTGCGTCTAACGATCACGTCACATTAGCCCTCCCTGCCGCCTAGCCTCCCGTAAGCATGACCATCCATTACGAGCAAGTAGGCGGACACGTCGCCCGCATCACCATCGACCGCCCCGAAGCCCGCAACTCCCTCGACCTCCATCACTTCCGCGACCTTGCCAACGCCTGGCGGCGCTTCCGCAACGACCCCGCCGACTGGGTCGCGGTGATCACCGGCGTGGACGGAAACTTCATGACCGGCGCCGACCTCAAAACCTACGTTCCCCAGATCACCGCCTTGCAGGCCCAGATCCTGGCCGGAGACATCGACGAGATCGACGGCTGCAAACTGCGCGACGGCACCGACGCCGTGCTGCGCAGCCTGAAGATCTACAAACCCATCATCGCGGCGGTGGACGGGCCCTGTGTGGCCGGCGGCATGGAGATGCTCGGCGGCATCGACATCCGCATCGCGACCGAGCGGGCCACCTTCGGGGTGATGGAACCCAAGCGCGGCCTGTTCGCCGGGGGTGGCACCACCGTGCGACTCCCCCGACAACTGGCCTACCCGGCGGCCATGGAGTTCCTCCTCACCGCCGAAGCCTTCCCCGCCGCCCGGGCACTCGAACTCGGGCTGCTCAACGAGATCGTGCCCGTCGACCAACTCGCCGAACGGGCCCTGCAGTGGGCGGCGCGCATCACCGTCAACGCGCCCCTGGCCATTCAGGCCACCAAAGAAAGTGTGCTGCGGGGACTGGCGGTAGATCAACGCGAGGCGTACCGGATCGAACGGGACTTGGCGGGGACGATCTTCTCGTCACAAGACGCGATCGAGGGGCCACAAGCCTTCGCCGAGCATCGCGACCCAGTGTGGAAGGGCCGCTGAGGATCGGTCCGTCGCTAGGGTGACGCCACGGTTGGACACGGCACGGGGGATGACATGGGAATCTGCGACGGACGGGTAGCGATCGTGACCGGGGCGGGGCGAGGTATCGGACGGGAACACGCGCTGATGCTCGCCCGCGAGGGTGCCGCGGTGGTAGTGAACGATCTCGGGGCCCAGCCCGATGGCTCCGGGGCCGACCCCGGCCCCGCCCATGAGGTGGTGGCCGAGATCCTGGCGATGGGTGGCCAGGCGGTGGTGAACGGCGCCGACGTCACCAACTTCGACGACGCCGGGGCCATGGTGCGCCAAGCCATCGACACCTTCGGCCGCCTCGACGTGTTGGTCAACAACGCCGGCATCTTGCGCGACCGCATGATCTTCTCGATGTCCGAAGCGGAGTGGGACGACATCGTCAGTGTGCATCTGAAAGGTCACTTCTGCCCCACCCGCCACGCCGCCGCCTACTGGCGCGAGCAGTCCAAGGCCGGCGAGCCGGTCGACGCCCGCATCATCAACACCTCATCGCCCTCGGGCCTCTACGGCAACGCCGGGCAGACCAACTACGCCGCCGCCAAAGCCGGCATTGCCGGCTTCACCCTGGTCGCCGCCCTCGAACTCGCCCGGCTCGGCGTCACCTCCAACTGCCTCGCCCCCACCGCCCTCACTCGCCTGGTCGAGCCGCTTATGGGCGGCGCCGACAACATCACCGAGGAGGTACGCGAGGCCATCTCACCTCGGTGGGTCGCCACGGTGGCCACCTGGCTCGCTAGTCCGCTCAGCCGCGAAGTCACCGGTCGGATCTTCGACGTGCGCGGTGAGACCATCGCCATCGCCGAGGGCTGGCACCGGGGCCCCGAGGGCACGAACCTCGCCGGCGATCCGGCCGGCGCGGGTTTGGTCATCCAGGACCTGCTCACCGCCGCCCGCGCCAATGCCGACCTCGACGGCCGCGACGCCCCCGACCGCTTCTAGGCCTGCCCCACCCCCGCGGGCGGTCAGCGCCGGGAAAACGGAACCTTCCCTCCGGTAGGGTGCGGCCATGCGGCTGGCGGGTAGCAAGGTTCTTGTCACCGGAGCGTCCTCGGGGATCGGGGCCGCCCTGGCCCGGTTGCTCGCCGAGCACGGCGCCATCGTGGCCATCCTGGCCCGCCGCGCCGACCGCCTGGCGGCGGTCCTGGAACAATGCCAGCAGCACACCCCCGCCTCGCGCCTGTACGTCACCGACCTCAGCGATCCCGAGGAGGCGGAGAGGGCCGTCCTGCAGGCATGGGACGACATGGACGGCCTCGACATCATCGTGAACAATGCCGCCATCCCCAAGCGACGACTGGCCCAGGAAATCACCGTGGCCGAAGTGCAGCAGACAATGCTGATGAACTTCGAGTCGCCGATCCGCCTGACGTTGGCGGTATTGCCCCGGATGCTCGAACGCGACCACGGCATGATCGTGAACGTAGGCAGTTTCGGCGGCC
>VFJN01000070.1 GCA_009886035.1 Actinomycetota bacterium
ACGTGTTCGCGTTCTCGGCACCCATCGACCGCGATGTCTGGAAAGACCTCCAGTACCCCATCCAGCGGTTCGCGCTGCTGAACTTCGGGGCGCTGAACCACGAGTCGATCGCGGTCGTGAACGGCGACTTGCTGTTCCGGTCGCAGGACGGAATCCGGTCTCTCATGGTCGCTCGCCGCGACTTCACCGACTGGGGCCAGAGCCCAATCAGTCGGCAGGTCGTGCGTGCGCTCAAATACGATACGCTGAACCGTCTCGGCGCGGCCTCGGCGGTGAACTTCGACAACCGATTCCTGCTCACCATCCAGCCGCAGCAGGACCAAGCGCACGGCACGTATCACCGCGGCCTCGTGGCGCTCGATTACGACCTCGTGTCTGGCATGGGTGTGAAGCTGCCGCCCGCTTGGGAGGGCGTCTGGACGGGGCTGAATATCCTGCGAATCCTGACCGTTCGCGTGGAAAACGTGGACCGGTGCTACATTTTCGCGCTGTCGGAGACGAATCAGATCGAGCTTTGGGAGGTCACGCGCGGCGACCGGTTCGACCAAGACGGAACCGACGACGTGCGGATCAAGTGGGCCATCGAGACCCGCTCCACGACGTTCGCGAAGCCCTTCGATGCGAAACGACTCGACGCGATGGACCAGTGGTACGACCAGCTCACCGGCCAGCTCGACGTGACGGCCCGCTTCCGACCAAATCTGTCGGAGTGCTGGACCCCGTGGGCGACGTACTCGGACTGCGCGCAATACCGGAGCTGCGACCCGGTGACGCCCGGAGACTGCCAGATTCCTGCGTATTTCCGGTCTCAGTCGCGGGCCAGGATGGCGTTCACGCGGCCTCCGGACGTGGTGGACCCTCAAACTGGACGCTTTACTCGGATCGGCTATGAGTTTCAAATGCGGCTGGAGCTTGAAGGGTACGCCCGGCTCCAGCGGTTGCAGTTCGTGACCAACGCCGAGCAGGACGATATGTACGGGGACGCTTCCAAGACATCGTGCATCACTGTTGACGCCGGAGATTGCTCCACGGGCTCGTGCGGCGCGGTGACGTGCTGCGACCCGGACGACTTCACCTACAAGATTTAAGCCATGCCTGCCGTCATCACTCTCGCCGCAGGAACGCTACCGCCGCCAGCTTGCTACGCCAGCGAGCAGGAGCGACTCGCGGCCTACGTGGCGGCCATCACGGCAACCCTCACGGGTGGCATCCAGTGGCAGTCCTCGCAGGGTGCGCCCTCGGACCTGACGCTCTACTGGCTCCGCTTGGACGTGAGCAACCGACCCGTCGAGGCGTTGAAATACTCGACCACGGACGGGGCGTGGGTCCGGTATCTGGACGAGGTGATTTTCCTCGGAGACGCGACCGGCACGCTCGGGAACTACCAGTCGGCTCCGATCCCGCAGTTCCTCACCAGCGCGACGGCGTACGCCTACGGCCGGATGTACGTCTTCAAGGCCCCGCACACGAACACCGGGGCCGCGACGCTTAACATCAACCTCCTCGGGTCTCGG
>VFJN01000118.1 GCA_009886035.1 Actinomycetota bacterium
AGCGTGGCGGGTGTGGCCGGGTTGGCGGCGGTGTTCGACACCGCGCCGGAGAGCGTGGCGCTCAGCACGTGGGTGCCGGGGGTGAGGTCATAGAGGATGAGGAAAGACTTCGCGTCGCCGCGGCCGTCAGCGGGTACCGCCGTCTGGTAACGCTGCCGTCCATCGATGAACAGGGCGACCGAATCCCCCGGGGTGCCCGCCAAGCCCACCGAGAAGTCGAGCCAGAGCGACGAAGAGGCCGTGGTGAAGGTGAGGTTCCACGTGGTGGGCGCCGAGCCGCCCATCGCCACACCGTTCGTCCCCCCCGCCGCCGCCCCGGGGGGGCCAGACAGTTGGCCACCGGGCACGTCGAGGTCGGTGGTGGAGATCAGCAACTGGGTGCGTACCCCCGCCGGTGGCGGACCGGTCACCTCGTCGAGTTTGAGCGGCTCGGCCGGATTGGGCTGGCGGTAGAAGGAACCCAAACGGGTGTCGTCGGCGCCGAGCAGGGGCGACCACGCGTACCCCACGCCGGCGCTGAGGTCTTCAGCCGAGCCTCGATACCAGAGCAGCGCGAAGGCGTGCTTGGCGCCGATCTTGTCCGCCTTCGGCGGCGCCGTCTGCACATCCACGATCTGGTCCAAGCCGGGGAAACCCCCGTAGCGGGCGCCGACCAAGGAGATGTAGTTGTCCACGAAGGTCTGGTTCGGCCCTCGCCCGATGGTGAGCCGAGGCAACTTGTACCGCAGGTCGTTCTTGGCGCCGCCGAGACGGGTCAGGGGCGTTTCGGGTGAATCGAGCAAGGTCAACTGTCGCGGGGGGACCGTGGTGGCCAGTGCCGCCGTGGTGGCTACGTTGGCCCCGAAACTGTGACCGATCAGGTGTACCTGCCCCCCGGCGGCGTAGAAGTTGGGGGCGAGTACCTGATCGATGGCGGTGGCCAGACGGTGCCCGTTGACCTCCGTCGCATCCTCGCCTAACCGGATTTCGAGGGGGTTCTCGCTGGTGGCCGACTGATCGATCCAACTGAACAACACGACCGCCGCGGTGGGGTCCGCCGCCTGCAGCGCCTCGGCCACGGGGCCCCATGTGTCCGTCATCGACTCGTTGGCTTTGTTGACCAGGTCGGGGTTCCAGGCGGTAATCAGCGCGGTGTTTTTGGCCTGGAGGGCCTCGTAGGGCTCTCGGTAGCCCGGCGACCATCCATGAGCCATGAAAATCGCGTTGCCCGCCACCAGGGAATCGGCGGCCACCGGGCGAAAGGCCGTGCCGTCCCACCGGCCCAGGCGGGCCAGCACCGGGAAGTCGCTCACGTTGGACTGAGACGCGGCCGGCAGACCCGGGATCGGTTCAGCCGTTGCGGGCATCGAGGCCAACCCGAGGGCCACTATGGCGATGGCCATGAACTGCAGCAGGGGCCGACTCGGGTGGCGTGGCTTCGTCATGGCGGGGAAGTGCACTCCCGCAGTGTCGCGCGTGCCTAGGGCTGACGCTGGTTATCCGCTGGGGTCATGGTGACCACCGCCGCATGAGGTCCCCGCCCACCACTGGCTATCCTCTCCACGATGCCCCTGCTTGCCGCTCGTGAACTGACCGTTACCTTCGGTGGCGTGCACGCCGTACGCGACGTGGATATCGAGGTGGACGCCGGTGAATTCG
>VFJN01000048.1 GCA_009886035.1 Actinomycetota bacterium
GAACCCGTCGCGTGGAAGGTGGAGGTCAACAACTACACCGTGCTCACATTCGCGACCAACGAGCGCAAGGCGCGCTGGGAGGCGGTAAAACATCACCGCGAGTGGTCAGGTGAGGGCCGTGGATGGTGGCCGTCACCTCTGAACGCATGGCGCGCCCCTGAGCACGACAGCTCCAACCTTCGCTATCAACTGCACGGCGTATTCGACCTCGACCCATGAAACCCCGCTCCTCAACCGCCAACCTCGGGTTCATCTCCGGGCCAGCCGGCCAAAAAATCCGTGTCCAATTCAAGGACGGCGTGCTCTGCTTCAAACCCCACCGCTCGCGCGCCAAGCCAGAACGCCTCACGCTCAGGGACGCCTACGACTCAGCTCGGAAATTTTGAACCATGGAAACCAAAGAACTGCGCGGCCTGCTGAACGGGCGTGTCGAGGAAATCTGCGAGAAGCTCCTGCCGGCTGGGAAACGGGTCGGGCACCAGTGGAAGATCGGGAACGTCTCCGGTGACCCCGGAGATTCGATGGATGTCGAGCTGGAGGGACCCAAGGCTGGCCTGTGGCACGACCTGTCGAACAACGAGGGCGGGGACATCTTCGACCTCGTGAACGCCAACCAGGCCCACGGGAACATGGGCCTCACGTTCAAGTGGGCTCGCGAATACCTCGGCGTTCCCAACACCCCGCGGGACCCGAGCGCACCGCAGCCGACCGACCCGCTCAAGGTCGGATTCAAATCCAAGGAGGAAACCGTCTGGCGCTACGGCTCCAAGGCATGGGCTTACCACGCGGCCGACGGGTCCGTGATCGGGTGGGTCGTTCGGTTCGACCTGCCGGACGGCAAAAAAGACATCCTCCCCCTCCGTATCATCGACGGCACACCGCGTTTTCGCGGCTGGAAAAACCCCGATTCCAACCCCATCTACAACCTGCACCGGCTCACCAGCCGGCCGGACGCCCCGGTCCTCGTCGTCGAGGGCGAGAAAACCGCCGACGCGGCAGCCCGGCAGTTCCCTGCATGCGTCTGCATCACCTGGCAGGGAGGTTCGGGCCGTGTGTCAGCGGTGGACTGGAAGCCACTGCTCGAACGGCAGACGCCCATCCGGCTGTGGCCCGACGCCGACAAGCCCGGCCGGGATGCGATGACCTACCTCAAGGCTCGCCTCCCAAACGCGCTCGTCGTGCGGACGGACGACCTGCCGGGCGGCTGGGACCTCTTTGATCCGGTCCCGGACGGCGTCTCGGTTCAGGGCCTGTTCGACGCGGCCGGGGTGACGATGCCCAGCCCACCTCCAGCACCCGCCGCCGAAGCGCCACCGTTCCGGTTCCTTGGGTACACCGATTCCTGCTACCACTACCTCGCGTCCGAGAACGGACTTATCACCAAGCTCGCCGGGCCGGCCCATTCGGAGCTGAACCTGCTGACCATCGCGCCCCTCAGTTGGTGGGAGTCACGGTTTCCCGGTTCCAAGTCCAAGGTGGACTACCACGTCGCGGCTGACTGGCTGTTCCGGGCCGGTCACGCAGCAGGCTACTTCGACCCGTCGCGCATCCGCGGGGCCGGCTGCTGGGTCGAGGCGGACGATTCGGTCGTCTTCCACGCCGGGGACCGGCTCTACGTGAACGGGGTCGAGAAACCCATCCATGAGCACGACTCGCCATACTACTACCCGGTGCGGAAGTCCCGCCCAATCAATCTCTCGAAGGCCGCCTCGCTTTCCGACCGCGCCAAGTTTACCGCTGTTTGCGAGCGGTTCCCGTGGCGCGACCCGTCCAAAAGCTGGGTCCTCTCCGGCTGGGTGTTCTCCGCCATCGTCTGCGGCGCGCTCGACTGGAGGCCGCACCTCACCCTGAACGGCGAGTCCGGCTCCGGGAAGTCCTACATCTGGAAGTCCTACATCGCGCCCATCCTCGGACCCATCTCGGTCTGCGCCCTCTCCTCGACGACGGAGGCCGGCATCCGCCACTCGCTCGGCTGCGACGCGCTTCCGGTCCTGATGGACGAGGCCGAGGTCAAAGACGAACGCTCCGCCAAGCGCATCCAGGGCATCCTCGAACTCTCCCGCATGGCGTCCGCGGAGACCGGGGCCGCCATTATCAAGGGTTCCGCCTCCGGCGAGGCCGTCACCTACCGCGTCCGGAGCTGTTTCCTGCTCTCCTCGATTGCCAAAGCCGCCACCGAATTCGCCGACGAGTCCCGTTTCGCCCAAGCCGAGCTGGTCAAGCGACATGCCGAGGACCCGGCAATCTTCCTGAAAACGCGCCAGCTCATCGCGGCGACGACCGGCCAGCCGGATTTCTGCGAGGGAATCCGGTCTCGGGCAATCTCGATGGCTGCCGTGATCCGGGCCACGGCGGGGATATTCCAGCAGGCCATCGTGAACCACCTCGGCGACGCGCGCCGGGCGCAGCAGTACGGCCCGATCGCCGCGGGCTACTGGTGCCTCGGGAGCGACGAGGCCCCGACGGAGAGCGAGGCAGCCGAGTGGGTCGCGGCCCAGTGGCCGCTGGACGCCGAGGCTGATGAACCCGCTACCGACACCGACAAATCGCGGGCCGTGGACATCCTGATGGAGCATCGGACAACGCTCCAAGACGACTCCGGCGTCCGTTTCGACCACACCGTTTCCGAGCTTCTGTCGATGTTCTATGAGAATAAAATAGACCCTAGAGCTAACGGAGCACGCGAGACTTTAACCCGCATCGGAGTGTACCCATCACACAACGGAGTGCATGTTGCTGTACGACATACATCACTATCTACCATCTACCGAGGTACTCAATTCGACGGTCGGTGGACCGACAATCTGCGCCAAATCGACGGGTCCAAGACCTCCGTTTACACCCCGTACGGGGAAAAATCCAAGGCGTCCACGAAGCTCCCGCTCGCCGCTTGCGGATTTTGCGCGAGCCAAACCGAGCTGCTCTGAGCTGGAGCGGCGGGCCGCATCAGACACAGCCCGAGCGTCGTGCTCGGGCTTTTTCGCGGTCAAAATTAGCCAAACGCGCCATTCCTTATCGGGTATTATCGGCGGATAATTCCGCGTAAGTGCCTGTAGCTGATGGGGTTCCAGAAAAGATTATTGATTATCAGGTTTCCGCACAACACAGCCCTTGAGAGGATAGGAGGAGAGTGTCTCCCCAGAAACATCCCCAGAGACATCCAGTTCCCCCTCCTATCCTATCTCTATTTCCTTAGATAATTAAATAATCAAGGGCTTGGAGGGCCGTCTTCATTGGTCGGAATCGTGATTACCGGATGATTATCGGCCGATAATGCTGAAGGGCGGGTTCCATGGCCGGTTCGGGCCGGTTCGGTCCGGAAGGAAGCTCGGGTCGAAGCCGGGTCCAGGGCCTTCCGCAACCACTGTCGAAATAACAAGTTGACTCACCTACTGCACTTCCCTACAACTGCATCCCTATGTTGGAAATCATCAAAAACAAAACATTCACTCAACGCAACGTCAGCAACATCGCTTGGGACACTATCCCGCTCGCGCTTCTCGCTGTCGGGGATTCGGTCAAGCTGCCCGAGGGCTTCGGCAAGGAAGGCGCGATTCGCGTCGGGGCCGTCTCCCGCGGCAAGAAGCTCGGCTTCAAGCTCTCGGTCCGGAAGGAAGCCGGAGTCCTCTACGTGATTCGCACGGCCTAAGCCACAGCCAGCAACCACTCACGCCGCGCTCTGGTGCCACCGCCAGAGCGTTTTTATGTCGAGATGGGGTGCGGACATGGTGCAGGGGGTCCGAGCCGTCCTGGGGGAATTTTGGTGGGAAACTTCCGGAAGTATTGAGAGGGGGTTTACGAGGGGGCATGGGGTCGAAAAGGCCCCCTCCCCCGGTACCCCCGGCCCCCTCCCGGCCCGGGAAAAAAGAGATTCCTTGCCCGGGCCGCCGCCGCCCGGGCCTGCCTCAGACCTCGCCCGCGCCTCGGCCTGTCGGCACGGCCGCCGCCCGATCACAAGCCTATCAGGCTTGTGATTTGGAGGTGGGTTGCTTAGGGATTCGGGGAATCTGGACCGGGAGTAACGGGCATTTCGGGCAAGTCAAAGGAGGGAAGGGTCGCGAGGTCCACGTTGCGGGTCGCCTTCGCGCCAGCGATAGGGCGGCGAGGGATGGCCAGCAACTCAAGGAGCTGGTCGCGGACTTTGACCGCGCCGCCGAGAGCGGCAACGCGGTCGGACACCTCGTGCTTGGTGTCCCGAACGATTTCCGTCATGGCCAGCCACTCCCTCCGGCAAGCCAGCATCATCGCCGCCGGTTCACTCGCACGCATCAGCGCCATGACTGTCCCTGCCCTCGCCTGCCTGCGGGCTAGCGATTTCGGTGTCGTTTTTGGGGTCTGGAATTCTAATCCCGGCATCCTCCTATCCGGATACGTTGATTTGTTCCGTGCGTCAACGGTTTTCGCGCCTGTCATCCTCCTATCCGGATGCGTTGATGCGTTGCGTTTCCGCGCCGCCGTTTCCGCGCCGCCGTTTCCGCCGTCCTGCCTGACGCGGATGTCTCCGATGTCCTGGTGCGCCCGGCGGCCGACACCCAGTTCGGCGATTACCAGAGCAACGCGCTCATGGCCGCCGCCAAGGCGCGCAAGCTGAACCCGCGCCAGCTCGCGACCGATGTGGTCGCCCAGCTCGACGTCGCCGACCTCTGCGAACCGGTCGAGATCGCCGGCCCGGGGTTCCTGAACTTCCGCCTCAAGCCCGGGGCGCTGGCCGACGTGCTGGCATCGGCCGCGCGCGGAGAGCACCTGTCGTCCTGAGGTCCAGCTCCGCTCCGCGCTCCCGTTTCACGTTTACACCTGTAATACTTCACGGTTACGCTTGTGAATCTTGCATCCCGTAACATACCGGCCAGCAATGTCTTAGCTGCGCGAGGTGCCCCGGAAGCGTGCGCGAAACTGAAATCACATTAAAAATATCTGGACACGGGGCGGCATATGCGGTTTTGTGGGGCCGTGAAACGAAACACCGCAGCTTGCCCAAAACCCGTCCGCTACACCCCTGATGAACTTGCCGCCGCTTGGCGCTTGGATTTGTTGGCCGATGCGCGCGCTTGGTGACAGGGGAATCTAGCGGGCGGTTAGACCGGTGCGGAAACAACACAACCAATAATTAACAAATAAAAATATGACAACTATAAACTATTATACCGGCGCGTATCAATCGGCGATTCCTCAGTCCGAGATTAACATTCGTTCTCACGTGCTAATCCATGAGTCGGCGGACGCCCGAGAATATGATGATTTTAATCGCGTTTTGAAAAAACAGGGATTAGAGCTTGGCGACTTTGTAAAGTATTACCCAAGAAAGAAAATGAATCAATACACATTGGCCACACTCGACAAGGGTTGACCCTCCGCACGATTCCCTTGGAAACAGGGGAACCTAGCGGGCGGTTAGACCCGGCCCGGAAACGAAACGCATAGAATCCCACCCCATGAAAGCCCACGACAACGGTTCCCTTTTCTCAGTCTCAATCTCGGCGCGCGACGTGTCTGATTTCAATGATCGCTGGCCGTGCTCGCCTATCCCGGAGCGCGGGATTTGGGCACAATTCGACAAGCGCAACGGGGACTTGGTGGATTTGAGCCCGGACACGTCCAGCTTTGACGGGGAAGCCTTGCTTGCCCTGATTCAAGACGGCCAGAACTACGCGGCAAAACGTCTTGGCTTGCCTGCCGCCTGTTTCCGCCGCTGACACGGCCCGCCCCTGAATCTCAACGACCTGAATAACGCCCGTCGCGCATCTTTTGAGTGAACAATTAAACAGAATCAAAATGACAACTATATACATGAAAGTACCGTTGGCCATTACTCCGTCTAGCATCCCGGGCGCAGGCACTGGCTCCCTCGCCATCGCCTACGAACTTAGAAGTGCACAAAACGCGCTGGACCACGCCTTGCAAAACCAGCGCGCTGGACAAGCCGACCGCATGGACGCCGCCGTTGACC
>VFJN01000180.1 GCA_009886035.1 Actinomycetota bacterium
CCGGCGGCCAGGGTGGTGCGGCCGGGGAGCAGACCGGGGCTCAGGCCCATGTCCAACGCCCCGTGCACGTTGCCCCGACGCAGCGCCGACAAGAACCGCACGTGGGGGTGCGCGGCGTGGATAGCGGCGGCGGCGGCCACCACAACATCGGCCGACTCACCCACACTCGGGCGACCAAGAATCACTGTCACCGGCCCGGCGGCGAGGAGAGCGGCGGCGGCGGCCAGGGCATCGGGCTCCACGCCCCCTACCGCCAGCGACGGCGATCCGGCGAGCAGGGCGGCCACCACATCACCGGCGGTGCCGGCGAGGGGGAGCAACGTGGCGGAGGCCAGGTCCGAAACGGAACTTCGGCGCGGGGCAATCTCGACCACGGTGACGTCGTCGTTCGTGACGGCATGGCGCAGCCGCAGGAAAAGAACCGGCAGTTCCTCTTTGAGATCCGGGGCCAGCAGCAACACGGTGCCACCCGGCGCGCACGCCTCATCAATGGTGGCGCGCGGCAAACCCAGGAGCACTTCGGCCGGTAGGCCGTCGCCGAGTTGGGCATCAACATGGTCCGTGCCGATGATGCCCTTCGCCAACTTGGCCCACGCGTAAGCCGATTCGTTGGTGAGACGGGCGCCCCCCAGTACGGCGATACGACCGGGCTTGGCCTCCTTGATGGCGGCCGCCACCCGGGTAAGGGCGGCGCCCCAGGAGGTGGTCGCCAGGGCATGGCCGTCGTTCATCAACGGGGTACCGAGGCGGTCGGGATGGCCAATGTCTTCGAAACCGAAACGGCCCTTGTCGCACAGCCACCCCCAGTTCACGGGATCAACGTCGACCCCCTGATAACGAAGGACCTCATTGCGGCTCGCCTGCACGAGCGTGCGACACCCCATCGAGCACGATGTGCAGGTGCTCTCGGCCTGATCGAGATCCCACGGGCGAGCCTTGAAGCGATAAGGCTTGGCGGTGAGCGCCCCCACCGGACAGATTTGCACGGTGTTACCGCTGAAGTAGCTGGCGAAAGGATGATCGGGGAAGGTATTGACCTGCGTCTGGTTCCCGCGATCCTGGAAATGAATGAGCGTGTCGCCCGCTACGTCCTTGGCGAACCGGGTGCAACGGTCACAGAGAATGCAGCGCTCCCGATCGAGCGCCACCAGATCGCTGATCATGATCGGCTTCTCGAAATGTCGCTTCTCTTCCACGAACCGGCTCTCGCCGGGGCCGTAGGACATCGTCTGGTCTTGCAGGGGGCACTCGCCGCCCTTGTCGCACACCGGGCAGTCCAGCGGATGGTTCACGAGCAGGAACTCGAGCACCCCGTCCTGCGCCTTCTTGGTGACGGCACTCTCGGTATCTACCGTCATGTCGGCGGCTACCGGGATCATGCAGGCCGGCTGGAGAGCCGGACCACGGCCCGTGTCGATCTCCACGATGCACATGCGGCACATACCCACCGGCTCGAGCCGCGAGTGATAGCAGAAACGCGGAATATAGGTTCCGGTGCGCTCGGCCGCCTCGATGACCAGTTCGCCCGACTTCGCCTCGACGGCGTTGCCGTTGATGGTCAGGATCACCGTGTCGGTCGGCAGCTTGGCGATATCAGACACCGGCGACCTCGTTCGGCTTCGGGAGGTAGGCCTTGCCGGTAATGGCAACCGGCGACTCGCCGGTCCCTCCGCAGAGGGCCACAAACTCGTCACGGAACCGCACGAGCGCCGAGGCAATCGGCGATACCGCCGAGGGACCCAGGGGGCAGATGGTGGTCTGCTTCGGGGGCCAGGCGATCCCGGGGCTGATGTTGTCGCAGACGTCGAGTAGCAGCGCGATGTCGTCGGGTCGACCTTCGCCGTCGAGGATGCGGCGAAGCACCTTCTCAAGCCAACTCGTGCCCTCTCGACACGGCGTGCACTTCCCGCACGACTCGCGGGCAAAGAACCGCACCACTCGCCAGCACGCCTTCACGACATCGGTGGTGTTGTCCATGACCACGATCGCACCCGAACCGAGCATCGAACCGGCCGCGCCTACTGCGCCGGCTTCCAGAGGGAGGTCGAGGTGCTCGTCGTAGAACCAGGGGGCCGACGCACCCCCAGGAATGAAAGCCTTCAGGGATCGGCCGTCGCCGAGGCCACCGCCGTAGGCAGGATCGAAGATGAGATCACGAAACGTCGTAACGCCAAACTCCACCTCGTACACACCGGGCTTCACTACGTGACCCGACACCGCGAAGAGGCGCATGCCGCGGCTGGTCTCGGCGCCGAGTTCGGCAAACCGAGCGCCTCCGTTCGTCATGATCCAGGGGAGATTGGCCAGAGTTTCTACGTTGTTCACCACGGTGGGCTGCAGGTAGAGGCCCTTAGCGGCTGGGAAAAAGGGCGGTTTGAGGCGGGGCATCCCGCGGTTGCCCTCGAGCGACTCGATGAGCGCCGTCTCCTCGCCCACGATGTAGGCGCCGGCCCCCCAGTGGAGCACCACATCGAGTGAAAAATCGGTACCGAGGATGTTCTTCCCGATGTAGCCCGCCGCGTAGGCATCGTTCAAGGCCTGAGCGATGCGCTCCTGGGCCAACGCCATCTCACCGCGGACGTAGAGAAAAGCCTGGGCGGCCCCAATGGCATACGAGGCGATCAGCACGCCCTCGATGAGTTGGTGCGGATCCTTCTCCATAAGGAGGCGGTCCTTGTAGGTACCCGGCTCCGACTCGTCGCCGTTCACCACCAAGTAACGAGGCCACACTCCCGGCGGGCAGAAACCCCATTTGGTGCCGGCGGGAAAGCCGGCTCCGCCGCGGCCCAAGAGGCTCGCCGCCTTCACTTCCTCGCCCACCGCGGTGGGCGAGATAGCCAGCGCGGCCCGCAGGCCTTCATAGCCACCGGTGGCGAGATAGCCAGTGAGGGTGTGCCCGTTGTCCAGGGCGAATCGGGTGGACACAATGGGGGGGGCGTCGGAGACAGTCACGGGCTCACCTCCGCTCGGGCACGACGGATCCACACGGGTTCTTCCGCCTCGCCCGGCACCGCATTGCCAGCCCGCGTGGCGGCCGGAATCTGCTGGCGGGTACGGGCCAATACGCCGTGCTTGGGAATCTCGTCCAAGCGCCGATCGTGGAGCAGATCGTCGATGAGGGCATCGGCCGCCTCGGGGGTGACCCGGGAGAAGTAGCGGTAGTTCACTTGAAGGCACGGGGCCTCCGTGCAGGCAGCGATGCACTCCACATCCTCGACGGTGAACTTGCCGTCTTCGGTCGTATGACCGGACTTGATGCCGAGGCGAGTTTCGATGTGGTGCAGCAACTCCTCACCGCCCACCAGCAGGCAGGAGATGTTCGTGCACACGTTTACGAGGTACTCCCCCACCGGCGCCAGTTTGAACATTTCGTAGAAGGAACAGGTGCCCAACACCTCGGCGGCGGTGACTCCGATCAGTTCGGCAATGTGCTCCATGGCGTCGTCGGCCACGTAGCCGTCCTGCTCCTGGGCCAGGTGCAGGAGGGGGATGAGGGCCGATTTCGGGCGCGGGTATCGGGTGATGATCTCATGCGCCAGGATTGTGTTGTCGGCGGTGAACCGGGGCATCTTTGTGAATCCTTGCACAAGTCCGTATAGGGGAGACCCTGAGGGTCGGGGGATGCTTTGTGCAACGTAGTGGCCCACCAACACCGAGGCCGAACTGAGGGATACCACGAGGCACAGAAGCGGCGCAGGCGTTAGCGGTCGATCTCACCCATAATCGGGTCCACGCTGGAAATCACGGCCACCGCATCGGCGATCAGGCCCCCCCGCATCATGTGCGGGAGGGTCTGCAGGTTCGCGAAACTCGGACCGCGGATGTGCATCCGGTAGGGCTTTGAGGTGCCGTCAGCGACGATGTAGCAACCCAGTTCGCCGCGCGGCGACTCAACGGCAGCGTAGGCCTCGCCTTCCGGCACCTTGAAGCCCTCGGTGAAGATCTTGAAGTGGTGGATGAGCGCTTCCATCGACTCGTCGATCCGGGCGCGCGGTGGCGGGGTTACTTTCTTGTCCTGAATCCGGTAGTCGCCGCGGGGTAGTTGGTCGAGAATCTGCCGAATGATCTTGATCGACTCCCGAACCTCGTTGATGCGGATGGCGTAGCGATCGAAACAGTCGCCATAACTACCCACCACCACATCGAAATCAACCTCGTCGTAGTGCAGGTACGGAAGATCGCGGCGGAGGTCCCAAGGGACCCCCGTGGAGCGCAGGATGGGGCCAGTGGCCCCCAAGGCGATGGCCTCCTCGGCCGTGATGATGCCCACCCCCTGCAGGCGCTCGCGATAGATCGGCTGGCCCGTGAGCAACACGTCGTACTCGGCGAGGCTCGGCGGCACGCCATCGAGGAACTTGAGTACCTGATCGCGCCACCCATCGGGGAGATCCGCCGCCACCCCGCCGGGGCGTATGTAGTTGTGGTTCATGCGCAGGCCCGTGATCATTTCGAGCGTGCGGAGTCCCTCCTCCCGATCACGCCAGCCGTAGAGCATCATCGAGACCGCGCCCATATCCATGCCGTTGGTGGCCAGGAAGAGCAAGTGCGAGGTCATCCGGTTCAACTCGGTGAGCAGCATCCGAATCCACTGTGCTCGCGGCGGGATGTCCTCGGCGATGCCCAGGAGTTTCTCGGTGGTGAGCGCGAAAGCCAACTCACTGAACAACGGGGCCGCGTAATCCATGCGGGTGACGTTGGTGGCGCCCTGGAGATAGGTGAGATCTTCGCCCGTCTTCTCCATACCGGTGTGCAGGTAGCCCACGATCGGCTTGGTGCGCAGCACCGTTTCCCCCTCGAGTTCCAACATGAGGCGCAACACCCCGTGCGTAGAGGGGTGCTGCGGACCCATGTTGATGATCATTGTCTGATCTTCAGAGGGCCCCTCGTTCACCAGTTCGGCTGCCTCAGACTCCGAAAGTCGCAGCGTCGCCCCCAACTGGCGGAGCAATTCCTCCGCCCCGGCGGAGGATCGGCCGGTCATCTCCTGGGCTCCCTCGGAGGTTTCTATCCCCGAGCGACGCGGCTCCACGGTGGTCATCAGCCGGCGTCCTGGCGGTCGGCGCCTTTGAACTGCACGGGGATGCGACCCATAGCGTGATCCTTGCGGAGCGGGTGGCCATCCCAATCTTCCGGCATCAAAATACGGGTGAGGTCGGGGTGGCCTTCAAAAATCACGCCGAAGAGGTCGAACACCTCGCGCTCGCTGGCCTCCGTGCCCGGGTGCACATCAAACAGCGAAGGACAGGTGGGGTTGTCCTCGGGCACCTGCACCCGCAAACGAAGGCGCACCCGCTCCGAGTGGGACATCAAGGTGACGACCACCTCGAAGCGCTCCGGGGTGACCCCGGGAGGCAAAGCACGATCCGGTTCATAGGTGAGGTAGTCCACGGCGGTGACGTCGAGACACATGTTGAAACCATCCTCGTCTCGCAGGAGACGCACGATGGTGGCTAGGTCGGCCCGAGAGGCGTGGAGAACGGTGTCACCGTGGTGCTGGGTTACGAGCGCGCCATGCCGGCGGGGTGGCTCCGGCGCAGCCTCGGCCTCGGGGCCGGGCTCGACGACGGTGTCGTCGCTCACGGTCAGTTCCTCGCGCTCAGTGAAACCGCTTGTGGCTCCGGTTGACCATCACGCTGCTCCACACTGATCCCCAAGCCGGTTCCCGGGCGCCGCCGCGTGAGTTCACCGTCGCGGATCTTTTCGTGCAACGTGTTGATCGCATGGATCAACGTCTCCGGACCAGGCGGACAGCCGGGGGCATAAACGTCGACCGGCACGATCTGGTCTACGCCTTGCACGATGGCGTAGTTGTTGAACATGCCGCCGCTGCTGGCACAGACCCCCATGCTGATGACCCATTTCGGCTCCATCATCTGGTCGTAGATCTGGCGGAGCACCGGGGCCATCTTCTGGCTCACACGGCCAGCCACGATCATGAGATCGGCCTGACGGGGCGACGCCCGAAAGGTCTCCATGCCGAAACGGGAGATGTCGTAGTGAGCTCCCCCGGTTCCCATCATCTCGATGGCGCAGCAGGCCAAACCGAAGGTGGCGGGCATCACCGACATGCGGCGGGCCCACTTGACAACGTCTTCGAGTTTGCCGGTGATGAAGTTGTGATCCAGCCCTTCCAGGCCCTTACTTACGTCCCACTGCATCAGGCGGCTTCCTCGTCATGGTTGACATCGCCGTCGGGGCGGCCATCGAGACCCACCCGACGGACGGTGGTGAGCGTGGTGCGGTCGGCCGAGACCATCGGCGACAGCACCCGCGACTGCTTGGCCGGGCCCCAATCCAGAGCGCCGTTGCTGAGCAGGTAGACGAACGAAACCAGCACCGAAAGGGTGAACACCAGCACCTCGAAGAGCCCACCCGCCCCGAGATTTCGGTAGATGACGGCCCAGGGGTAGAGGAAAATGATCTCGATATCGAACACGATGAAGATCATGGCGATGAGATAAAACCGCACCGGGAACCGTTCGAGGGTTTCCCGACCGGGCACGATGCCGCACTCATACGGCGAACGCTTGGCCACCGTGGTGGCACTGGGGGCGAGGAGTTGGGAGGCGACCCTACTGATGGCAGCGAAGAGAATCGCCAACACCGCGAGCATGAACACCGGCAGGTACTGGCCCATGGTCCCCTCAGCCCTCCGGAATGGCCAAGGATACGCCCCGGGCGGCGGCCGATCGAAGGTCGCGTCGATGCAGCATGCTCACCGTCACACCAAACATGATGCCGGAGAACAACGTGAGCATGGCGCCGGGGAAGCGGACATCGCCGAGATCGCGCTTCATGATTACCGACACCACCGGTTGGGTGAGGTCGGCCTCCGGTCGTGGGGGTGCTTCGCCGGGCACCAGCTCCGCCGGCACCACCGGCCGCACCTGGATCAACGCGTAGCGAGGGGGGTTTCTGATCTGCCAGAAGGTTGTTTTCAGTCTCAGGCCCAGGCGGTCGAGACGGGTGGGATTCGCCGGCAGCTCAGTCTTGCCGCCGCGCTCGAAGGAGTAGACGGAGACGTAATCGGCTGCCGAGCTGAGCCCGAGTTCCACGTTGTTGTTCTCCACGAAATACTCATCCACCGTGGCCTTGGCCTCGCCGAAACTCTGGTTGGACTCCGGGAGGATCACCCATCCCGACAGGCTGGGTTCCACCTCGCTCTTCACCGCCGACAGAGCCGCAGGATCCAGTTCACTCAGATCATCCACGGCCGGCATCCTCGAGGTGTCGAGTACTTGGGCCAACTCAAGATCAGCGTCGAGGAGGCCGGAGTCGTCGGTGGCCCCACTGCTGTAGACCACCTCGGTGACCACCCAACTCGGGGCCTCCCCGATCATGCCGATGGTGCCGTAGAGCCACCAGGTCACACCCATGAGGGCGCACCAGCCGAAGAAGGCCGACGCCGCTAGGAGGAACCCCAGCCGCGATCCGAGATTGGTCGCGAGGAGCAGGACGGTCGATCCCAACAGAACGACCACCCCCACGCCCACCGCCAGGAATCCCCGAAGCTGCGGGTCCCAGGCAATGCCGGCGATCGTGTGCAGCAGCATTGCTCAGCGCTCTCCGGTCATGGTCAGAGTGCCCGATTGAGGGGCGGGCGGGATGGGCAGGCTGCCCTTGCAACCCAACGGCGGTACATCGCCTTCAAGGCTGGATTCGTAACACGCCGCCGCCCGCAGCATCCCGTCGGTGAACATGCCATCGTCGGCTTCGGGGGTATTCGGGTTGTCGCCGAGACCCGGCATACGACCACTCCCGACCCCGCGCTGCCCGTAGAGCACGCCGTACTTGGAGCCAGACCGCAAAAACTGGATAAGGGCATCGAGCGTGAGGAACTGGCGCGGCACCAAGCCCGAGGTGAGGGCGAACCCGTTGGCCCCGGAACCGTCCGTGAAGTCGATGTAGTTGCTGAGGTCGGCGTTGGCCGGCGATACGTCACCATCGCGGTACGACGCCCCCTTGGTATGGCAGCGGGCACAGGAGTAGGAACCCCCGGCAGTGCCGGTCGCTAGGCCCAGGTTGAAGATCGCCTTGCCCACCGCCGGGTCCGTGTAATCGATCAACGCACCGGGCTCAAGGCCCAGCTGAACCCGCAGCGCCTCTTCCGACTGCGTCTTGGCCTCGGTAGAGGTGAGTTGAATAGACCCGAGATAGGCAATCAGCTCATCGATCTGCTGACTGGTGAGCGGTCCGCCGCCGAGGGCCCCCCAGGCGGGCATCGGGCTACCCGGACGGCCGTACACGAGAACGTCCCGCACCTCTTCCTCGCTAAAGCGAAGCAGCACCGTGTTGATGGCGGGGGCTTTCCAGGTGACGGCGGCCACAAACTGTCCCTCCGCGCCGGTGAGGGTGAACGGCGGTGCCACTCCACCGGTTCCGCCCGGACCGTGACAGCCCGCACAGTTGTACCCGCCGTCGGCCGTAGGGGCGAACAGAAGGCTGCCTCGCTCCACGAAGGTGGCATCGAACTGAGCGATGGCGCCGTCTTGACGAGAAGGCTCGTTGAGCCAGTAGAGCGGAAGGCCGAGCGCTGAGATCGCCAGCAGGACCAAACCCGTGCTCAGGGCCCGAGTGAGGCGGGGGCCCTCGAGAACCTCATCGGGGTAATAGGGCTTGCGATTGGGTGCGAGTTCGATCTCGGAACCGATCTCGTCACGACCGGAGCGGATATTGACGACTACGTACACCACAAAGCCGATGAGGGTAAGCACGGCCACCACCGCACCGACGGACTTCACGGTGCTAGCGGCCAACAGCGAAGGGAGGACGGCGATCATGGCGTCATTCTTTCTCTGCGCTACCCACGCAGTGCGGGCCCTCGGCCTCTTGGCCGGTCGTGTTGACGCCGATCGCCGGGCCAATGATCACGATGCTCGTGTCCACGTTGATGTTTCCATTGCTGACCGTCAGCGGGAAGCGGTCGAGACCGCGTGGGGCGGGACCGCCCTTCTTCTCCCCAGCGCGGTTGTACTGCGAGCCATGGCACTGGCACTCGAACCACTGGGAGGTCTTGCACTCCGGAACACGGCAGCCAAGATGCACGCACTTTTGGTAGAGCGCCGTGTAGCCGGCTTCCATGCCCGGTAGTTCTTGCTTATAGACCAAACGAGCGGCTGGGAGCGCAGCGGCGGGGTACTTCGTTACCCACATGCGGCCTTCGGGGAAATAGGCGAAGCCGGCGCCCTCGGCAATCTTGGTATCCACACTGGCGGTGCTCCCGATGCCGATCACCGATCCAAAACCCACCCCCAGCTGCGGCCAAAGGAACGCCAGGGCACCCGCTCCAAAGCCCGCCAGCCCGAGGCCAAAGAACGTAACGATGCCCCGGTTGAAAAACTGCCGTCGACTGATGTCGAGCGCCTCAGGATCCGGCGGCACCCAGGCCACCGGGGCCTTGGCGCCAACGGTGGCCAACGCCCGCGATGCTTCTTCGCGCTCTACGACCGAGGCTCGCTCAACCTCTTTGCCGGTGACCGGGGCGGCGTTGTCGCTCGTGAGCGCAACGGCACCACGATCGCGTCGGCGAGTTTCCCGAGCCAGTGCTCCGATGGCTTCGCCGGTATCGCGACGACGAGCACTGGCGAACAACAACACCCCTGCTAACAGCACAAGCACCGGAATGGCAATCAGTAGTGCGGTGGTGGTTTGCATAGTCGTCTCAGAGCTCCACGAACAGTCCGGCGTTCCAGGGGAAAATGAAGTTGAAGCCAGGGCCTCGGAAGAACGTGCCCATCATGACCAGCACCGCCCAGTACATCAGGAACATCGTGAACAACGAGATAGCGAACTTTCGGTTCTCGGGTTTGTTGCTCGGATTGCGGTCGATGTAAGGCGACAAGATCAGGCCGACGATCGCCATCCCGGGAAGCAGCACCCCCGCCACCATCGGATGGAACCACTTGAGCAATTCCTGCAACCCGAGGAAGTACCAGGGGGCCTTGGAGGGGTTCGGGGTTTGGTTGACGTTGGCCAACTCCAACAGCGGGGCGTTGACGAAGACGGCGAAGATGAGCAGGAAGGCCGTGGCAGAAAGGGCCGCGACGAACTCGACCACCAGGAGGTGGGGCCATACATGGACCTTGTCCTGCGGGATGGCCTTCACATCCTGGATCGATCCCGACTTGACCACCGTGAGCAGGCGCTGGGTGTGACCGCCCGGACCGGTGACCACCGGAAGCGGAGACGATGCCGTGGCGGTGGCCACGCCCGCGCCGGCGGTTGCCACCGCCGTCGATTCCGGGGTAGCGCCCTCGGTCTTGGCTTTGGCGGCCTTGGACCGCTGGAGGAGGTGAGCGGGGATCTTGCTCTCCGCCTCGGTGGCGGACGCGTCGGGGGTGGCTTCGGCGCTTCCACTGGCGGCGGCCGCCTTGGCCCGCGCTTCTTCGGCTCGTTTGCGGAGGTGTTCAGGTATTTCAGCCATCGGTGTCGGCCCCTTTCATCACAAAGGTCCTGAGATTCCGCCGTCTTTGCGCACCCGCCAGAAGTGAACCGCCATAAAGATCACGATCACGAACGGGAGCAACAGAACGTGCAACACGTACCAGCGCAGCAGGGTGTCAGTGCCGATCTCGGCTCCACCGAGGAGCACAAAGCGCACTTGGTTCCCGAACACGGGGGTGTAGCCCATCATGTTCGTGCCCACCGTCACCGCCCACAGCGCCAGCTGATCCCACGGCAGGAGGTACCCGGTGAAGGACAGCAGCAGGGTGAGCAACAACAGGACGACGCCGATCACCCAGTTGAACTCGCGCGGCGGCTTGTAGGCCCCGTGATAGAAGACGCGAGCCATGTGGAGAAAGACCGCCAGCACCATGAGGTGAGCGCCCCAACGGTGCATGTTCCGCACGAGCAAACCAAAGGTGACTGAGGTCTGCAGAGTGTAGATATCCGACCACGCCGAGACCGCCGTGGGTCGGTAGAAGAACATCAGGAAGATGCCGGTGATCGTGAGATGGATGAAAAGGAAGAACGAGAGGCCACCGAGGCAGAGCGTGTAGCTCACCTTCACCGCGTGGCGCTTCACCTTCACCGGGTGCAGGTGGTACAGCACCGAGTTCATGATCACATAAGAGCGGTTCCGGGGGGAGTCGGTGTACCCGTTCCGGAAGATCGAGCCGGGACGGAAGATCGAGTTCCAGGCCTGGCTCGCTTGCACGTTGTCCGGGAGTTTCTTCAGCGACTCGATCGCCCGCTCGGCGCCTCGCTTGTCGTTCATGGTGTCTGACACGTTTTCCTTCCTACCCCAGCCTCATGCCATAGCCATAGCCATGGGTGTTGGTGCGCTGATGAAAGTCGCCTCCGGGATCGGGGTCGCTGATCTTTCCCATGATGATAACGCCCGTGGGACACCGATCCACACAGAGCGCACAGCGGGTGCACACGTCGTCGTCGATGAGAAACACCACCTGATCGCTCGGGTCCATCCCGGGCTGATCGACACCGATCGCTTCATCCACCGCGTCGGTGGTGACCATGTGGATGCACTTCCACGGGCAGATGTCGACGCACCCCTCGCAGAGGATGCACTCGGACTGATCGATATGGATGAACTGCTTGGGCTTGACGGCCTTGCCCAACCATGCAGCATCTACTTCCTGCAGGACGTAGTCGTCTCGGAACTCCGGCATCGGCGGGTTGGCATCGGTGCGGGCCATGGCAGCGCTAGCTCTTCCTCGCCAACGGGCGTCCGTAGGCCGTGGTCGCAACGACCTCAGCCTTGGGCTTGGCCCGGTTTTGCCACTGGGCCCAGTGATACACGTGCAGGGTGAGCGCCACGCCGTAGATACCCGCCACCACCAGATCTCGGATCACCTGATAGTCGATCGTGATGGGGAGGAATCGGTTGGGTTCGAAGATGTTGGCCGGGCCGTACACGAGCCGATCGGTGCGCCAGCCCCACTCCTTGTCGGCCAAGGTGATCCACTGATGGGGGATCACGCCATACCAAAGGTTGAAGAGAATAAAGGCGAAGACGGCGGCGGCCATAGCTTCGCCCCACGTGAGGTAGCGACCGGGGGCGCGGCGCTTGCTGTATCGGACTACGGCAAGATCGCCCAGTAAGGCGACGATCACAGCTGTGGCAAACGCAACCACTCGCAGCGACTCCCTCGTGAAATTGTTCACATTGGGTCCGGCAGCACACCGAGCACTCCGGAAGGACTCCTTCGGTCTAGCACGATGACCCGACGGCGAGCACATCGCGCCACTCGGGGCAACCGCCGCTGCGCTTGGCTTGGAGTGGAGCAGAGAACGCGCCTAGGTTCGGCCCTCGATACCCCCCCGCCTGCGGAGGACCCACCCGCGTGACCGAGATCCCCGATCACCTTCTCAAGCGCTCCCAAGAGCGCCGTGCCGCCCTGGATGGCGACGCCGGATCCACCGATGCCGCGCCCCCGGTTGGACAAGCCGTGGAAACAGTCGCCCCCGCCGCGGTGGCGCCGCCGGTCGCGGCGGCGATCGACGTGGCCCCCGAGCCCCCCAAGCCCGAGCGTCCCGAGGTCACCGCGGCACGGCACCGGCGGAAGATTCCGATCTGGGCCATCCCGGTACTCGCCGCCCTGCCATTGTGGGCGTACGTGTATCAAGGCACCCTGGAACCCCCTCCGGCGGGTGAGAGCGACCCCATGGTGCTTGGCGGCGAGCTCTACGCCACCCAAGGCTGCAGTGGCTGTCACGGGGCCGACGGCGGCGGCGGCATCGGTCCCGCCTTCGCCGGGGTACGGGAAACGTGGGTCGACCCACTCGACCAGATGATGTGGGTACGCCTCGGCTCAGCCGGTTGGCCTGGCACCACCTACGGCAACACCGACAAACCGAAGAAAGGCGGCATGCCCGCCTACCCCGACTTGAACGATCAGGAACTGGCGCAGGTCATCCTCTATGAGCGCACCGAGTTTGGTGGTCTCGACCCACTGAGCGAGGAATATGCCCTCCTGGTGGAAATCGCCGACGGCATGACCACCTTCGCCGATGCTGGCCTCGGTGAGGTCTCCACCACGGTGGCGGTCGACGAAGCCAACCTCGCTGCGGGCTGACCCGCCCCGGTGGCATCGACCCTTTCGCCCGGCAGACTGAAGACGTGACCACCCCGCACCGCCACGACGTCCTCATCATCGGCGGTGGCCCCGCCGGTGCCGCCGCCGGACATTGGCTGGCCCGCGCCAACCGTGACGTGGTGATCGTGGAGAAGAAAACCTTCCCGCGCGAAAAGACCTGTGGCGATGGCCTCACCCCTCGGGCGGTCACGCAGATCCAAGCCATGGGGCTCGAGGAGCAGGTGGCCGCCAACCACCACCGCTACGACGGCCTGCGCTGTATCGCCCACGGCAAGACGCTCGAGATGCCGTGGCCGCAACATCCGGTGCACCCGAGCTACGGCTATGTGGTTCGCCGCCGCGATCTCGACACCATGGTGGCCGCCGAAGCAGTGACGCGAGGCGCCACGCTGCTGCAGGCCACCGAAGCCCTCCGACCCATTCTGCGGGACGGGCTACTGGCAGGCGCCGTCGTGAAAGACAAAGAAACCGGCGAGGAACGCGAGATCCACGCCCGCTACGTGGTGATCGCCGACGGTTCCCTGTCGCGATTCGGACGGGCCCTCGGCAACCAGCGCGACAAACGTCTTCCCCAGGGCATGGCCATCCGGGGCTACTTCGAAAGCCCGATGCACGACGAACCCTGGATCGAGTCGGCCCTCGATGTGCGCGATCGCAACGGCGATGCCATGCCCGGCTACGGCTGGATCTTTCCCTGCGGCGACGGCACCATCAACGTGGGCATCGGGTTGCTGTCCACCTTCCGCGGCTGGCGGGACATCAACACCTCCTACCTGATGAAAGAATGGGCCGCCACCGCCCCGGAGCACTGGGGCATCGACCCCGAAGCCATGCTCGGCGAGGCCACCGGCGGCCGTCTGCCCATGGCGGGATCGATCAACCCGAAGAGCGGACCGACCTGGATCGCCATCGGTGATGCTGCTGGTTCCATCAACCCGTTCAACGGTGAAGGCATCGACTACGCCTACGAGACCGGGCGGATGGCGGCCGGCCTGCTCGTGGAAGCTCTCGAGACCGGCTCAGCGATGCCGTTGTCGCGCTATCCCGATCTGCTCGAGGAGGAGTACGGCCTCTACTTCCGGGTCGCCCGTGCCTTCGCCATCGTGATCGGACAGCCCGAACTCATGCAGCAACTCACCCGGGTGGGGGTGCAGTCACAGTCGCTCATGGAATGGGTGCTGCGCATCATGGCCAACCTCCTGCGCCCCGACGAACTCGGCCCCGCCGAGTTGGCCTACAAGGCCGTCGCCCGGATTGCCCGCATCGCTCCAGAGCGCATCCCCGCCTAACCCCGGAAGGTTCGGCGCATTCACCGTCACTGGGCGACGGCTCACGCCCCCAACTCTAAAAAAGGCCCCGCCCGCGAAGGGGGAGGATTCGGTTAGCGCGTCGAGGCCATGACGGATGGACCGGGGGCGGCGGCGGCAACCTCATCGAGCGCCGACAGGTCGATCACCCGCGAGGGTGCGGCCGCTTTTGGGCGCCGCCGCACCAGGTGCTTCGCATCGCTGGGGGTGGTGATCAGCGCCCACAGCCCAAAGATGGTGGCCAACCCGAGGGCTCCCGCCATGGTCTCGGATTCGCCTACGACACTGGCCGACAATCCTCCCAGCGCCGCACCCAGCGCCTGCGAACCCATCAGGAGCCCCACCGCGATCCCCATGGCTGAGGCGCGACAGTCGCGTTCGAGACGCAATCCGATCACCGTGTTGGACGGAATCGACACTGCGAAGATCCCCCCGGTTACCAGGAAGGCCGCGAACGCCAGCGGGCCCCCCGCCCCCAGCCAGAACAACGGAGCCGCCACCCCGGCCGCCGCCACGCAACAGCGGGCGGCATTGCGCAACAACGAGGAATCCGATCGAACTCCCGTCGCCACCAACGCCGTTCCGAACAACGTACCGACGGGCACCAACGCGGCGAGGAGGCCCAGGAGATGAGGGGAGAGATCGTTGGACAGCGCGTAGGGCACGATGAGCGCCTCCACCACGGTTCCGGCGGCGCCCGCCACACACACGATGCTGAGGGCTCGCCGGACCATCCGGTCGTGGAACAACGCCGAGCCGCCCTGCCGTAGCGACCCGCCCACGCTGACGCGCTCAGCGGCCGGACGACCGGCGGCGGTGCGGCGCAATCCGAACACGATGATCGCGGACACGAGAAAACTGATCGAGTTGAGAAGCAGTACGGCACGGGCATCGAACACCGCCAGCAGCACACCCCCCAACGCGGTTCCCACCACGAGCGAGGTCTGCACGGAAATCCCCGCCAGGGCCAAGGCGTTGCCATAGCGATTCTCGGGAACGAGATCGGGCATGGCGGCGGCACGGGCAGCCTCGAACGGCGGGGTGGCCAGACCGGCCAAAAACGCCAGGACAAGCAACGCCCCCACCGGCATCGAGATAAGCATTGCGGCAAACAACGCCGCTCGCAGGACATCACTGACCACCATCACGGTGATCCGCCCAAAGCGATCGGCGAGGGTGGCCAAGACCTGCCCAATGCCCACGAACCCAGCCAGCGATACGGCCGTGACCGCCGCCGCCCACGCCGATGATTGGGTGCGCTCATAGACCAACACCGTGAGAGCGAGTCGGCCCACCCAATCACCAAGCAGCGAGATGATGTCGGCGGACCAGAGGCGGCGGAAGGCGGGGATCGACAACGGGGACAGCAGCGACGCGGCGCGTCGACGAATCACACCCCTCCGTTCGCCAATCATACGGGGAAAGGTACGGCCATCATGACCCTCTGCACAAGGACAAGCACGTAGAGTGGTATGCCTAGGGAGTCTCCGTCGGCGTGGCGAGGGGAGCATCGGCGGCGATGCCCGACGTCATGCCATCCCGCACATCCTGCGCCAGCGCCTTTCGTACCCAGAACCAAATCCAGATGCTCACCGGCATCAGCACGAGACAGAGCCACTGCGCCCCGGTGAACCCGAAGGTGAGAGCATCGTTCACCCGCAGTGAGTCGAGGGCGAATCGGCTCACGCCGTAGAAGCCGCAAAAGACCGCCATCGCCGTTCCCGGGCCGACGCGCTCCTTCCGGAGATAGAGAAGCCAGGTCAAGATCGCGAACAACACGATCATGGAGAGCAGTTCATAGAGCGACGTTTGGTGAAAAACGAGACCCGGCTCCAGGGGAATGTCCCCCAGCGCAGTCTCGCGCGGGCTGCCGCCGTCGAAGCGCACCGCCAACGGGAACGTGGTGATCCGGCCAAAATGCTCACCGACGGCGTAACAGCCGATACGGCCGATGCCGATCCCGGCGGCGAGTCCGTAGGCACATCCATCGAGACTGTTCCAACGCGTGAGCCGATTCCATCGGCTGAAGATCGGGTACCCGGCAATGACGGCCAGGACGAAGCCCCCTGAGAACTGCAAACCACCTTGCCAAATCGCCACCGCATCGAGCGGTGAATTCACCTGATCGAGATGCGTGAGCACCCAGGTGATCCGGGCACCGATGACACCGGCGACCACCATGCGGATCGCCAGCGAGTAGGTAACGTCGCGGGGAATGGCGTACTCCTCGCCGTAGCGAGCGGCGAAAAACGAACCGATGACCACCCCCGCCGCCACCGCCAACCCGAAGGTGCGCAGGGAGACGGGCCCCAACGCGATCGTGGGGAACGTGGTGTAGGGAATAGCCGCTAAGGAACTCAGCATGACGCCAGTGTGGTGGACCTACCTCGGCTCATGCCAGCCGCCGACGTCGGCCGCCAGCGTGTCAGCGGGTCCGGCCCCCCACGTGCCCTGGTGGTAGAGGCTCACGGGCCGGGGGGCGGCGATCACCTTCTCGAAGATTCGCCATTGCTCATCGAGCGCGTCGGCCCGCCCAAACCGCCGCCCATCACCGACGAGGGCATCCTCGAGGAGCCGCTGGTAGGCCTCTTCGCGGTGGCCGAAGACATCCTCGAAGTTCACCGCCAAATCCAGGGCCCGACTGGCGAGTTCGTCGCCCGGAGCCTTGGTCTGCAGGTGAATCAGCACACTGTCGTTCTGGTCGAGGCGGAACCGGATCCGATTGGGATCCGGTTGTTGGGAGTCCTCGGGCGTGAAGAGCAGTCGCGGCGGGGCCTTGAACTCGACGACGGCCTCGGTGGCTGTGACCGGGAGGTGCTTGCCCGTGCGGATAAGCCAAGGGACCCCAGCCCAGCGCCACGAATCAATCTCGAGGCGCAGGGCCACGAACGTCTCCACGTCGGAGCCCACGGTGGCCCCCACCTCATCGGCGTAACCGCGGTACTGCCCGCGCACGACGTCGTCGGGTTCGACCGTACGGATTTGGCGGAACAGTCGATTGCGCTCGTCACTGAGCGCGCCCGCATCCGCCCCCAGCGGAGGGTCCATGGCCAGCAGGGCCACAATCTGCAGGAGATGGTTCTGCACGACATCGCGCAATGCCCCGACCGATTCGTAGAAGGCGTGACGACCCTCCACACCAAACGATTCCGCCATGGTGATCTGAATGTTTGAGATGTAGCTCCGGTTCCAGATCGGCTCGAGCATCGAGTTGGCGAAACGAAACACCAGGAGGTTCTCCACGGCCTCCTTGCCGAGAAAGTGATCGATCCGGAACACGTCGCCCTCGGCGAACCCGCGTCCCAGAATCTCGTTGAGCTCTTGGGACGAGGCTCGATCGCGACCGAACGGCTTCTCCAACACCACCCGGGCTCCGCCGGTCATGTCATGGTGCTCAAGGCCCAACACCACGCTACCGAACAGTTCCGGAGGGACGGCGAGGTAGAACATCGGATGCTGCGAACCAAGGTCGGAGAGACGGGCCGCCAAAGCCCCGAACGACGCTGAGTCCCGGTAATCGCCCTGCACATAATGCAGCCGGGGGGCCAGACGTTCCCAGACCCGTTCATCCACCGCACCCTGGGCCTCGATAGCCTCGCGTGCGAAGCCGATCATCGTCTCGTCGCCGCCGTCGGAAAAAGCGAAACCCACGACCGGCACGGAGAAGTCCTCGGCTTTGGCCATCTCGTAGAGGGCCGGAAAGATTTTCTTCCGGGCCAGGTCCCCGGTGGCCCCGAAGAGCACCAACACGTCAGAAGCGACCGGTGCAGCGGTCACTGAGTTCCCCCGCCGGGGGACCCGTCGGTACTAACGGCGTGTCCGCCGAACTGCTCGCGCAGGGCGGCGATCGCCCGCATGGCGATGCGATTGTCGTCCTGACTCACGAAGCGGGCATTGAGCGCCGCGCTGATCACCGGTGTGGCCACCCGACGTTCGATGGCTTCTTGCACCGTCCAGCGACCCTCACCGGAATCCTGCGCAATCCCTTCCAGGCCTTCCAGTCCCGGTCGCTGCTCAAGGGCCCGCACCAACAACTCAAGGAGCCAGGAGCGGACCACGCTCCCCTGCCGCCAAGCGCTGAGCGCGCCGGTGACATCAATATCGAGGCCCGATCGAACCAACAGTTCGTAGCCCTCGGCATAGGCCTGCATCAGGCCGTACTCGATACCGTTGTGCACCATCTTGGTGAAATGACCCGTGCCCGCAGGGCCGGTGTGCACAAACCCGCCAACCGGCGCCAGCGCATCGAAAATAGGCTGCGCCACCGCCACATGGGCGGGCGTGCCCCCCACCATAAGGCAGTACCCCTCGGTCAGACCCCACACCCCGCCGCTCGTACCCGAGTCGATGAAACCCACTCCATGTTCGGCGAGCGCGGCGGCGCGGCGGGTGCTGTCACGCCAATTGGAGTTACCCCCTTCGATCACCACGTCGTCGGGTGCGAGCAAGCCCGCCAGGGCCGTGACGGTCTCCTCGGTGGGATCCCCGGCCGGCACCATCACCCACACCATCCGCGGCGAGGGGAGAGCGGCTACCAACTCCTCCAGCGTCGCGACCGACGAGGCCTCACTGAAGGGGTCGAATCCCACCACCTCATGCCCATTTTGACGCAGGCGCTCAGCCATATTTGCGCCCATCTTCCCGAGCCCGACCATGCCCAACTTCACAACGCCACCTCCACTAGTTCGCGCCAAGACACTCGACCGGCGCGGAGGCCAGCCCCACGCAATGTTCGTAAATCACCGGCGGCCTGGGCATGTTTCAGATGTCCGAATCCGAAGTCTTGTCCAGGGATCGGAATCTCCTGGCGATCGACCGACACCGCCTGCACACACACAATCGCCGCCGGGCCCCCCTTGTGCAACTGGCCCGTGGAATGCAGGAATCGGGGCCCAAACCCAAGACTTACCGCCACCCGAAGACGATCGCGTAGCACCAGGCGGGTGACCTCCAGCAACGCCGCATCGTCACCGCCGGGATCCCCGAAAACCTGGAGCACGAGGTGGTCGCCCGGTTGCACCAGCATGAGCAGGTCAGCCAGCGACTCCTCCGCCACCGCCACACCCCCCTCGGCCAGCACCGCGTTGGTGGCCGCTTTGGCAGCCGCCACGTTGGGCTGATCGAAGGGCTGCACGCCGATCGCCGCCCCTACCAACGCCGTGGCCAGCTCCATGGTCACCACCAGGTGCCCCACGTCGTGCGGCGAGGGTCCCGACGGCAGTACGATCACCGGGTGACCCGCCGCCACCAGTTCCGGCTGCGGCTCCGGGGCGAGAAAAAGCCGATCGGCGCCGTACACCTCGGGGGGGCCCAGCGGTTCTCCCACAATGGGCACCGCGCCGGTGCCCTCCTTCCCGAGCGACTCCGCCAGCAACTGCTCGATCCAGCCCCCGAGGCTCTCGACGGCGGGATCGAGCAGCAGGGTCACCTTGTCGCGCCCCACTCGCACTCCCGCCGCGATGGCGCTAGCGATGCGCAGCGCCGGGTTCTCGCCCGGGGGCACCGCCGGGCCGCTATCGGCCAAGGCCTCCAAGCCACCCCGCAGCAGGGCCGCCACATCGACCCCCATCACCAGACCGGGAACGATGCCGAAGAGCGACAGAGCCGAATACCGGCCGCCGATGTCGGGCCGGTTCTCAAAGACCTCGGCAAAGCCACGCTGGCGCGCCAAGTCACCCAGGGCAGAACCAGGGTCGGTGATAACCGCGAAGCGACCCGCTCCCTCGGCGCGCGCCCAGGCCCACTCGAGATGGCTGCGGGTCTCAATGGTCGACCCCGACTTGGACGAGGCGAGATGCAGCGTTCGTTCCGGTGAACACAAGTCGGCAATCCGCTCGATAGCCGCCGGATCGGTGGTGTCGAGCACAGAGAGACGGGGACGGCCCGGGGATGGCTCATAGGTGCGGGCGAGCACCTCGGGGAACAGGCTCGAGCCACCCATTCCCATGACGATCACATTGTCGATGTTCTCCACCAGGGCGTCACACCGAGCCGTCAGGGCAGGCAAGGCGGCCAACCCCTCGGCCACCACCGGTATCCATCCCAGGCGGTCGGCTAACTCGGTGGGGTCATCACTCCACAGGGTGTAGTCGGCCGCCAACGCACGGGCGATGGCGTGGCGCTCGATCAGTTCAGCGGTCACCGCTTCTCTCGCCGAGTCAAACGTGCTCATCAAGGGTGGCCCGGACCGCCAAGCGGGTCCATGGCGGCGGCCGACGCGTGGGCAATGGCACCGATCTCGTCGATGTCATCGTCGCTATGAGCCAGACCGGGGAACATGACTTCATAAGGTCCCGGCGCCAACGCCACCCCCCGGGAGAGCATCTGATGGAAGAACTCGGCATACCGGACGGTGTCGGTTCGTTGCGCGCTCGGGTAATCAGTGGGGGCTTCGTCGCCGAAGAACAGCCCCACCAGCGAGTCGACTCGGGGCACGATGGCCGCAATGCCAGCATCGGAGAAGGCAGCCCGCAGGTGGCTCGCCAAGCGTTCGGCCCGCGTGCGGAGGAGGGCATAGGCGGCATCATCGAGCATGCCCAGCGCGGCCAAACCAGCGGCGGTGGCCACCGGGTTTCCCGACAACGTGCCGGCTTGGTACACCGGACCCAACGGCGCGACCTGGTGCATGACATCAGCCCGGCCGCCGTAGGCCCCGATATTGAGGCCACCGCCGATGACCTTGCCGAAGGTCGTGAGGTCGGGTATCACCGCCTCGGTGTGCTGCGCGCCTCCCCGCGCCACCCGGAACCCGGTGATCACCTCGTCGAAGATCAACAGCGCCCCCACGCGGTCACATTCGGTCCGGAGGGCTTGAAGGAATCCGGCCTGTGCGGGTACGAGACCCATGTTGGCCGCCACCGCCTCGACGATGACGCACGCCGTATCGGTATCGAGTTCCGGGAGTTGGTTATAGGGAACCACCCGGGTGTCGGCCACTGCCGCGGCGGTCACCCCCGCCGAGCCCGGTAATCCGAGGGCGGCGAGGCCACTGCCCGCTTCGGCGAGAAGAAGGTCGCCGTGGCCGTGATAGTTGCCGGCAAACTTCACGACCGTGGGGCGACCGGTGTAGCCACGGGCCACCCGCACCGCCGACATGGTGGCTTCTGTTCCCGAAGCCACCAAACGCACCATCTCCACCGAGGGGACGCACGCCGAGATGGTTTCCGCGATCACCACCTCGGCTTCGGTAGGGGCGCCGTAGGAGGTGCCATCCATCGCCGCTTTTTGGATCGCCTCCACGATCACCGGATGCGCATGACCGTGAATGATGGCGCCGTAGGACTGCACGAGGTCCAGGTAGCGGGTGCCTTCCACATCCCAGACGTAGGCCCCTTGCGCCCGCGCCACGAAGTAGGGAGTTCCCCCCACGCTCCGAAAGGCCCGGACCGGACTATTGACCCCCCCGGGGATCACGCGCGTTGCCCGCGCGAACAGGGCGGCGTTGCTGCGTTCGCTAGCCATCTCGGAGCCCCTCGGCCACCTCGCGGGCAAGGTAGGTGAGGATAATGTCGGCGCCCGCCCGCTTGATCGCCGTGAGGTGCTCCAGGGCCACCGCTTCCCCGTCGATCCAGCCGCGTTCCGCCGCCGCCTTGATCATGGAGTACTCCCCGGAAACGTGATACGCCGCCACTGGCCGGTCGGTGATGGCACGAGCAGCGGCAATGACATCAAGATAGGCCAGCGCCGGCTTCACCATGATGAGGTCGGCACCCTCTGCGAGGTCGGCGCGAATCTCCGCTTGTGCCTCACGGCGGTTGCGCGGATCCTGCTGATACCCCTGACGGTCACCACCATCGGCAATCGACACGTTCACCGCGTCGCGAAAGGGCCCGTAGAGCGCCGATGCGTACTTGGCGGCGTAGGCCAGGATGGCGGTCTGTTCATGACCGGCGCGATCGAGCGCCCCTCGGATGGCCCCCACCTGGCCGTCCATCATCCCCGACGGTGCCGTGATGTCCGCCCCGGCATCCGCCTGCGCCACTGCCACCTTCTCGTAGAGACGCAGTGAGGCATCGTTGTCTACGTCACCGCGATCGGTGACGATCCCGCAGTGCCCGTGGTCGGTGTATTCGTCGACGCAGAGGTCGGCGATCAACACCACGGAGTCGCCCACCTCCGCCCGCAGGTCATGGAGAGCTAGTTGCACAATCCCCTGCGGGTCCCAGGCCGCGGAACCCTCGGCATCTTTATGGGCCGGTATGCCAAACAGCATGACAGCGGGCACGCCGAGTTCGGCCAGTTCGCCAACCTCCCGGCGCAGCGATTCCCGGGTGTGCTGAACCACTCCGGGGAGGCTGGCAATACCCTGGGGTTCGCTGATTCCCTCCCGCACGAAGAGGGGGGCCACGAGGTCGTCCACGGTCAGTCGGGTCTCGGCTACCAGACGACGAAGGGCCGGAGTGCGGCGGAGCCGGCGGAGGCGTTGCTCGGGGAAAGCCACCAGGGGAGACTACCGGGGAGCGTGCGCCACCAGGGAAGCGAGTCGGTCCAGGGAGAGGTCCCTGAGGCTGTCCACCACGAGATCAGCCGTGGCGAAGTTGTTGTGCAGGGTGATCCGGCTCGGCACGGCTACCGCCCGCATCCCCGCCGCCTGCGCGGCACGGATGCCGTGGGCGGAGTCCTCCAGGGCCACACAACCGTTCGGCTCGGCCCCGAGGTTGGCGCAGGCCTTGAGATACACATCCGGCGCGGGCTTACCGATCCCACCCACTTGATCCGACCCCACGATCGCGCCAAACCGAGACCGCAGGCCGAGGCGGACGAGGTTGGTCTGGAGCCAATCGGTCGACGACGACGACGCCACCGCGAGGGGCACCCCGGCGGCGGTGGCGGCATCAATCAATGTCTCTACTCCCGGCAGAGCGGGCAAGGCCAGCAGCCCCGACCGGCGCGCCGCCGCTTCGGCGGGCCCGTTGTAGATTCCTTCGAACACCACGCGCTCGAAGCCGACAACTCCCGCCGCCGCGCACAGGCGGGGCCACCAGGTCTCGTCATCGTTGCTGTTGGTTCCCACGATGGTGGCCCACGCCGAGACGCTGAGCGAGTGCCCCTCCTGGGCGAAGGCAGCGGCGGCCGCTTCGTAGATGATCCACTCGCTATCCATCACGAGGCCGTCGAAATCGAAGACCACCGCCTCCAGCATCACGGTGTTGCCCAGCGCAGGAGCGCCGCCACCAGACCATCGATGGTGTGCTCAGACGCGGTCATTTCCACCGAGAGTCCGTGTCGCCGAGCGGTGGCGGCGGTGACCGGGCCGATACAGGCCACCACCGGCGGTAACCCGGCCGGACCCACCGCATCCAGGCAGCGCTCCACCGTGGAAGATGAGGTAAATGTGATCACATCGGCGGTCGCGATCGCGGCGCGCTGCTCCGCGGATACCGCCGCCGCCACCGTGGCGTAGGCGTCGGCTACCTCCACCTCCCAGCCACGGGCCCGAAGGCCCTCGGGCAGCACATCGCGAGCCACCTCGGCGCGCACCACCAGGAGGCGGCCGGGCCCCTCAGGGAGCGACTCCAGTAAGGCTTCGGCCACAAACTGCTCCGGCACAAAATCGGCGCGAATGTTCCCGACCGCCAAGGCGGCGGCGGTGCCGGGGCCAATAGCCGCCACCTGAGCGGCGCCGAAGGCGCGGGCATCCGGCAGGGCCGCTAGAAGCCGCTGCGCACCGTTGGGGGAAGTGACCACCACCCAGTCGAAGGAACCGAGACGCCCCGCCGCGGCGGCCAGGCTGGCCCCGCCGTCGGAGGCCTCCACGATGTCGATCAGCGCCACTTCGATCGCTTCGGCGCCCAGTTCACGCAGGGCCGACGACAGTTGCGAGGCCTGCCCCCGGGTGCGGGTCACCACTACTCGGCGGCCCGACAACGGACGGGTTTCGAACCAGGCCAGGTCGAGGCCCGCCACCTCACCCACCACGATCACCGAGGGGGCCAGGAGATCATGATCGGCGAGCGTGGCGAGGGTGGCGCGCACGGTCTGCTGGTTGGCTCGGGTGCCCCACCGCACCGCCGCCGCGGGGGTGAGCGGCGACAACCCCCCCGCCATGAGCTCCTCGGCGATGCGGCCGATACGGGCCGCCCCCATCAGGATCACAATGGTGCCGCCGAGATGCGCCACCGCCCGCCAATCGACCGACCCGTCCTCGCCCCCGGCGGGGTCCTCATGACCGGTAACCACCGTGAAAGAGGTGGAACTGTGCCGCAGGGTGAGGGGGATGCCGGCGTAGGCGGGCACCGCAATAGCGGAGGAGATTCCCGGGACGATCTCAAACGGAACGCCCGCGGTCGCCAGGGCCGCCGCTTCCTCCCCGCCCCGCGCGAACACAAACGGGTCGCCCCCTTTGAGACGCACGACGGTGGCGTGCCGGCGACCCTTCTCCACCAGGAGGGCATTGATCTTGTCCTGGGTCATCGTCACCCTGCCGGGAGCCTTGCCCACACTGATCCGCTCCGCATCAGCGGGCGCCAACTCCAGCAGGGCCGCCACCGACAGTCGGTCCGAAACCACCACGTCGGCCCGGCGCAGCAAATCGGCGCCCCGTACCGTGAGCAAACCAGGGTCGCCCGGACCGGCCCCAACGAGGTAGACGGTCATCGACTCACCCCGCCCACTGAACGGCGGGCGGACGCAGGAACACCATGGACCGCACGGTAGACCGCCCCCTGGGCCCACCGGGGCGGAAAGGATTCTCCCCTCGGTAAGACCTCACCGGCCCAGGAGCTCGCTACCACCATGGGCGAGGAGATGGCGCGCCACCTCGGCTCCGTCGGGGCCGGCCTGCCGCAGGACCGTCCGGCCATCCACCGACAGCAGCCGCCCCTCGATGGTCACCTCGCCCCCCGAGATCGTGGCGTAGCCGGCCGCCGGCAAGGAGCAGTCGCCCCCGAGTGCCGCGAGAAAGGCGCGCTCCGCGTCGACGCACCGTCGGGAGTCGGCGTGGGAAATGGCGGCCAGCACGTCCTCCAGGTCGTCGCCGCTGCGACACTCGATGGCCAAGGCACCCTGGCCCACCTGGGGAAGCACCACGTCGGTGGAGATCCGTTCGGCGATGTGCCCGGCCAAGCCCAAACGATCCAGCGCGACGGCCGCCACCACGATGGCCGCGTGATCAGCCGCCTTGGCGAGGCGCGTGTGCATGTTGCCTCGTAGCCCCACAAAGCGCAGATCCGGGCGCGCGGCGGCAAGTTGCGACTGACGCCGAAGCGATCCCGTGGCCACCTCCGCCCCGAGGGGCAAGTCAGTGAGCCGGCACCCCACCAGCGCATCACGGGCGTCGCCGCGCTCAGGCACCGCCGCCATCACCAGGCCCGGTGTACTCAGGGAGGGGAGGTCCTTGGCGCTGTGCACCGCTAGGTCGGCGCGTCCATCGAGCACCGCGGCCTGCACCTCTTTTACAAACACGCCCTTGCCCCCGATTTCCCAGATGGGACGGTCGAGTTGGCGGTCACCCTGTGTCTCCACCACTACCAATTCCACGGTAATTCGCGGGTCGAGGGCACCGAGCAAGGCCGCGACATGCTCGGCCTGCCATCGGGCCAAGGGACTTCCGCGCGTGGCCGCCCGGAGTGGGCGCACTAACTCGGCGGCGCGGCGTTGTCGTCGAGACCAAAAAGCTCGCGCAACGATGCCACCAGGCGATCGCCGCGGGGTGAACCGGCGGCGTCTTTCAGAACCACCGAGGGGTCGTGCAGCAACTTGCTGATGATTCCCCGGGTCAGACCATCCACTGCCTCGGCCTGCGCGGCATCAAGGCCGCTAAGCCGACCACCGAAGCGATCGAGTTCGGCTTGACGAAGTTCCTCGGCCCGCTCTCGCAGAGCCACGATCATGGGCGCCATCTCCCGACCGGAGCTGTCGCCGAGGTACCGGGCGAGTTCGTCGTCGAGAATCTCCTGGACCAACGCCACCGCCGAACGACGGGCGGCAATCCCGGCGTCGGCAAACCCGCGAAGGTCGTCCATATCAAGCAAGGTGACCCCGGGGAGACGCCCTACCTCGGGATCGATGTCGCGAGGAACGGCAATGTCCACGATCAGCAACGGCCGACCCCCCCGGGCGGCGACGGCCGCTTCTACGTCGTCGGCTCCCAAGAGCGGGGTGGCGGCCCCCGTGGAGGAAAGCAGCACGTCGATATCGGTGAGCGTGGCGGGCACATCGAGGAGGGGGACGGACCGACCCCCCACCCGGGCGGCCAACTCCGTGGCCTTCTCCTCGCTCCGATTGGCCAGCAAAATCTCGCTGCCAACCTTCGCCAGGCCGAGCACCATCGCCACTCCCATCTCCCCCGCTCCGAGCACCAGTACCCGGCGACCGGCCAGGCTCCCGAGTCGGTCGGCGGCCATGGCCACCGCGGCCTGGGACACCGAGGTGATCCTCCGGGCGATGCCCGTATCAGTGCGAGCACGCTTGCCGGCTTCTAACGCGTGGCGGAACAACAGATTGAGGACAGGACCCGAGACACCTTCGTCGCAGGCAATCTCCCAGGCCGCCTTTACCTGACCGAGGATCTCGCTCTCCCCCAGCACCGCCGAGTCCAGGCCCGCCGCCACGGCAAACAGGTGAGAGGCGGCGCTGGCATCGTGGTGGACGTAGAGGTGATCGGCGAAATTTTCGGGGGCGAGGAACGCCACCTCGGCGAAAAATTCGCGCACATTCTCATAGGCCCCGTGGAACCGCTCCGCCGCCACATAGACCTCGGTCCGGTTGCAGGTGGAGAGCACCACCGCCTCGGAGACGTCTTCCCGACTGATCAGGTCGTGGAGGGCCTTGGGAAGCCGGGCATCGCCGATGGTCATCCGCTCGAGCAGGTCGAGAGGTGTGCTGCGATGGTTGAGCCCGATAACAACGACGGACACGCGGCGATCTCCTAAGGATGGAAGACCGGGGGAGACGGTTCAGCGGGGGCGAGAGCATTCTGCAACTGCTCCCGCGCCTCGTCGATACGACCAGCCCGGACGAGGTCAAGCATTCCCGAATCGAGAGCCGATCGCCAATCCGCGCCCAGGGTGGGACGGCCCTGCGCCACTAGGCCGGCACGGCCCTCCGCCAACAGGTCGATGAGGATGTCGTATTCCGGTCCGAGTTGCCCCGCCAACTGGTCGCGAAGCCAACTGGCCAGCGCCGGGCTGTGCCCGGCGGTGGAGACGGTGACCAGGAGTCGTCCCTGGTCGAGCCGGGCCGGCAGCGTGTAGGCGCAGCGTTCAGGATCGTCGGCGGCGTTCACCCAGATACCCGCCGCCTCGCCGTCGTCGAACACGGCTTGGTTGGCGCGGGGGTCGTCGGTGCAGGCCACCGCCAGCCGGTACCCCAGCACCTCGCCTCGCTGGTAGGGCCGCTCCTCCCAGGTCACCGCCAGATCGCGTACGGCAGCCGACACCATGGTGGCCACCACGTGCACCACCGCCTCGGCGGCGAGCAGACCCTGAATCTTCTCCACCGCCACGGTCCCACCGCCCACGACCAACACGCGCCGCCCGGTGAGGAGCAAGTTCACCGGGTACGCGGGTCCACTTACCGGCATCAGCCCACCGCCCCGATGACCGGTGGCCCCCCCGCCTTGCGCTGCTGGTAGAAGCTGAGGATCTGCAATTCGATGGCAAGATCCACCTTCCGAAGCGACACGTCTTCAGGCACCGCAATCATGGTGGGGGCGAAGTTCAATATGGACGACACCCCGGCAGCCACGAGACGATCGGCCACCGCCTGCGCCGCGTGCGCGGGGGTAGCGATGATGCCGATGGACAGCGCTCGCTGTTCGGCGATCTCGGGAAGGTCTTCGATCGAGCGCACGAGCACACCATGAACATGGGTCCCGATGACGAGCGGGTCGGCGTCGCACAACGCCACGATGGGAAAGCCGCGTTCGCCGAAGGCGCCGTAGTTGGCGAGGGCTTGCCCAAGGTTGCCCACCCCCACGATGACCACGGGCCAATCCTGGGTGAGCCCGAGTTGGCGGCTCATCTGAAAGATCAGGTATTCGATGTCGTATCCCACACCGCGCGTCCCGTATGACCCGAGGTACGAGAGGTCCTTGCGCACCTTGGCGGCGTTTACCCCCGCCAAGTGGGCCAGGCGCTCCGAGGAGATGGTTCCCCCGCCGCCCTGCTCCTCCTCGTGGAGACTCCGCAGATAGATAGGGAGGCGGCTGACCGTGGCTTCGGGGATCTTCCGGCGGTCAGTGGGTGACATGGCCTTCTCACCATAGTGGTCAATTCACATGGTCACGAACACCCGGGGAGGCTAACGCAGCGCCTTCCGGAGCACCTTTCCGGTGGCACTCTGAGGAATCTCATCGACGAACATGACCTTTTGGGGACATTTGTAGCGAGCAAGATGGGCCTCGCAATGGGCGATGAGGTCGTCTTCCTCCACTGCGATCCCCGTCATCACCGTCACATACGCCTTCACCGCCTCCCCGGAGTGCGGATGGGGTACGCCGATCACCACCGCTTGGTCCACCCCGGGATGGCCCAGGAGGACTTCCTCGACCTCATTGGGATAGACGTTGAAACCCGAGACGATGATCAGATCCTTCACACGGTCGACGAGGAACAGGAAGCCGGCGTCGTCCACCACGGCGATGTCGCCGGTGCGTAACCAACCCTCAGAGGTGAGGGCGGCGTCGGTGGCCTCGGCGTCGTTCCAGTATCCCGCGAAGATGTTCTTTCCCATCACCCATACTTCGCCGGGGTCGCCCACGAGGGCATCCTCCCCATCGGCGTCGACCAAGCGCACCCGCAACCCGGGGAGGGGCACCCCGATACTGCCTTCGGGGGCATCAACGCCGGTACCGCTGGTGACCACCGGCGCCGCCTCGGTGAGGCCATAGCCCTCCATGATCGCCACCCCAAAGCGGTCACGGATGGAGCGCTGCACCAGCGGATCGAGTTTGGCGGCCCCGGACGTACCCACCCGCACCGACGCCATCGCGCCGGGGCCGGTACCCGGCAGCGCGGCCCATGCCCCCCACATGGTGGGGGCTCCGCTGATCACGGTGACCTGGTGTTTCTCCACGGACTCCAAGGCGCTCTGCGGGTCGAATCGCTCGACCAGCACCATGGCCGCCCCGGCCACGAAGGACAGACCGAGCACCACGTTGAGGCCGAAGATGTGGAAGAACGGCAAAACTGCGAACACGACATCGTCGGCCTGCTGCGACCGACCGGGATGCGCCTGACACTGCTCCAGGTTGGCCAAGAGGTTTCCGTGGGTGAGCATCGCCGCCTTCGGCGAACCGGCCGTGCCGCTCGTGAAGATCAACACGGCGAGGTCATCTTCGTCGCGATGGACTACCGGCCCCGGGGTGGCGGCGATGAGGTCGTCGAGCAGCACCGCACCGGGCAACTCCTCGCCTTGACTGGTGATCACCATCTCCAGCGAGGGAAGACCGGCGCGGTCGAGGCCGGCCATGACCGCTTTCGCGGAGGGCCCCACAATCACCGCGCGGGCGCCAATGGCCGCTAATTCTCGCTGCACCTCGGGCCCGGGACTGGCCGGGTTGAGGGGCACGGCCACGCACCCCGCCCCCAACACGGCGAGGTAGGACACCACGAAGTACCAATTGTTGGCCGCCACGATGCCCACGCGATCGCCCGGCTCCAGACCGAGGCCCACCAACCCTCCCCGCAGGCCCGCCGCTTGCTCCCGCAGTTGCCCGTAGGTCGTGACCTTCCCGCGGGAAATCAACGCCGGGGCGTTAGCGGGGTGGGAATCGATAATCGAGGCCAAGTTCACAACGGGGTAGTCCAGCACATCCCCGGGAGGTGGTGCCCCTTGGGCCTTCGCTCCCCCCCCTCAAGATGCTCGCCAATGCTGCCGATCATCACAACATGACCCCCCGCCGCTGGTTTTCCGGCCTCTCTATCGCCTTGCTCGTAGGTGCCGTCGGCATCGCTCCGGCCGTCAGCGCCCAAATCGCCATGCCGCAGCAGCCCGCCCGCGGAGCGGTCTCGCTGGTGCGGAGCGCATCGTCCTCGATGGAGGCGGAGTTCCTCAGCCGCATCAACAGCCTGCGGGCGTCCAAGGGGCTCAGTCAGCTCCAACTGTCGGGCGAACTAGTGGGCGTGGCCCGAAACTGGACCGACCAAATGACAGCTGCCGGTGTCATTTCCCACAACCCAAACCTCGCCGGGCAGGTCGGCGGAGCCTGGACCAAGCTCGGCGAAAACGTGGGAGTCACCGGCCCCACCGACAGCATTTCCTCGCTCATGCAGGCCTTCATCGAGAGCCCCGGCCATTACGCCAACCTCATCAGGCCCGAGTGGACGCACGTGGGCGTGGGAGTGACGACCAGCGCCGACGGCAGGCGGGTGTTCACCACCCACGATTTCATGGCCTTGGGCACCCGGGCCCCGGCCCCGGCCCCGGCCCCGGCCCCGGCGCGCCGCACCGCCCCCGCCCCCTCCACCCGCCCCCCCG
>VFJN01000127.1 GCA_009886035.1 Actinomycetota bacterium
GCGGAGCCGATGATGCGAAGGGTGCGGCCGAAGGCGAGGGTGCGCAGGGTGACCACGGCCATCCCGCGCTCCATGGTGGTTTCAGGGGACAGATTGAGGGGCCGACTACCGAGGTAGGTGTAGGGGTTCGTGTTGAGACAGATCGACAGGTACCCATCGTCCACCACCGTCCCGTCCTCGTAACGCACGGAAAAGCGCGGGCGGCTGCGGTCGTAGTGGCGAATCCAGGTGTCGAATCCGGCAAAGATGAACAGCGGATGACCGGCGTAGCGCTTGAGTCCAGCCCTCCTCTCCACCTGGGCGACCGCCGCCGCGTCGAAGCCCATACCCACATGGAAGAGGAAGTAGCGGCCGTTTACCATGCCCAGCCCGACGCGCTTGATGCGTCCGGCGTCGAGGGCGTCGAGGAGGTCGCTGGTGGCCTCGATGGGGTCGTTGGGCAGGCCGATGGTGCGGGCGAACACATTGGTGGACCCCCCGGGAAGCGCCGCGAGGGCACAGGGGGTGCCGGCGAGTCCGTTGGCGGCCTCATTGAGGGTGCCATCGCCACCGAGGACGACCACCACTTCGGTGCCGGCGGCGGCGGCCCCTTGGGCCAGGCGGGTGGCATGGCCGCGCCTACTGGTCTCGGCGAGGGTGACGTCATGGTCGGCGGAGAGGGCCTTTTGGATCACCACCCGGCGCCGAGCGGTGACCGAGGACGCCGCCGAGTTGACCAACAGGAGCACGCGCATCACACCCCTGAACCTACCCGCCCCCCGGGGGGCGATGGCCCCTCGGTTGGAAGCCTCGTGGGGCAACGTGCCACGATGCGGTATGCACGTTGTCGTCTGTGTGAAACAGATCCCCGACCCCGCCGAGCCGGGCAAACTCGAAGGTGACCTCACGCTGGATCGCAGCGGGAAACTCATCCTCGACGAGTCCGATAGCTACGGCGTCGAAATGGCCCTGCAGCTGGTGGACAAAGCCGGTGGGGGGGAAGTGACCTTGGTCTCCATGGCTCCCAACAATGAGAACAGCGGTCTTCGTACCGCCCTGGCCATGGGTGCCGCCAAGGCGATTCTCATTTCTGATCCGCTTCTTTCCGGTGCCGGTGCCCTCGACACCGCCAAGGTTCTCGCCGCCGCGATCAAGTCGGCCGAGCCCGATCTTGTGCTCACGGCCACCGAATCAAGCGATGGCTACACGGGAACCGTCCCCGAGCAGATCGCCGCTCTCCTTGGTTTGCCCTCGATCACCTTCGCCAAGGAGGTGCACATCGACGGCCAGAGCGTGAATGTGCGCCGCCAGACCGAAGACGGGTACGACGAGGTCACCTGCTCGCTTCCGGCGGTGGTGTCGGTGACCGCCGGGGTGGTGGAGCCTCGCTACCCCTCCTTCAAGGGGATCATGGCCGCTAAATCCAAGCCGGTCGAAGAGCAAACAGTGGTCGGCTTGGGTCTCGATCCGGCTCGGGTGGGAGTGGCGGGGGCCGGCCAGGAAATCGTGGCGGTGGAAGACGCGCCCGTGCGTGAAGCGGGCGAAATCATCGTGGACGACGGCGAAGCATTTACGAACATTGTCAGTTTCCTGGATGGCCTCAAGCTCATCTGAGGCCCCGGATTTCGAGGAAAGAGAACGCACATGGCTCTGAAGAGCATTTGGGTGTACGCCGAAGCCACCAACGGCAAAATCACGCCCCTTAGTTTGGAACTGTTGGCCAAGGCTCGCACGCTTGGTGGGGCCGTGGAGGTTGTCTACGGCGGTGCCGATGCGGAGTCGGTGGCGAGCGAGGTGGGGGCTCATGGTGCCACCAAGGTCCACAGCACCGGCGACCTGGCGGCTTCCCTGCCGGGCGTTCCGGTGGCCTCGGCTATTGCCAAGGCCGTGGCCGATGGCCACGGTCCGGATTTGATCATGTTCGGCACCACCTACGACGGCCGCGACATTGCCGCCCGTTTGTCGGTGGCGTTGGATCAGCCCGTGATCACCAACAACATCGACATCGAAATCGACGGTGATGTCGTCGTGGTCACCGAACCGATTTTCGGTGGCATGAAACTGGTGAAGACGAAGTTCACGGCCGCCGGTCCGCATATCGCCTTGTTCCGTCCCAAGTCCTTTGTGGCCGAAGAGGCGGGGGGTGCCCCCGCCGAGGTGGTCGCCCTGGAGGTCACCGACCCCGGTACGGCCAAGGTCACCAATCGCCATGTGGAAGAAGCCACCGGCCCGAAGCTCGACGAGGCAGCCATTGTGGTGTCGGGCGGTCGTGGACTGGGCGAGAAGGACAACTACGCGTTGATCGAGGCGTTGGCCAAGTTGTTGAAGGCGGCGCCGGGCGCCTCTCGGGCGATCGTGGATGCCGGCTGGGTTCCCTACAGCTATCAGGTGGGCCAGACCGGCAAGGTCGTGAAGCCCACGGTCTACATCGCGGCCGGCATCTCGGGAGCCACGCAGCACCTCGTGGGCATGAAGGGCTCGAAGAACATCATCGCGATCAACAAGGACCCTGAGGCCCCGATCTTCTCCGTGGCCGATCTGGGGATCGTGGGCGACGTCCACAAGGTGTTGCCCAAGCTCATCGAGGCTCTGCAGGCGCGCTGAGCCTCGACCGTGCCCCCACCTTTGGGCGGGTTGATCGTGAGAGGATGCCGCCATGGGGGGCACGGGGACGACGTCGATGAGCCCGCGCGAGGGGCCTGAGTCGTTGCTCGGGATGGTGGCGGCGAGGGCCGCTGAGCATCCGGACCAGCGGCTCTATTCGATGTTCGAATCGGCCGATGGCCCGGCGGGATCAATCACCGCCGCCACGTTGCACCGTCAGGTCCTGGGCGTGGGGTGCCACCTTGCCGACACACTCGCCCCGGGTTCTCGAGTGCTGCTGCTCCTTCCTCCGGGGAGGGCATTTGTGCTGGGTTTCCTGGGCTGCGTGGCGGCCGGGTTGGTCCCCATCCCGGCGGCCCCGCCGAGTCGGGCGCGCTTACGTCAGAGTCTCCTTCCCTTGGCGCGCATCCTGGCCGATTGTCAACCCCGGGCCATACTTTCCACCGAGGCGTTGGCAACGGCGACGATGGCCGGGATCGAGGCTTCCGACCCGCTCCTGTCGATCCCCTGGCATCGCCTCAATGATGCGGTGCGCCGTGACGGGGGGAACTGGGTGCCGCCGCCGGTGGATGCCCGGCAACCGGCGTTCCTCCAGTACACCTCGGGCTCCACGATGGCTCCTCGAGGGGTGGTGGTGACGCACGCCAATCTGCTGGCCAACCTCGCCACTATTCAGCGTGCTTTTGCTACGACCAGCCAGGACCACGCAGTGGTGTGGCTACCACCGCATCACGACATGGGCCTAGTGGGCGGATTACTGACCCCCCTCCACGGCGGATTTGCGGTGACGCTGCTGACGCCGCAGGAGTTTGTGCAGTCCCCGGTGCGTTGGTTACGGGCCATCACGCAAGCCGGTGGCACGATCAGCGGCGGTCCCGACTTCGCCTACCGGATGTGTGTCGAGCGGGTTCGTGACGATCAACTCGACGGACTGGATCTCAGTTCGTGGCGGTTGGCTTTTACCGGAGCGGAACCGGTGAGTGCGGGCACCTTGCGGGCGTTCGGGGAGCGGTTCGCTCCGGTGGGGTTCCGACCCTCCGCGTTCTATCCCTGCTACGGGTTGGCGGAAAGCACGTTGTTTGTCTCGGGGGGAGTGTCGGGCCGTGGCCCCACCGTCACGCCTCTTTCGCGGCTGGGGTTGAGTACCGGGGTGGCGGCGACGCCGGTGGACGCGGACGATGTTCGCGCGCTGGTGAGCAATGGCGCAGTCGTCGGGGACGATACGATGCTGTTGATCGTTGATCCGCAGACGCACACGGAGTGCGCGCGGGGTGAGGTGGGGGAAATCTGGGTGCGGGGCCCGTCGGTGGCGGCGGGGTACTTCGGCCAGCCCGACCTCAGCCGGGAACGGTTTGCGGCGACGACGGCTGAGGGCGACGGCCCCTACCTGTGCACGGGCGATCTCGGATGTCTTGTGGATGGCCAGTTGTACGTGACCGGTCGCCTGAAAGACACCCTGATTGTGGACGGACGCACCCTGGATGCCCACGATGTGGAGGAGGCCATTGGGCCGGCGATCCACGCCGACCGTCAGGGGCTGACGGCTGCCTTGAGCGTCACTGCCTCGGGCCATGAACGGATGGTGGTGGTGCAGGAAGTGGGCCGGGCGGCGGTGGCCGGGGCGGCCGCGTTGACCGGGGAGATCTACGCCGTCGTGGCCGAGCGCTTCGGGGTGCGGCCCGACGATGTGGTCCTCGTCCCGATCGGGTCGCTGCCCCGCACCACCAGTGGCAAGTTGCGACGGGCCGAGGCCGCCCGCCTGCTGCTGGCCGGCGAACTTCGCCGATTGGGCCAGGGGCTTTGACGCGGTCTGGTAATACTGGGCCGTGATGGAACCACCGCCGGACACTCCGCCTCTGAGCGAAGAGGACATTGCCGCCTGGTTGCAGGAGCGCATCGCCGAGTTGCTTGAGGTCCAGCCGTCCGTGGTGGGGCAGCACGATCGCTTCGAGACTTATGGCCTCGGGTCATCCGACGCGGTGTTTCTGACGGGCGACCTTTCCGAGCTGGTTGGCCGGCCCCTTTCGGCCACCCTCGCCTGGGAGTTTCTTTCGATTGCCGATTTGGCGGCCTATCTTGCCGCAGTCCTTCGTGGGGAAATTGAGCTTGACGACGACCGGATTGACTGGGACCTTGACGCCCGCTTCGAGAGCCCCCACCAGTGATCGATCACCCCTCCACCGCCGGGCCGGTCCCTGCGATGGTCGAGCTCGATGGTTTCTCGTTGCAGTTGCTCGAACCTTCCCACGCCCACCTGGTGGCCGAGATGCTGGGCCAGCGGGGCCACCGCTTCATCCTGGACTTGCCGCCCGATGAGGCCACGTTGGCGGCGATCCTGGCCCACCTGCCGCAGGAACCTTGGGCGCTGCCGTTGGCGGTGGTACGTGACGGTGAGTGCGTGGGCATGGCCACTACCGCGCTGGCCAACGTGAAGGCGCTCACCGCCGGTTTCACGGCATTATTCACTGATCCGGGCGCCGCCATACTCCCCCTGGCCATGATGGTCCGCCATCTCTTTTGGTTGTTCCCGCTCCAGCGCATCCACGCCCAGATTCCCGCCATGGA
>VFJN01000002.1 GCA_009886035.1 Actinomycetota bacterium
CGGCCGCCTACCTTCACGATGCTGCTCTCGCGCACCCGGGCCTTAAAGGCGGAGAGTTCCCCGGCGAGGGAACCGGTCATCGGTGTGATGGGCGTGGCGGTGGGTTGATCCACGGCCTTCACATGGCCCTGAGCCTCCAGGCGAGCCAGGGCGGGGTAGAGCGATCCGAAGCTGATGGAGGCGCGGCCCGACAGCAGCTCGCCGAGCCGCTTCTTGAGTTCGTAGCCGTGGAGGTTCTGCTCGGTGAGCAGGCCGAGGATGGCGAGGTCGATCATAAGGGAGGGGGCATCGCGCTACATCGTTGCGATGTATCGAATCGATGTAGCGAACACTATCTACGCTGAAAGGCGATCCGTCAAGCCCAGATGCCACATCCCCGAGGTGCCGGGTAAATCTGGACGCACTGGCCTAGCCTCTGGGGGTGACATTCCGGCCCGAGTCGATCCGTGGGAACGGACTGCAGGCGCCGGGTGGCGTGATCGACTACCGCCTGGCCCGCATGGGCGCTGTCTCGGAGTACAAGAAAGGCCGCATCGCCAAGCACGAGGTGTGCGATGCCCATCCTGAGCTGAGGAGGGCCGCCCGGTCCGCCAGTGAGCCCACCTCCATGGAGTGCCCGATCTGCGAAGACGACAAAATCGTATTGGTCACCTATGCCTTCGGGGCGGGGCTCCCGGCGTCGGGACGCTGCATCACGGTGAAGGGTGAATTGGCCAAACTCACCAAGGGACGCCGCCAGGTGGCCTGTTACGTGGTCGAGGTGTGCCCGTCATGCTCCTGGAACCATCTGGCCAAGACCTTCATGCTCGGCGATACCTGAGCCATCGGCCCCACTTTCTCTCGCTATGACCCGCCGCCGCTCGCCCACTCCGCCCGCCCGGGCTGCGAAGGTTTCACCCAAGCCGAGCGGCCGTCGCAGCATCCTGTGGCGCCATCGGCGGGGCCTCTTCCTCCTCGGCCTCCTCGCGACGGCGGTTGTCGGGGGAGTAGCGGCGGTCGTGCTCAACGTTCCCCTGCCGTCGTCGGATCCGCTCCTTCAGACGTCCTTCGTGTGCAGCGCCGCCGTAAGCGAAGGATGCGGCCCGGAGAATGCCATGGCCGCCTTCAGCGCGCAGGAGGATCGCATCAATGTGCCCTTCCAAGAACTCCCCGAGCCGCTGATCGAAGCAGTGTTGGCGGCCGAGGATCGCGGCTTCTACCGCCACGGTGGGATCGATCCGATGGGCATCGGTCGGGCTCTCTACCAGGACATTCGCAATGCTGGGGTCACTCAGGGGGGGTCCACGATTACTCAGCAGTACGTGAAGAACGCCTACCTGACCTCCGAACGCAGCATCGTTCGTAAAGTCAAAGAGGCCGCCCTGGCGGTGAAGGTTGAGCGAGAACTCAGCAAGGACGAGATTCTCGAGAGGTACCTGAACACGGTCTATTTCGGGCGCGGCGCCTACGGGGTAGGGGCGGCGGCGCGGGCCTATTACGGCAAGGACGTGCGTGAGGTCGGCGTGCCGGAAGCAGCTTTTCTGGCGAGCTTGATCCGGTCGCCAACCTCGGCCGATCCCTTGACTGAGTCGGAAGAAGCGACGCGCCGACGCGGCACGGTGCTGGCGGCCATGGTTGAGGAGGGCTACATCACCGCTACGGACCGAGCGGCCATCGACGAGACGCCGATCACCACCGGCATCGCAGCCCCCCGGGACCGCACCGGCCTTGGGCTCGTAGCGGGCGCCGACGTGGGGTCGATGTACTTCGTGGAGGCCGTGCGCCAGCAGGTGGCGGATCAGTATGGCGAGGAGACCCTTTACGGCGGCGGCCTGCGGATCTACACGACCATCGACCTCGACATGCAAGCCGCCGCGTGGGACGCCGTGGTGTCCACGTTGGATGAGCCGGGCGATCCCGCGGCCGCCCTGGTCGCCCTCGACGATCATGGGTCGGTCAAAGCCATGGTGGGTGGCCGGGATTTCAAGGCGAGTCAGGTGAACCTGGCCCTCGGCACGAAGGGGGGAGGCTCAGGCCGCGGGGCGGGCTCATCGTTTAAGCCCTTTGTGCTGGCCGAGGCCATTCGTGAGGGCATCTCGCTCAAAGCGACCTACAAGGCCCCTGGGCAGATGACGTTCCCGAAGGCCAATGCCGGGCAGGACTGGCGGGTGCGCAACTACGGCAAGACCGAGCAAGGCACCCTCAACCTCATCGATGCCACTCGGGTTTCCTCCAACACCGTCTTTGCCCAGTTGATGCTGCAGGTTGGGCCTGTTGACGCCGTCAAGATGGCGAACAGTCTGGGGGTCAGTGCCACCCTCCCCGAGGTGCCATCGGTGGTTCTCGGCACCGGTGAGGTCTCCCCGCTGGACATGGCGGCGGGCTACAGCACCTTCGCCAACCGGGGTGTCCGCAACGAACCCTCCATGATCGCCCGGATTGAGCAGGTGGGTGAGGACGGCGTGACCGTCATCGACCAGGCCGCGCCCAGCGGTCGGCGCGTGCTCAGTGAAGATGAGGCCGATTTGGTCACCTACTGCCTGCGCGGAGTGGTGGAGGGAGGCACGGGCAAAGCGGCGGCGTTCGGAAAGCCGGTGGCTGGCAAGACCGGCACCACGCAGGACAATAAGGACGCCTGGTTCGTGGGCTACACGCCGAAACTCACCGCCGCCGTCTGGCTCGGATTCCCCGATGCCGGACCGGATGGTGAGGTCCCTACGATGAACAACATCCACGGCCTACCGGGGGTGACCGGTGGCTCATTACCAGCGGAGATCTGGCGGAAGTTCATGGAACGAGTGACGGAGGGTACCGACACGGGGACGTTTCGCTCTCCCGAGGCCTTCCCCGAAGGCACCAGTAGCGGCGCGGGCGAGGTCACGAGTACTTCGCTAGAGGCTTCGACCTCGTCGACCAGCAGCTCGGTTCCGGAATCGCCGACGACCACCTCGTCGACCTCCTCCTCGACCACCACCGTCCCGGTGGCCCCGACGACCACGGTGACGCCATCCACCTCCACCACCCAACGAGATCGCGGGGCTTAGTGGGTTATGGCGGGTGCACTAGTCCCGTAGTTGGTGGGGGTAGGACATGCGGCACGAGAAGCACCAGCGCTCCAGAGCGGGCTGCACGTCCACCGAGGGGGCTTGGTCCCCGGCCTCGGGGGTCATGTAGATCCGATGGAGGGCCACCACCCCCACCCCTTCGTCCGCGCAACTGTCGCACCGCCCGATCGGCTCCATCTGGCGGACCCTAGCGAGGTTGTTGGCACCGGCAGCAGGTTGTGCCTACGCTATGGCCACTGCTGGCAGCCACATGGGCGCTGGACGGGATCAGGAGGTTCGCACATGCGGTCGAAGTTCACGGCGCCGGGCGTACGGGTCCGAAAGGTGGCCGCCGGGAGCGTTCCGCTCGTGATGGTGACGGCCTATGACGCGCCCACGGCGCGGATGGCCGACGAAGCCGGCGTGGATCTGGTCCTCGTCGGCGATTCAGTGGCCATGGTGGTGCTGGGGTACGAAGACACCCTTTCCGTCACGGTGGCCGACCTCGCCCACCACACCGCCGCGGCAGCGCGGGGTCTGGCCACCTCCGCCCCCGATCGGTCGGCCGCCAAGCCCTTTTTGGTGGCCGACCTACCATGGATGAGCTACCACACGACCACGGTGGACACCGTGAACAATGCCGCTCAACTCGTGCGCGCTGGCGCGCAGGGGGTGAAGCTGGAGGGTGGTCGGAAGCGCCTTCCGATGATTGAGGCCCTCCTCGATGCCGAGATCCCCGTGATGGGGCACCTGGGGCTCACGCCACAGTCCATCCATGCGATGGGTGGCTTCAAGGTGCAGGGTAAGGAGCACCGAGCCGCCCAGGAACTGCTGGCCGATGCAAAGGCCCTGGCCGAGGTCGGATGTTTCGCCATTGTGCTCGAGGGCGTGCCCGCCGAGGTGGCCACCTGGATCACCGAATCGGTTGACGTACCTACCATCGGCATTGGCGCCGGTCCGGGTACCGACGGACAGGTGCTGGTGTTTCACGATGTCGTCGGGATCGAGGACCGTGTCCTGCCGAAGTTCGTGCGGCGCTACGGCAATCTTAAGGTCAGCGCGGTGGATGCGTTAGCGGCTTTTGCAGCCGACGTGCGGTCGGGGGCCTTCCCGGCGGAGGGGGAGACGTATCACCTCTGCGCTGATGTGGCCGAGACGCTGGGGCTCTCCGGCCGCGGCCTGGCATCGATCAACTAACTTCGCGTGGGCAGGCCGGGGGCATGGGACCATGTCCGGGTGCGTTTCGAACAGCGTGGTCTTCGCGGCGGCGTGGTCTTGGCCGCCGTGGTTGTGGTGCTGGTGGGTACTGCGATGGCCGTGCGATGGGGTCAGACGGGCACGGCTGGTCCTGACGCGGGGGAGGTGGTGCCTTCCACCGTCGCACCAGGGTTTGTGCCGCCGGGCGAACCCGGTCGCACCGGCGTTGAGGGATTCGACGAGATTGCCATCACCGTGCGATCCGGTGGCGATGCTCCTCCGCAGTTCTGGTGTCTTTTGGCCGCCCGGAGCGCAACACAGCGCAGTCGGGGTCTGATGGACGTCACCGACCTGGGTGGGTACGACGGGATGGTGTTTGTGTACGAAGCCGCCACCACCAATCCCTTCTACATGCGCGATACCCCCACCGCCTTGAGCATCGCTTGGGTGGCGGAGGACGGGCACGTCGTGAGCATCAAGGACATGGCGCCGTGCCAGGACCGCGAGGGTTGCCCCCTCTACCCCCCCGGGGGCTCTTACCGCTACGCGATCGAGACGTTTCAGGGGGACCTGCCCGGCCTCGGGATCACCGAGGAGGCCACCGTGGCCGTGGGGGGTGCGTGCGCGCCGGCGTGAGGGGGCCGGAGTGATCCCCATCGTGCTCAGACGGACTGTCTCACCCGCGCCGTAGGGTCGCTGATGTGTGCTACCGCCCTCACCACCGCTACGATCAGAAAGTCATTTCGACACCCTGCCCCCACCGTGGGGGCCCCGGTCCTGCCGGGTCCACAGGGAGGATGTACCCCCATGCGGGCGTATGAGTTGATGGTTATCTTCGATTCCGCTCTCGACGACCAGGCGATCGACGACCAGGTCAAGTCGGCGGCGGCGGCTATCGCCACCCGCGGCGCCACGGTGGCCAGTACCGATCGGTGGGGTCGACGTCGCTTCGCCTACGAGATCAATCACAAGCAAGAGGGTTATTACGTTGTCTGGGAGATCACCTCCGATGGCGGCGACCTCGAGGCTCTCGAGCGGTCCCTGCGTCTCGCGGACGAAGTAGTTCGCCACAAGCTTGTGCGCTTGCCCGACCGGGAGGCCGCTAAACGCGGTCTGCTCGGTGAGGTGCAGGCCGAACCGGCTACCGCCGGATAGGAGACCAACAAACATGGCACGTAACACCAACAACATCAGCGTGACGGGCAACGTCACCCGAGATCCCGAACTGCGGTTTACGCCCGCAGGTCAGGCAGTGGCGAGCTTTGGCCTGGCGGTGAACCGAAGCTGGCAGAACCGCCAGACCAAGGAGTGGGAAGAGCAGACCTCCTTCTTCGACGTCAAGTGCTGGGCCCAGCTCGGTCAGAACGTGAGCGACACGCTCGTGAAGGGGACGCGCGTGGTAGTCACTGGTCGTCTCGAGCAGCGTTCGTGGGAGACCGACCAAGGCGACAAGCGATCGGCGGTGGAGATCGTGGCCGAGGAGGTGGGCGCCAGCCTGCTCTTTGCCACCGCCGACATCACCCGTAACGAGCGCCGCGAGGGCGACGCTCCCGCCAGCGGCGGCGGAGGCGGCGGGAGTCATCCCGTCGAGAATGCCGCCCCTGCCGGCTATGACCCTGCTGAGGAGCCTTTCTGATGGCGAAGCCTGTTCGCACCAAACCTAAAGACAACGGTCGCCGCGTCAAGAAGAAGATCAGTCTTCTCGTGACTGAGCGAGTGGAGTACGTGGACTGGAAAGATGTGAACCTGCTCCGCCGATTCATGTCCGACCGGGCCAAGATCCGCACCCGCCGAGTGAGCGGCAACAGCGCCCAGCAGCAGGCGGAGATCGCCCGGGCGATCAAAAACGCCCGTGAAATGGCGATCTTGCCGTATGCAAGCCGTGTTACCCAGACTCGTGGTCCCAAGCGCGACGGCGAGCGGGGTGGACGGCGCGAACGCGACCGCGACCTCCCGGCTCCCGAGACGGCGCCGATGAGCCGAGATGCCGATCCCATCGAGGCGACGGGTATCGACGAGTTCGCCTCGGAGGGGGCGGGCACCGACGAGTTCGCCGCAGGGACGGAAATTGGTCAAGGGGATCTCCTCGTCGAGACCGCGGAGACCGAGGAGGATGAATCATGAAACTCGTCCTCCGTGCCGATGTGGATCAGGTCGGTAAAAAAGGCGACATCGTTGACGTAGCCAATGGTTTTGGGCGTAATTACCTCGTTCCGAATGGCCTGGCCTTCGCGGCCACCCCGGGGGTGGAGGCTCAAGCCAACGCGATGCGCCGGGGCCGCGATGCTCGTGACGCTAGCGACCGAGCTAAGGGCGAAGTAGTGGCGAAGTCTCTGGTACCGCAGGTCATCATGATCTCGGCTCGATCCGGGGCGGAGGGCAAGCTCTTCGGCTCGGTTACCACCGAGCAGATCGTGGAAGCGGTGGTCGCCCAAACCGGCATCGAGCTCGACCGGCGCCAACTTCACCTCACTGAACCGATCAGGTCCCTTGGTACCCATGTCGTCCCCGCCAAGCTCCACGCCGATGTGGAGTTCCCGATCACCGTTGAGGTGGTTTCGTCCTAGCCCGGGGGCCGGTGGGTCCCCCGCCGGCCCATCGAGGGTTGATTCGTCGCGCCTAGCAAGAAGTTGTGCACAGTGTTATCCACAGCCGGAGGGCGCACATCCCCAGGGTTTCCCCAGGGTTGTCCCTCTGGTAGCCCACAGGCCGCGTGGACCAAGGTGGAGGACCGATGGCTACCCGACCTGATGTGAACGAATCACCCCGGCGTTCCGCTCCCGCGGGCCGGGTGCCACCCCACGATTTGCAGGCCGAGGAGTCGCTGCTGGGGGCGATGATGCTCTCTACCGAGGCCATTGCCAGCGCGGCCGGGGTAGTGAATGCGTCGGATTTTTACAAGCCCGCCCACGGCCACGTGTACGACGCCATTCACACGCTCTATGCCTCCGGTCAGCCAGCCGACTCCGTCACGGTGTCCGACGAACTCCGGCGGGCCGGGCTGCTGGAGGCCATCGGGGGGCCGGCCGTTCTCGCCCAGATCATGTCGTCCACGCCGGCCACTACGAATGCGGCGCGCTACGCGAGGATCGTGGAGGAGTATGCGCTTCTGCGGCGCCTTATCGGCGTGGCCGGGGAGATATCGGAATTGGGCTACTCCGTGCCCGAAGATGTGGCGAAGGCCCTCGACCGCGCCGAGGCGATGGTCTACGAGGTGAATGAACGTCGGGTGACCGACAGCACGCAGCGTCTCTCCGATCTCCTCTCCGACAATCTGGATCGTCTGGAGAAGTTGTACGAGCGGGGCGACACCGTCACCGGGACCCCAACGGGGTACATCGACCTCGATCACCTCCTCTCGGGGTTGCAACCGAGTTCGTTGGTGGTGGTAGGTGCTCGTCCCGCGATGGGGAAGTGCGTGGCGTGGGATACCCCGATCGTGGATCCGCTCACCGGAGCGGTTCGCACCGCGGCCGCCGTGCACCGGGCCGGCGAGCGTGGCGATGCCGTGCGGGTCCTGTCGCTGGATGAGGATCACCAGCTGGTGGTTACGGCGCCGTCGGCGTTTGTGGACGATGGCCACAAGCCGGTGTTTCGCGTGCGGACAAGACTCGGTCGTGAAGTGCGCACGACGGCGAGCCACCCCTTCCTCACCCCGGCGGGTTGGCGCCCGCTGGCGGCTCTGAGCCCGGGTGATGTGGTGGCGGTCCCGAGCGGCCTGGCGATCTTCGGCCACGATTCGCTGCCCGATGTCGAGGTGAGTCTTCTCGGGTATCTCACGGGGACGCCCCCGGACGCCTTCCCGGGTGCTCATCCACTCATGGCGGAGGGCACCCCGGCCCTCGTCGCCTGCCTGCAGCAGCGGCACCGGCTCGACGGTGCGGCGGAGGTTCATCGCGTGCCCGAGGCCGTGTATCGCCTGCCGAGGCACCAACTGGCCGCCTACGTGAACCGGGTGTTGGCGGCGGGGGCGGTCATCGTCATGCCCAGCGGACAGGACGATGGCGGACGGTTACGACTCCCCGTGGCCAGCGCCGGATTGGCTCAGGACCTCCAGCACCTTCTCTTGAGATTTGGTATCAACGCCGCCGTGGAGGCGCCCTCGGGCGGGGCCAGCCATCGCCTCGTGGAGGTAAGCGACGCCGAGGATCTGGCGCGGCTGGCGGGGGAGATTGGCATAGTGGGCCAGCAGTCCATTCTCGATGATCTGGTGGTGCGGGCCCGCCTCGCCGCCCGTCTGGTGCCGGCGGGTGTGGGAGCAACGTGGGCTTCTGCGGTGGAACGGCCCGAAGGGGTGGTCAGGTGGGACGAAATCGTGGTCATCGAGGCGGAGGGGCCCGAGCAGGTCTATGACCTCACCATTCCGGGCCTGCACAACTTTGTGGCGGCTGATGTCTTCGTGCACAACAC
>VFJN01000021.1 GCA_009886035.1 Actinomycetota bacterium
CAAGGATCGGGCGCCGCGGTCCCGAGCCGGGTCTGGGGGTGAAGGTGGTGGAGGCGGCGGAGGTGTTGTCGTTTCTTTGGCCGCTGCCGGTGCAGGCGCTCTGGGGTGTTGGGCCCAAGACGTTGGAGAAATTGCACCGAATGGGCGTGGTCACCGTGGCCGATCTCGCCACGCTTGATCGCCGGGCGGCCACGGCGGCCCTCGGGGTGGCGAGTGGCACCCATCTCATGCGATTGGCCACCGGCCACGACGACCGGGAGGTCGTGCCCGTGGGGCGCGCTAAGTCCATCGGCCACGAGGAGACCTTCGCCCACGACTATTACGATCGGGCCTCGCTCCAGCGTGAACTGGTGCGCCTGGGCGACGCCGTAGCCGCCCGACTGCGTCATGCCGGAATGGCGGGACGCACGGTGACTCTCAAGGTCCGCTTCCATGATTTCGACACCATCACCCGATCGGTAACGTTGCCCTCCGCAGTGGACACCGGGCCCGATGTGGTGCGGGCGGCCGGGGCCCTCTTAGCCCAGGTCGACCCGGCCCCGGGTGTGCGACTCCTGGGCGTTCATGTCACTCACTTGCTCGACGACCGCGCTCGCCAACTCACCCTCGACGATGTTTCGGCCCCGTCCTGGGACGACGCCACCGGGGCGGTCGATGCAATACGAGCGCGTTATGGCGCCGCCGCCATTGGTCCGGCCTCCCTGGTGGACGCCACCGGAATCCGGGTCAAACGCCGTGGAGACCAGCAATGGGGGCCACCCGATCGGCCGGGTCCGTGATCAGGGGCGGGTTCGCGTTGTCTCCCGGAGGACCTTGTGGGATGATTCACCCAACCGAAGAGCACGTTTGGACGAGGGCAGAGGGGGCAGTGTGCCGCTATCAGAAGACGAGGAGCGCATTCTCCAAGACATCGCGCAGCAGTTCTACGTCGATGACCCCGAATTCGCCGGTCGTGTCGGCGAAACCACCCTGTACACCCACACGCTGCGCCGCATGAAGTGGTCCGGTCTTGGTTTCGTTCTCGCGGTGGTCTTCCTGGTGGCCTCGCTGTCGACGGGCTACCTCTTGGCCTTCGGTGGATTCCTCGCCATGTTGGCCTGTGCCCTCTACTTCGAGCGCAACCTGCGCAAACTTGGGAAGGTCGGCCTCGACGAGGTCTCCCGCTCCATGAAGGCCACCCACCTGCGCGATGCGTTGGACGGCGCCCGCAGTCGCGTGCGCGACCGTTTCCGTCAAGCCGACGAGTAGCGCGCCTCTGGCGCGCCAGCACCAGTAACTTCCGGTCGATGCAAGGAACCGTGTTGGCCCTCGATGTGGGGGGAACGAAGGTGGCGGCCGGCCGAGTTGATTCCGCCGGTCGGTTACTGGCCCGGGCCAGTCAGCCGACGCCCTCGGGGGGCACCGGCGAGGAAGTATTCGACGCGCTGCTCGCCGTGGCCGAGGCGGTGCGCCAAGGCGACGAGGTGGCGGTGGGGGTGGGCAGTGGCGGCCCGATGACCCTGGGCGGCGAGATGGTGTCGCCGATCAACATCCCCAGCTGGCGCGATTTCCCCCTGCGGGCTCGGCTGGAGCAGAGCCTGGGGATTGATGTGCACGTGGACAATGATGCCAAGGCCCTGGCGGTGGCCGAGGCATGGGTCGGGGAGGCGCAAGGAGAACGGAACTTCATTGCCATGGTGGTATCCACCGGAGTTGGCGGGGGCATCGTGCTCGATGGCCGTCTGCTGGACGGCGCGGCGGGCAACGCCGGGCACATCGGTCACGTGATCGTCGAACCCGAGGGCGCCCGCTGCGCTTGTGGCGGGCGTGGCTGCCTGGAAGCGGAGGTGTCCGGTACGGCGATACAGGCCCGCACGGCTCGTCCGGCCGCCGAGGCGGATGCGGCCGAGCGATCTCGGACCGGCCGATTGGTAGGGCGAGCGGTGGCGTCGGCGGCGGCCCTGCTCGATCTTCGCTTGGCGGTGGTGGCGGGTTCGGTGGCCCTTGGCTTCGGCACGGCGTTCTTCGAGGCCGCGCAGGCTGAACTCGACCGCTCTGCTCGCCTTGGATTCATCCGCGGCGTGCGCATCTGTCCCGCTCGCCTTGGTGATGCAGGTCCACTGGTGGGCGCGGGTGGCTTGGCGTGGCGGGCTCTCGGTCACTCGGTGGGGATCGCTCGCTGACATCGCTAGTGTTCGGGGGAATGGATCCCACTTATTCGCCGGAAGCCACTGCCTATCGTAAAGAGGTGCAGGCGTTTCTGGCCGAGCATCTCCCGGCGAACTGGCAGGGGATCGGCGCCCTGCCGCGTCGCGAGGTTGAGCCGTTCACTAAGGCATGGCGAGCCACCCTGTACGAACACGGCTACCTCGCCGCCTCCTGGCCGACGGAATTTGGTGGTCCCGGGCTGACCGCGCTGGAACAGGTGATCCTGGCGGAGGAGTTTCAACGGGCCGGTGTGCCAATGGGGGGCACGAATGACGTCTTCTCCATTCAGATGGTGGGCAACACGATCCTCGATTGGGGGCGGGAAGACCAGAAGCGCCGCTTCATCCCGCGGATCCTCTCCGGTGAGGACGTCTGGTGCCAGGGGTACTCCGAACCGAACGCCGGCTCCGATCTCGGCAACATCGGCTGCCGTGCGGTACTCGACGGCGACGAATGGGTGATCAACGGTCAGAAGATCTGGACCTCGGCGGGGCACCTCGCCAACTGGATCTTCGTGCTCACTCGCACCGATCCGGACGTGCCGAAGCATAAGGGGATTACCTTCCTCCTGGTGCCGCTCGACCAACCCGGTATCGACGTGCGACCGATCAAGATGATCTCGGGGGAGTCGGAGTTCAATGAGGTGTTCTTCACCGACGCCAAGTGCGCCAAGGAGAACGTGATTGGCGAAGTCAACGGCGGATGGGGTGTCGCCATGACGCTGCTGGGCTACGAGCGAGGCGAGGCGGCCGCCACCTTCCCACTGATGTTCCGCACCGAACTTGACCGCCTCACCGCCCTGGCCCGGGACCGCGGGGCCACCACCGACCCGGTCATTCGCCAGCGCCTGGCCTGGTGCCACACCCAGGTGGAGGTCATGCGCTTCCTTGGGCTTCGCACCCTCACCCAGTTTGTGAATGGGCATCAGCCCGGCCCGGAGGGCAGCACCTTCAAACTCTTCTGGAGCGAGTACCACAAGGTGGTGAGCGAACTAGCCATCGACATCCTTGGCCCCGATGCCATGGTCCCGGATGGCCGCTGGCCGGCGTCGTCGTTCCAAACCGATGATCCGGGTGCTCCCAACGACAGTGCCAGTTGGGTGGGTACGTTCTTCAACGCTCGTGCGGGCACGATCTACGCCGGCTCCAGCCAGATCCAACGGAATATCCTGGGGGAGCTGGTGCTCGGACTGGCGAAGGAACCGCGTGGCGCCACCCCTCCCACCTGGCGCGACGAGCAGGCGGTCCGGTCCTGACGCGTCGGTGGATGACTCGGGCGGTGGGGGAGGTTCTGGCGCACCCGAGCCTGTGGGGTACGGCCCTCCGCCAGGGGTATCGGATGGCCCGCCCGGGGTGGTGGCGACAGGCGCCCTTCCTGCCTACCCCCGACGCGGGCTATCTACGTTTTCGTATGGAAACCGCCTATGGGGGCGCGGGCGATCAGGCCCCGGAACCGGGCCACCTCATTACCTACCTGCGCTGGTGTCGAGCGTCGAAGAGGTAGGGGCTAGCTGCTAGTGGTGGCGTGGTTGATGCGCCAGCCCTTGCGCTTGGAGAGGGAGCTTCGCTCGGGCCATTCCTCCCGGGGCAGCGGATCAACGCCGAGGGGGGTGGGGGCAATGAAGCGTCCGGAGATCTCTCCTCCGCCGGTGATGCGAATCGTGCTGGTGTCGGCGTCGTAGCGCCACCCCTCCGAACACGGCCGGAGGGCCTGACCGGATTCCCAGGTGACGGCGATAAACCAGCCGGGGCAGCCAATGGAGTTGCAGCGCAGGCGGGCTCCGGTGGTACGGCCTTCGATGTCGCCGGACTTGGAGGTGACGATGATGCCTTCGGCGATCTTGCCGTCGGGGTCGAGGGGGAAATCGTCGGGCCAGCGGCCGGCGCTGGCCTTGTGGGCAGAGGCCCGCCCCTTCGTGGGGGCCTTGGGCGGCAGGGCACCGAACTGCAACCAAGTGTCGCACTGCGAGCATTGGTAGCCAGGCTCCCCGTCGCGCCGCTGGAGGCGCAGATGGACATCGGTCTGACACTGCGGGCACACGGACATGAGACGCTCCTGGTTGCTCGACGTAGCGGCGATCCCCGGCCGCCCGGTTGGTCATTCTCTCCCAAATCGACGCCGGAAGCCTCATTGAGGCATCGAGCCGGTGCTGACGTGGGCCGTGCGGCGGCGGTGCCGGTAGCGTGACGGAGATGTGGGGGGCCGTGGTGCTCGATGTCGCCTTCCGGCGGTCTGATGCGATGGCTCGTCAGGGGGCTGGCGTGGCGCGGCGACTTTCGGCGGCGACGGGGTCGGCGTGAGCTGGTCCATCGAACGATTCCAGGAGGCTCCGTCGGCCTCCCACGCCCGGCCTCTCCCCATCCCGGCCCGGCGAGCGGTATGGGTGTTTGAGCCCACCGTGGCTGCCCTGGTGCTCGGCAGCACCCAGCGGGTGGAGGTCGCCGAGGGCGCCCATGAGGTGGTGCGGCGGCGCAGCGGGGGGGGTGCGGTGTGGGTGGTTCCCGGCGAGGTGTTGTGGGTGGACGTTTTGGTGCCCGCCACCGACCCGCTCTGGGACGACGATGTGGGTCGGGCCTTCGAATGGCTGGGCGACCTGTGGTCGGCGGTTCTCGCCGACCTTGGAGTGGCCACGACGGTCCACCGGGGCGCACCCCGGCGATCGCAGTGGGGCGATTCCGTGTGTTTCGCGGGCCTCGGGCCGGGGGAAGTGGTGAACATGGCCGGACAGAAGGTGGTGGGTATGGCCCAACGCCGCACCCGGTCGGTGGCGCGCCTCCAGTGCGCGGTGTTGGGCCGCTGGGATCCGGTGACGGTGGCGGGCCTCTTGGCGTTGCCGCCCGTCGCCGCTGATGATCTCCTTTCGGTGGCCTCCGGCGTAGGCGTGCCCTTGGGCCGACTGCTGGAAGCGTTTTTGGCGGCCCTGCCCTAAGCCACCGGACGAGTCGCCGGGGGGGAGAGGGGACGGTCCCACCCGTCCTTCAACGCGTTTCGTGGGCTGATGCGCGCTCCCCGTGGCCCACATTGGTGGGTAGTAGTGGTTGACCATGGTAGGAAAGTGGCATAGTGTGGCTTACAGCGGCACAGGAGAGGGCTCTTGTGGGACCCGCTACCTAGCGAGGCAGTAACCCCCATG
>VFJN01000056.1 GCA_009886035.1 Actinomycetota bacterium
CACGTCTCCGGAGACCTCTGGTGAGACCGGACGAGCGGGCTTGCCGCACCCGTGGATCGTGGTCGGCCCCATCGGCGAGCGCTGACGAACCAAGGGGCTCCTCTAGATGGCCGCTGTGAGTGGGTCGTAGCTGTAGACCCACTCGAGGGGTCCAAAACCTGCGACTCCACTAGCCAAGAACTCATCACGGCCCTGCTGCATCGGCCCATCCGGCATATGAAACAGATCGCGGTTCATGAACGACGTGGTTTGTACGCGCGCAGTTCGGCCTTGCCGCGCGGTTTCGTACCGACGCAGCGCAGCAACGGCTGCGGCGCCGTCGGGGCCGTCACCGGCGTGAACGTCGTCGAGACAACGTCCGAGAATCGCGGCATCTTCGATTGCTTGGCATGACCCCTGCGCCATGAACGGAAGCATCGGGTGGCATGCATCGCCGAGCAACGTTGTGCTGCCGATGCCCCACTGCTCGAGCGGTTCGCGGTCGTACAGGGCCCAACGAAAAACGGGCTCCTCAACACGATCCAGAATCGAAAGGAGTTCTGGCGACCAACCTGCGAAACGCTCACGGAGATCGTCGAGGGTTCCGGGTTCGGTCCATGACTCTGTCGTCCAAGAGTCCTCGGGAGAAATGCAGACCAAGTTGAGATACCGACGGTCTTTGCCGATGAAGTAACTCACCACGTGACGATCTGGTCCGACGCGATTCGTGAAGTCGACGGGCAGGTCTTTGACCGCATCGAGCGGCACCAATGCGCGGTACGCAACCGACCCGCTGAAGCGCGCCGAATCAGCACCACCGACGCAGGGGCGCACCACCGAATGGATCCCGTCGGCACCGATGACAACATCGAACGACAACGATGTTGCATCAGCAAAGAAGATCGTCGAGGAGTCGTCGCCCGGCTCAACGTGTGTCACGCGGCTAGCCAGCGACACGTTGATAGTGGGCACAGCAGCAACTGCTTGAGCGAGGATTTCGATGAGGTCGGTGCGGGCCACGCTCGCCAGCGGCATGCCGTACTGGTCGGCGAACGCCTCGTCGAAGTCGTTGGCTCGGATGATCGAGTCGTCTTCCCAACGGCGAAACACCATCCGCTCGGGATGCACCGAGATCGCGTCAAAGGCATCGCCCAAGCCGAGCGAGCGCAAGACACACCCAGCGTTCGGACTGATCTGAACTCCGGCCCCCACTTCGCGGATCGCCGAAGACCGTTCAAAGACCGCCACATCGTGGCCGCGGCGCGCCATAACCAACGCCGAGGTGAGGCCGCCGATGCCTCCCCCAACAATTCCGAACCGCATGAGAGCTACTCCTTGCTCAGGCCGGAAATCGCCCGAGCGATGACGAAGTCGGCCATGGAACCCACGGTAGTCGTTGCGGTCGCCCGGG
>VFJN01000015.1 GCA_009886035.1 Actinomycetota bacterium
ACCGCCTGTTCCTCGAGCTCGGACCGCGTTCCCTCCCGCGCCACCTCCGACCTACCCGCCGGGACGGAGGACCTCGTCGGTCGCTACGCCCACTACGACGTGGTGGCTTATCAGGACACGACGATGAAGGTACTGATCATCAGCACCGGATTCTCCGACCTCGAACTGCGCGACGGCGAGTTGTGGAACGCCATGACCTTCTGTCATGCCGATGTGGCCAACGACGTGAACCTGGAGATCACGATCTCCGACGCGGCCACTCAGGCGATTGTGCCTATCGCCACGCCGGTAGAGGTGACCGAGGTGGACGAGAAACTGCACATCGCGCGCCCCGCCACGCCCACGCCGATCGGCATCAAGATCGAAGATCCCGCCACCGAAGCCTTGCCCAGCGATCCCAACGACCCTCGCATCTTTGATGCCGACGGCGATGGCCATCCCGGGGTGACCTCCTCGGTGAAGGTCAGCGACGCGCTGCGCGGCGACATCTACCTGGCCCGGCGGGAGATCTTCATTTACAACCTCACCAGCCAGAGCCCCAACCTCCTCACCGGGACGATCACCGATAAGTCCGAGCAACTGATCTTGGGCGCCAGCAATCCGGCTTTCCTCGTGGCCGCCCAGTGGAAGCAGATCGACGATCCGGCCCGGAACCCGGTGATATGGAAACGCGTGGGAGCCGACTGGGATTGCGACCGGCTCGCCGCCGAGCGCGCCAGCATCTTCCCGCCCCAGCCCCTCGCCGACTGGTGATAACCGCCGGTCGTCGGGGGTCTCGGATCGTCGGGGGTGCGGCCCTGGCCGGGGCTCTGGCGATCACCACCGCCGCCTGCGGGAACAACAACACCGCCACGCCCGCCATCACCCCCCCCACCGTCGCCCCCGGGGCCAGTGCCGCCTGTCGCGATGGTCTGCCCCACGGCCCCATCAACGAGATCACGGTGACGGTGAACGGCACGGAGCGAACCGCTCTCGTGCACCTACCCGCCTCCCCCACCGCCACGGTCGCCACATCCGAACCCCTCCCGGTGGTCTTGGCGTTCCATGGCTTCAGCGGAAGCGCCGCCGTCCAAGCCTCCCAAGACAGCTTCGCCGCCCAGGCCGACGAGGACGGATTCGTGGTGGTCTACCCCGAAGGCCTCCTCGTGGGCTTGTCCGACCAGGTCACCGGGGCCAGCGGATGGGACCCCGAGGGAAACGAGGTTGACGAGCCTGCCTTCGCGGCGGCACTACTCGACGAACTCGGCGCCCAGACCTGCATCGACCCGTCGCG
>VFJN01000046.1 GCA_009886035.1 Actinomycetota bacterium
CATGTCCGGCAAGTCGGTCGGGCTGATGGACGCCGACATCTACGGCCCGTCCGTGCCGATCATGTTCGGCCTCGGCATGGTCGATCCGAAGACGACCGTGTTCCCCATCGAGAAGTACGGCCTCCGGCTGATGAGCATGGGCTTCCTCGTTGACGTGAACCAGGCGGTCATCTGGCGCGGCCCGAAGGTCGCGCAGGCGGTGCAGTCGTTCCTCACGCAGATCGACTGGGGCCAGCTCGACTTCCTCATCATCGACCTGCCGCCCGGCACCGGCGACGCGCAGCTCACGCTGAGTCAGAGCGCGCCGCTCACGGGCGCGGTGGTCGTCACCACGCCCGGCGAAGTCAGCCTGATCGACGCGCGGAAGGGTGTGAAGATGTTCGGCGAGGTCCGCGTGCCGATCCTGGGTATCATCGAGAACATGAGCTACTTCGAGGACGCGACCGGCACCAAGACCCCAATCTTCGGAGTCGGCGGCGGCGCACGGCTGGCGCAGGAGAGCGACGTGCCGTTCCTGGGCGAGTTACCCATCGACCCGCGAGTGGCGCAGTGCTGCGACCAGGGCGAACCGATCGTGCGGAAGTACCCGGACTCGTCGGTCGCGAAGTCGTACATGGCGCTGGCGAAGACCGTCGCGGACATGGCAAGCCGCCCGACCGCGGCGACGCTGCCGTTCTTGCAGTTGTAAGAGGCAAAACAAAGAGCCGCAGATGAACGCAGAAGAACGCAGATCAAACCAAGACGAAGACTGTTTTCAAAACATTCTTGTCATTGGTGTTAATCTGCGTTCTTCTGCGTTCATCTGCGGCTCTTTGTTTACGATCTTTCACCTCACACCTCCGCGCGTACCGTCTTGCGGAAGACGGTGTCTTCGCGATACATCCACTCCCCGCGTTTCAGCAACTTCTCGCGGACGTCGTCGGCCAACTCCGGGTTCCGCAGCGCGTCCAGGTTCTCTTCCAGTTGGGTCATCGTCGAAGGCGCGGTGAAGCACGCGGACACGCCCGGCGTACACAGCGTGTAGCGGAAACAGTCGCTCGGCCGAAAGGACGGGTCCAGCAACCGCCCGTAGCACGTGCTGTTGAAGGTCAGGATCGAGGTGTCGTGTTCGCGTGTCGTCGGGAACACTTCCGTCTCGGCTGTACCTGCCCGGCGGATCACGTGATTGACGTGTGAGTTATCGTGGATGGCATCCGTTCCTTTTCTCCGAGGATGCCACCGTGCCCGACTCGTCCCTTCGCTCCCGTTCTGACGCGAGCGCCAACCGTCAGTGGGTCGAACGTCTCGAACGCTTCGCCGCCGGCAACCACACCGTGGTCGAGTTCTGCGCCGCCGAAGGCGTGTCCGACTCCAACTTCTACCTGTGGCGGCGACGCCTCGCACAACCACCCGCGCCCGCCTCGAACCAACCGACTGTTGTGCCCATCCGCGTCGCACCGGCTCCCGCCCCCGCAACCCCGATCGAACTGGCGTTCCCGTCCGGCACCATCCTGCGGCTCCCCGCCGACGCCCGCCCGGAGTTCATCGTCGCGATCCTGCGTGGGTTGGAGGAACGCCCGTGCTGACCGTCCCGCCCACCACCAAACTCTGGTTCGCCTCGGCCGTCGATCTGCGGCTGGGATTCGACGGCCTCGCCAACCTGGTCCGCACCCAGTTGTCCGCCGACCCGCTTTCGGGCCACCTGTTCGTGTTCACCAACCGCTCGGCCGACCGGGTCAAGGTGCTGTACTGGGGTGGGCACGGGTATTGCCTGTGGTGCTCGCGTCTGGAAGTCGGCCGCTACCACTTCCCCGAAGCGACCGCCGCCGGCATCGAGTTGACCGCCGCCCAGTTCGCCATGATCCTCGACGGCATCGACCTGTCCCGCGTTCGACGCTTCAAACGCTATTCTCCACCCACCACAACACCATTTCGCGCTACTTGACGGCGGCAGCGGTGTTCAAAGGGCATGGACGCCACGACGCTCTCTCCCGATGCCGCACTGCCGACCGATGTCGCCACGCTCCAGGCGATGGTCCGGGAATTACTCACCGAACTCCAGAAGTTGCGAGCCGAGAACGCGGAACTGAAGACCAAACTCGACGCCGCCCTGAAGCACCGGTTCGGCCGCCGCAGCGAACGCCGCACGCCACCGCCCGCGCCCGCCCAGAAGCCACCGCCGAGACGCGATCCCCACGGCCGCTCGCCGTTGCCCGAACACCTCCAACGACGCGAAGTGATTCACGACCTCACCGATGCGGAGAAGTTGTGCCCGTGCTGCGGTCAACCCCGCGCGTGCATCGGTGAGCAGACGGCCGAACAACTGGATCTGGAACCCGTCACCTTCTTCGTGATCCGCACCATCAAGAAGAGCTACGCCTGCCGGCACTGCGATCCCGCGATCGTGCCGGTGGAGCAACGCATTACGACCGCCGGGCCGCTGAACGTCGGGCCGATCCCAAGGGGCTTGTGCGGACCGGGGCTGTTGGCCCACGTCGTCACCGCGAAGTTCGCCGATCACGTGCCCGTGCATCGACTCGCCGGCCAACTGGCCCGCTCGGGCGTGACGATCGCCGATTCGACGCTGGGCGACTGGCTGTTCGGTGCGTCGGAGTTGCTGCGCCCGCTGTACGACTTGATGCACAAACGGTTGTTGCTGTCGCGTGTGATTCACGGTGACGACACGGGGGTAAAGTTGCGTGTGGTGGGGAGCACTCGCACGAAGAAGGCGCACCTGTGGGTGTGCATCGGTGACGCCGACTATCCGTATGTCCTGTTCGACTTCACCGCCGATCACACGGCCGAAGGACCGACGCGATTTCTCAAGGATTACAAGGGCTACTTCCAGGCGGATGCGTTGGCCCAGTACGAGGGCCTTTACGGCGAGGATGCGGTGAAGCACGTGTGCTGTTCGGCTCACGCACGCCGCAAGTTCGTGCCCGCGAGCGAAGCCCACGACACACGTGCGACGGCGGCACTGGAGATGTTCGGCCGGTTGTACGCGATCGAGCGGACGTTGCCGCCGCTGTTGCCGCCGTCGGACGACCCGGTGATGCGGGAACAGCGCCTGCTGCGTGAAGAGCAACGTCGTGTGATGCGACGGCGTGACGCGGGCCCGGTGTGGGATGAACTGGAGAAGTGGCTGGCCGAGCAGAAGCCGGGTGCGTTACCGAAGTCGCCGCTGGGGACCGCAATCGGGTACTCGACGAACAACTGGGCGGCGTTGAAGCGTTACCTGGAAGCGGGCTATCTGACGCTGGACAATAACTTGAGCGAGCGAACGCTTCGTGTGATCGCACTGGGAAGAAACAACTGGGGCGTCATCGGGAGCGAAGCGGGCGGGCAGACGGCAGCGGTGCTGTATTCCGTCGTCGGGACGTGCAAGCATCTGGGGATCGACCCGTTCGCGTACCTGCGTGAGGCGTTGCCGGGGCTGTTCGCGTTGGGCGAGAAGCCGACAACGGAGCAGTTGTTGGACTGGCTCCCGGATCGCTGGCTCTTGAATCGAACGCGGAACACGTCAATCGCAGCAGCAACGGCCGGGTAAACCCGCACCAAACAACACGCCTCACGCCTGCTGATCCGACCCGATCAGCAGGCTAAGACCGTTTCCGCAAGGGCTATTCCACACATTTTCGACAACGTGATTCGGCGGGCAGGTACCCATCAGAAAGAGTTGCAGCGTGACGGGCGGATAGCCCCGCGGCGGCACGTGGGCGTTGCGGTTGCTGGTGAACATCAGCTTGCCGCCGGGAATCGGGCAGGGACCG
>VFJN01000003.1 GCA_009886035.1 Actinomycetota bacterium
TCGCCGTCGGCATCAAAGATGCGAGGGTCGTTGGGATCACTGGGTAAGGCTTCGGTGGCGGGGTTGTCGATCTTGATGCCGATCGGGGTTGGGGTGGGGGGGCGTGCGATGTGCAGTTTGCCGTTTACCTCTGTCACCTCGACCGGCGTGGCGATAGGCACAATCGCCTGAGTGGCCGCGTCGGAGATCGTGATCTCCAGATTCACGTCGTTGGCCACATCGGCATGGCAGAACGTCATGACGTTCCACAACTCGCCGTCGCGCAGTTCGAGGTCGGAGAATCCGGTGCTGATGATCAGGACCTTCATCGTGGTGTCTTCGTACGCCACTACGTCGTAGTGGGCGTACCGACCGACGAGGTCCTCGGTTCCGGCGGGCAGGTCGCTGGCGTCGCTGGCTGTATCGGTGTTCGAGCCCGAGGAACAGGCGGTCACCACCAAGGCCAGCAGCAGGCCGACCCCGAGGATCCGGCGGGTCGGGGCAGCCCTCACGCCAACTCTACGTAACCGTCGAGCGCATCGGATACGGCGGTGCCGACCGGGAGGAGGTCGGGCCCGATGGCCAGGTCGACCGCCCGCTCGAAATGATGGATGAGCCGTTCGTGCCAGCCGATGTGGAACGGCCGGGCACCGGGCGAGGAAATCGAGGCCTGGATGGGGGCCATGTTGGCCTGGTCCTGCGCCATCACCGTGTCGAAAAGCACCATGCGGTCGAGGTGTTCTTGGGGCACCTCATCACCGGCCCAGGCCGGCGCATACCAGCGCAGCTCGAGATCGGTGGTGGTGCCACTGGTGGGCCACATGCACAAGAAGGTGAAGGCCCCGGTGTCCATGGGCACCACCAGGTTGGGGAAGATGCCGAAGGAGGTTGAGGTCTGACGCCACAGCAACGGGACCGCCGGGTTGTCGTTCTCTTCGGAGACCATGGCGAAGTCGCGGAAAGCGTCATGCTTCTCCACCGTGAGTCGACTGTTGCCGTGGGGCAGCATCGTGACCGTCGCCGACTGGTCGTTGTAGAGGAAGGCGGCGTTGTCGGGGTGCACGGTGCGCACGTGGTACACCTCGAGAAACGCATCCACCATGAGCTTCCAGTTGCACTCGAGCCGGTGCACCTGGGTGCCCACCGCCCGCATCGCCGGACCGTCGATCTCCGCCATCTGATCGGCGATGGGCCCGAGGAACTCGAGCAGCGGCACGGCCTGGGCATCCTCGCTGATGAAGACCCAGCCGTCCCATGTCTCGCAGCGCACCGGCACCAGCCCCAACGATCCCTGGTCGAGATCGGTGAAGCTCCGGGAATCGGGAACCGACTTGAGGGTGCCGTCGGTGCCGTAGGACCAGGAGTGGTACTGACACGTCAGCCGCCGGGCGGTGCCGCACTCGTCGCGGGTGACGGGGGCCCCGCGGTGGCGACAGGCGTTGTAGAAGCCGCGTAGCTCGCCGTCTTCACCACGCACCACCACGATGGGCGCTCCCGAGCGAGTGGTGAGCCGGTAAGAGCCCGCCTGCGGCCATTCGGACTCATGGCCGACGAACAACCAACTACGGCCAAAGATCCGTTGCTTCTCCAGTTCGTAAAAGGCGGCGTCGGTGTAGCGGCCCACCGGAATGAGCGGTATCTCTATGGCCTCGGCGGGCGGCGCGGTGCGGGCCTTTTCCTCGTCGATGCGATCCCGGATGGTCCGTTCCAACGTGGAATCCATGCGTCTCCTTGGGTCGGGCCCCGAGTGGTGGTGCGGCCTCATTTGCTACGGTACTGAACACTGTAAACTGCAAACGAGCAAAGGGGGCTCCGGTGGTGATTCCAGTGAAGGCAGCCACCGGCCCGGCGATCCCTGTGGCGGCGGTCCACACTCCATGGTGAGCGACCCCCCGGGGGTCCTGATCACCGGTGGTTCGGTGATTTCCGGCCGGGGTGACGCGCCGCAGGCCGCCACCGACGTGTTCATCAGCGGTGATGTGATCGTGGCAGTGGGGGACCAGGCCCGGGAGTTGGCCCGCGTCGCCGGCCCGGGGGTGGAAGCGGTGGATGCCACCGGGCTCACCGTCATGCCCGGCCTCATCGACGCCCATTGCCACATCAGCTTCGGCGAACCGGCCAGCAACGACGAATTGTTCTTCCATCGCGATCAGTCCACCGCCGCCATGCTGGCGGCGTTCAACGTGCGCAAGTTGTTGCTCGCCGGCGTGACCGGATTCCTCGACGCCGACTGTCTGTGGAACATCGGCCCGGCGCTACGCGACAGCATCGAGGCCGGGATTGTTCCCGGGCCGAGAATGACCTCGGGGATGAACGCGCTCCTCACCACCGCGGGAGGCACGGCGGGCCGCCTGATCCCCGATACGGGCACCGCCGCCTACGCCCATGTGATGGGCAACCGCGACGAGATGGTGCGAACCACGCGGCAGCAGATCAAATACGGGGCCGACTGGGTCAAGATCCACGTCACCGGGTCGCTCCCCAATCGCCAGGGCGAACTCACCATGTGGAGCCTGGACGAACTCCGAGCCGTGACCGACACCGCCCACGCCCTCGACACGCCCGCCATTGCCCACTGCCGCAGCGCCCACGCCACCCGGTTGGCCGCCGAAGCCGGCGTTGACATGATCCTGCACGCCAGTTTCATCGACGAGCCCGCCCTCGCCGCCGTGGTGGAAGCCGGCTGCTCCATCGTCCCGACCTTCACCTTCCTGGCCAACCTGGCCGACCACGGCGCCAAGGTGGGCGCGCTGAGCACGCAGGTCGAGTTGTTTCGGGGGGAGATCGATGCCACCGCGACCATGTTGCGAACCGCCCACGACGCCGGCGTGCCAATCCTCTCGGGATCCGAGAGCGGCTTCGCCCTGACGCCCTACGGCCACTGGCACGCACGCGAGATGGAGGTGTTGGTTTCGGCGATGGGGCTCACCCCGCTGCAGGCCATTCGTTGTGCCACCTTCAACGGGGCGCAGGCCCTGCGCCGGGAGCCGGGCACCATCGGGGTGGTGGAGGTAGGGGCGGCGGCCGATCTCCTCGTCGTGCAGGGCGACCCATCCCGCGATGTGACCGTGCTCGGCGACCGATCCAACCTGCGTCACGTGTTCTCGCGGGGTCGGGCCGTAGATCTCGCCGGCCCCTGGCCCGAGCGGGACCCACTCCCCGGCGAGAAGGTGGGTCAGTGGGCCGCTGATCTCCTCACCTGGGAGCTGGCCCGGGGATGAGCCCCACCGTGGTGGTCACCGGCGCGGGCCATGGATTGGGCGCGACCATCGCGGCCGCCGCCGCCGCCGGGGGCTGGCGGGTGGGGGTGCTCGACCGTGACGGGGAGGCCGCCGCCCGCACCGTCGCCGCCATTGGCGACCACGCCGTGGCCCTCACCGCCGACATCACCGTCGAAGCCGACATGGACCGGGCCCTCGATCTCTTTGCCGCGGCCACCGGTCAAGCGGCCCCCGACGGGTTGGTGGCCAACGCCGGCATCGTGCGGTTCGGACCCCTCGCCACGGTGTCGGTGGAGGATTGGCGGGCTGTGGTGGATGTGAACCTCACCGGCACGTTCATTGCCGCCCGCGGGGTGGCCCGACGTATGCGGGCGGCGGGAACCGCCGGGTCGCTGGTGACGGTCACCTCCATGAACGGAGTGGCCCCGGGACCCAACGCCGGTGCCTACGGCGCCACCAAAGCGGGGGTGGCGCTGCTCACCCGACAGATGGCCCTCGAGTGGGGGCCCGATCGGATCCGCTGCAACGCGGTGGCCCCCGGGCTCATCGATGCCGGCATGTCCGAGCCGATCTACGCCGATGACGAGATTCGGGAACTCCGAGCCGCCCGGGTGCCCTTGGGCCGTCTGGGTACGGGGCATGACGTGGCCGAGGCGGTGCTGTTTCTGCTCTCCGAGGCCGCCGCCTACATCAACGGGATCGAACTGCTGGTGGACGGGGGGGTCACCTCCACGGTGATGAGCACCCTGCCCCGACCGGCGTCGGTCGACACCGTCGGACCCTCGGGGGGCTCCTAGGCGATGATGGCCCGTAACCTGATGATCTCGGGTGGTCCCCTCCACGATTTTGACGCCACCACCGCCGTGCTGGCCGAGGTGCTGGCCGAGGAGGGCGTGCAGTCCACCGTGTTCGACGACCCGCACGCCGGTCTGCTGGCCCTCGCGGACGGCGCCGGCACCTGGGACCTCGTCACCGTGAACGCGCTGCGATGGCAGATGGGATCCGACCGCCACGCGCCGCTGCGAGACCGCTGGGCGTTTACCCTGAGCGACGGCGAAGCGGAGATCATCGACGGCTACGTGCGCGGCGGGGGCAGCCTGCTGGCGTGCCATGGCGCATCCATCTGCTTCGACGGCGATCCGCGGTGGGCGGCGTGCATCGGGGCCACGTGGAACTGGGACCGGTCTTCGCACCCTCCGCAAGGGTTGGCGGTCATCTCGCCCACCGTCCTGGGTCGGAGCCACCCGATTACCGCCGGCATCGCCGAGTTCACCACGGTCGATGAGATCTACGGCTTTCTCGACCACCAGAGCGGGTTGGAAGCGTTGCTCACCAGCGCCCACGGGGGCCGTGACCATCCGGTGCTCTGGGCCCGCACGGTGGGACGGGGGCGGGTGGTGACCGACGTGCTCGGGCACGACGCGGCGGCGATGGTCCACCCGGAGCACCGAGTGATTCTGAGGCGCGCCGCCCGGTGGCTGACGGCCGTCGATGAGCCCACCCGGGCCGAGCGGCACCCGGTGGGTGACCCCACCCCATGACCGACCGTCTCGAGATCACTGTCTCCCGTTACCACCAGGCCCGGGAAGCGTTCCGTCAGAAGGAGTTGCGCCAGGCCCTCTACGACGAGGGTGAGGTGGTGATGTCCGATGTGCTCGTGAACCTGCATGGCGCCGATCACCAGGCCCGTCGCCGCCTCGAGAACCGCCTGTTTCGCAAGGACACCCACCGCCTCTACGAGCGCGAGTTCTTCCCGCCGGTGGTGGCGGCCACGCTCGCTCCCCACGCGGCCAACGGCCACGCCGAGTTGGTGACCCTGAGCCACGAGCTGATGATGAACCTCGCCGCCTTTACCGCCGGGGTGGATCGTCCGCACGGCACTCGTGAGGAGACCATGCGCCTCTACGACTATCTGATGCTCTTCATCCAGGGGGCCACCCTCGCTCATTACACCGGCGACCGCACCGCCAAGCGGGAAGAAGTTGCCCAGGCCCTGGCGGCGTTCGAATCCGAGTTTCTGCGGCCGTCGATTCAGCGACGCCGGGTGCTGCTCGCCGCCGTGGAGGACGGATCGGGGGAGGAAGCGGACCTCCCGCGCGATGTGCTCACGACCCTGTTACGCAACGACGCCGAACTGCACCTGCCCTCGGAGGTAGTCCTGCGAGAAACCTGCTTCTTCCTCCTGGCCGGCGCCCACACGAGTGCCACCGCCTTCGTGCGCACCCTCCACAACGTGTACGCCATGGGCGAGGAGCACCCGGAGGACTTCGAGCAGGCGTGCACAGACCTGGCGTTCCTCCAGCGCTGTGTGCACGAGACGGTGCGCCTGCAACCGTCGAGCCCGATCGCTATGCGGTACGCGCTGGGCGAGGCCGACCTGCTCGGCGAAGTGCACATCCCCGCCGGGGCCTTTTTGATCATCGACCTGATGGCGGCTAACCGTGATCCGTCCGTCTTTGGTGAGGGCGCCCATGACTTCGACCCCCATCGCCTCCTGGAACCGGGCGTGGCCCCGTGGGGATTGAGCTTCGGTCTCGGCATGCACGCCTGCATCGGTCAAGACCTGGCGGCGGGCATCGACCCGATGGGCCATCCCGTGGGCGATGACCACCTCTACGGGCTCGTCCCGGTGGCGATCCGGGCGCTGCTCGATGCCGGAGGGCGGCCCGACCCGGCGGATCCGCCCACGATGGATCCCGACAACAGTCGGGGCTACTGGGGCCGCTACCCGGTGATGTTTCCGGCGTGATCGACCTGCACGCCCATGTGGTGTTGGAACAGACCCTCGGCGCGGCCGGTCGCTACGGCCCGGACCTCGACGAGGGCGACGTGGCGGCCGCTCGCCTGCCCTGCTACCGCGTGGGCGACTACCAACTACTCGGGGTGCGTTACCGAGACAGCGCCTTCATGGACGTAGATCGGCGCCTAGCCCAGATGGACGAGCGCGGCATCGACCTCCAGGTCCTTTCCCCCAATCCGCTCACCTTCTTCCACCACATCGACTCGACCACGGCGGTTGCCTTCAGTCGTTGTCAAAACGATGGCCTGGCCGACATCGTGGGCCGCCATCCGGGGCGGCTGGCGGGCCTGGCCCAGTTGCCGATGCAGGACCCCGCCCACGCGGTGACGGAGTTGCATCGGGCGGTGTCCGAACTGGGGCTGATCGGCGCCTACATCGGCACCGATCTCGGTCGACCGCTCGACGACCCGGCCTTCGACGTGGTCTACCGGGCCTGCATCGACCTCGATGTTCCCCTGTTCATCCATCCCGCGCCCGGCGGCATCGATGCTCCCCGACGAGACGACCGGATGGCCCGCTTCGACGCCGACCTGTGGCTCGGCTTCGCCCATGAGGAAGCCCTGGCGGTGGCCACCCTGGTGCTCGGCGGAGTGTTGGCCCGCCATGAGGAACTCGACGTGTGTGTGTCGCACGGGGGCGGGTCCACCACCTGGCTGGCCGAGCGAATGCGCCATGCTGCCGCCACCCGACCCTGGGCCGACGCCGCCCTGCGCGCCGAGGGCGTGGTGGATGCCCTGGTGGGCCGCCTGTGGTGGGACGCCCACGTAGGAGGTCCCCGGGCGTTGGCCATGCTGGTGGCGGCGGCGGGAACGGATCGATTAGTGGGGGGAACCAATTTGGCCGGCTGGGACGAGACCGCCGATCCCAGTTATGGCGATGCCAGCCTGGCGGCCACGCTCGATGCCAACGCCGTCCGATTGCTGCGGCTCCCCACCGGGGTTCCGGCCCCTCGCCCACCCACCTAGCCGCGCCGCCGCATGATCGTCCTTCTCGCCACCACCCTCGCCGCCACCCTCGGCTGCATGCTGGCGCTGTGGGCCCTCAGCATCCGGCGACGCGATCCCAGTTTCGTCGATGCCTGGTGGCCGCTCGGGTTTGTGCTGGTGGCCTGGATCTCGCTGGTGATGAGCCACGGCGATCCCCTTCGTCAGGCACTACTGGTGGGCATCACCACTCTCTGGGGCTTGCGTCTCAGCGGCTACCTGTTCTGGCGGTGGCGGCGCACCGGACCGGACCCGCGCTACGCCAGCATGCTCCGTCATTCCTCGGGCAACCCCCACCTCTTCACGTTGCGCAACGTGTTCCTCTTGCAAGGGGCACTTCTTTGGATTGTCTCTCTGCCCTTGCAGTTGGGTCAGTGGTATCCCAACCCGCCGGGACTGCTGGTCCCGGGGATGGTCGGGGTGGTGTTGTGTGTGGTGGGGGGCGCGTTCGAGATCATCGGTGACGCGCAGTTGGTGCGGTTCAAAGCCCAACCGGCCAACGCCGGTCGGGTGATGGACCAGGGACTCTGGCGCTACACCCGCCACCCGAACTACTTCGGGGACGCTTTGCTCTGGTGGGGCCTCACGCTCATCGCAGTGGTGAACCCGGTCACCGCCATCGCCATTGCGAGCCCGTGTGTGATGACGTTCCTGCTCGCCCGCTGGAGCGGGGTGGGGCCGCTGGAACGCCGCCTCACCCGCCACAAACCCGACTACGCCCACTACGTGGCCCGCACCAGTGGCTTCATCCCGCGGCGTCCGCGGGGTGGGGGATGATGAGCCGTTACGACGCCTCGTAGATCACCTGCCCGGCGCACACGGTAGCGGCAACATTCTCGGCGGTGAGTTGAGCCAAGGCGGTGGCGAGCGGCACGCGCAGGAGGCACAGATCGGCGGGTTGTCCCACCGCCACGGTCCGCTCGGCCCCGCCGGGGTGATCGGAGGCGCCGAGGAACAGGCCAAGAGCCGCCCGAGCGCTGATTCGCTCGGCCGGGCCGAGGGCTACCGCATGGCGGGTGCGGCGATCAACGGCGGCGCGCATGGCCCGCCACGGATCGGCGTGGGTATAGGGGGCATCGGTGCTCCCGCCCACTGGCACTCCAGCGGCGAGGAGTGACGCGCAACGGTAGAGGTGGTCCTGATCATCGGCGTCAACCTCGCGTTGGTAATCGTCGCCGCGCTCGGCGATGAAGCCGGGCTGGGTGACCACGGTGATGCCGTGTCGAGCCAGATGAGCGACCTGCTCGGGCGCGAGGACCGAGCCGTGTTCCATCCGATCACCGCGGTGGGTCCCCGCTTCGTCCCAGGCGGCGAGGGCCAACACCGCCGCCGGGCGGGTGACGCAATGGATGGCCACGGGCCGACCGGCGGCGTGGGCGAGCGCGATATCCGAGGCCAGGGTCACGAGGGCGGGGTAGGCGCCGTCGTCGATGATCACTTTGACCGGTCCGCGCCCAAGGCCCTCGGGCAGATCCACGCCGAGGAGGTCGATGCCCCCGGTGACGGTGACCCGTTGGGGGAGCGCGCCGGTACGCACCGCCTCGGCCAAGGCCGCCAGTTCGGATCGGCGGCGGTAGGGCGTGGCATCGGTGACGCCGATGACGCCATAGGTGGCGAGGCGGGCACCGAGTGGTGCCAACTCCGGCGGGTCGGCCTCGATCAGCCCGGCGAGCAGGTCGTCGGCGCGATGCACTCGCCCGGTGGGCCCCCCGGCGGAGTCTCGCTCAATACCCGGATGCGCGTGCTCGGCCAGGGCGAGGCGGTCGATGGCCAGGCTGTTGAGTGTCCAGCGGGCCCCGCTGCGGTGCTGCAGGCGCACCGGTCGGGGCGGGCTCAAGGCATCGAGGCCGTGGCGGTCGAGATCGCCCGCCACCGCTTCGTGGTACCCCACCGCCCGCAGCCAGGCCCCCGGGGCGAGGCGACCATCGGCCTCGTGCAGCACCCGGCCCAGGCTCGCCCGATCCTCGACTTCGGGAGGGCCCGCCGCCACCGACTCGGCGGCGGCGGCGCAGGCGAGGAGATGCAGATGGTGGTCGTGCAACCCCGGCAGCAGCGCACCGCCTCCGCCGTGGATCACCGTGTCCGCCGCCGAGGGTCGAAGGCCCGGACCGATGGCCGCCACCACGCCGTGATGGAGGCGCACATCCACCGCCGCGCCCTGCACCTCGACGTCGCGCAACAGCACCGGCGGGTTCATCGACGGGCCCCGGTTCCGAACACGGCGGCGTTGTGGGCGCCGAGGGCGGCGGCGGCGTGCCGAACCGGCCGCGCCCGGGGGGCCGCGACTACCGGGGCTGACGGGATGGGCAGCGTGGGGCCGGCCACCGCGGCGGCGACCTCGGCCATTGCCACGTCGAGCCGCCATCGTCCCCCGGCCCGCCAGCGGTCGAGGGTGGCCACCGCCGCCACGAGGCCGGTCAGGGGATCCGCCACCGCGTCGGCGCAGAAACACGGTCCGAGGGAGTCCCACACGACGAGCCCGCCGGCCACGGCCGCGTCGTCACCGAACCCAACCCGCCCGCGGCCGGCGCCGGCGGTGCCGTGGGCGGTGATGGAGGTCCATACCCGCACCCGTCCGGTGGCCATCACCGCCTCGGCGTGGATGCCAAGTTGCTCCAACGCCCGCGGCCGCGACGCCTCGATCACCACGTCGGCATCGCGCAGGAGGTCGAGGAGCGCGCCTACCCCGTGAGGTTCGGCGAGATCGATGGCCACGCTGCGCTTGCCGGCGTTGAGGAGATCGAAGAACCCTGGGGGCCCGAGGCGCGCGCCGTCGGGCCGACCGACGGCCTCCACCTTGATCACCTCGGCACCGGTGGCGGCGAGGAGCGACCCACACAGCGGACCGGCCCACAGGGCGCTGAGGTCGATGACCCGCAGCGCTCCGGGCCGGGGAGGAACGGGCGAAAGGGGGATCGCCCGCATCTGCACGGGCAGCGACCCGGGGCGCTCGAGGGCGGTTTCGGCGGGCGAGGTGGGGGCGGGAAGCCCCGCCACCGGTAGGCCGAGCAGGGTGGCGCGTTCCACCGCCGCGTCGGTGGAAGATGACCGCACGAACGCCGCCACGGAGGCCCAGGGATGGGCGAGGGGTGGGGACTGTTCGAGCCAGGCCGGGAGGAGATCGAAGTCGTCGGGTCGGGCCAAGGTCACCGCCAGCCACCCGTCGCGGGTGGGCAGGAGGCGGGTCGCCCCGCCGCAGCTGATGGATCCGTGACGGCTCAGGCCTCCGATGGCGGCTCGTTCGCCGAGCAACGCGAGCGGATCCACCCGCAGCGGGTGGCCGGCGGCATCGGGATGCTCGGCCAGCCGGTCGGCGAATCGGGCCAGCGTGGCGACCAAGCCCGACGGCGGCCCCAACGGCGCGCGGTGGGCGCGCCCGGTGAGGGCCATAGCCCCACTGGCGGCCCACGCATCGATCTCGGCGGTGTTGGCTCCCAACCCTGGCCGGCGCATAGGCCATGATCCCATTGGCGACCCCACCGGCGCTTCCTGGCGGGTCCGAGCCCGGCCCGTCTCGGTCCCGGCCTAGGGTTGGCGGATGCGGATCGTGGTGGATGCCTCTGTGTGCACCGGTCATGGCCGGTGCTATTCCCTGGCCCCGGAGATCTTCGTGGGCGACGACGATGGCTATTGCGCCAGCGTGGACGTGGACGTGCCGAGCGGACTTGAGGCCCAGGCCCTCAAGGGAGTGCGTAACTGCCCCGAGCGCGCCATCCGCCTGATCGACGACTGACAGGGCCGCGTCCAGCACTGGGCCCGGCGGCGCGTTACTGTCGGGCTTTCGAACATCGGCGTCATGTTGTTGGGTGGCGTCGACGATACTTCCGGGGGGACCGTGTCACTATCCATGAGGACTGTTGGTGTCGCGTTGGTCGTGGCGGTGGGGTTGGCGGCCTGTGGCAATTCCAGTAACGATGCCAGCCCTGCGAGCACCGCGGCCGCCGATTCCGGGGCGGCCGCGCAAAATGGCGACCGCAATGAGTTCGTGTCGATCTCCGGTGTGCCGGGGGTAAGCGACGACGAGATCGCCTACTCCGTGGTGGGAACCAAGAGCAACAACCCTCTCGGCACCTGCATTCTCGACTGCTACGCGGCGGGGGTGGAGGCCTACTTCGCCTACCAGAACTCAGCCGGGGGTATCTACGGACGTGATCTGGTCGTGCGGGACGTACTCGACGACGAACTCGGCCAGAACCAGGTGCGTTCTCTCGAAGTGATCGCCGCCGAAAAGGACTTCGGCGTGTTCCAAGCCACCCTCGTCGCCTCCGGGTGGGGGGCGCTCGATGATGCGGGTGTGCCCACCTACACCTGGGGCATCAACGCCACCGAAGCCGCCAACCGAACACACATTTGGCCCAGCCTGCCGGTCCGCTGCCAGGACTGCACCACTCGTTCGGTGCCCTACGCCGCCAAATTGGCCGGCGCCCGCCACGCCGCCTCGTTGGGCTACGGAGTGAGTGAGAATTCCAAGGTCTGCGCCCAGACGGTGGCCAAGGCCATCGAGAAGTACGAACCCGACACCGGCGTGGACATCGTCTACACCAACGACGATCTTGCCTTCGGGCTTCCCAACGGGATTGCGCCGGAGGTGACCGCCATGAAGAAAGCGGGGGTGGATTTCATCTCCACCTGCATCGACCTCAACGGCATGAAGTCCCTCGCCCAGGAACTGTCACGGCAGGGGATGGACAACGTGGTGCTCTATCATCCGAATAGTTACAGCGAAGCCTTCGTGGCCGAGGCGGGCGACCTCTTCGAGGGCGACTATGTGACCGTCCAGTTCCGGCCCTTCGAGAGCGATCCGGGCGACAGCAGCCTCACCGAGTTTCTCAGGTGGATGAAAAAGCAGGGGGACGAGCCGTCCGAACTGGCCATGGTGGGCTGGATCAATGCCACCCAGGCTTTCGAGGGTCTGCTGGCCGCCGGCCCCAACTTCGACCGAGCAAAAGTTACCGCCGCCACCAACGCCATGACCGACTTCGATGCCGGGGGCCTCCTTGAGCCTGTGGACTGGACAGTGGGGCATGTTCCGTACACCAACGCGACGCGCAGCGCCGACGGCTCACCCGAATGCACTCTCCTGGTGAAGGTGGTGAACGGGGCCTTCGAGATGGTGGCGCCGCCCGCCCAGCCATGGTTGTGCTGGAGCGGATCAGACCTAACGTGGTCCGAACCGAAGCCCTCGGCGTTCGGCTGATCCCCATCCGTTCGGTCCATTCATGATCTTCGCCTCGGCGCTGGGAGAAGATCTAGCCCGCGCCCTTCTCCAGGGCATGCCCCCCGGCGCCGTTTACGCCCTGATCGCCATCGGGTTTGTGCTGGCCTACAAGACCAGCGGGGTGTTCAACCTGGCCTTCGGGGCGCAGGCGTACGTGTCGGCCGCCCTGTACTTTCAGGCCCGCCAGGAGTGGGACTGGGGGATCCTGCCCGCCTTGCTGGTGTCGGTGTTCCTGCTGGCTCCCGCCTTGGGACTGATCCTCGAACGGCTCATCTTTCGCCACCTTCGCACGAGTTCTTCGGTAGCAAAGTTGGTCGTGGCCATCGGGCTGACGGTGGCGATCCCGAGCCTGTTCGACGTGGTGGTGGGCTTCTCACCGGTGGCGGGGCAGACCCCCACCGGCATCATCCCCGGCGGGGCCAACGTGTTCTACCAACCCTTCGGCGTGTACGCCTTCAGTCGCGACGAGTTGATGGCGATGGGCCTGGCCGTGGTGGCGATGTTGGGTTTGGCGGCGCTGTTCCGGTTCTCGGCCATCGGCCTTCAGATGCGAGCGGTGGTGGAGAGCCCGCGTATGACGGAGTTGAACGGCATCCAGGCCGACCGCGTCTCGGCGTTTAGTTGGGCGTTATCGAGTGTGTTCGCCGGTCTGGCCGGGGTGCTGATCGCCCCGCGCTTCAACACGCTGGCGGCCCCCGATTTCTTCAACCTGGTGGTGGTGGCCATCGCCGCCGCCGCCGTGGGCCGCCTGATGAGCCTGCCGAGAGCCTTAGCGGGCGGATTGGGCTTGGGCGTATTCATCGCCTTGGCCAACACGTTTCTCCCCGCGTGGGCGGAGGCGCATCCGATCCTCGCGCCCATTCAGGAGAACGTGGCGCCGGCGGTGCCCTTCCTCGTGTTGTTTGCCCTCCTGGTGCTGTGGCCGGCGGTGCGGACCACCAAGGAGCAGGCCGACCCACTCTCGGGGGTCGACCCCCCGCCACCGTCGCTGGCCTCCCGGGAGCGCAGCTCCGGGCTCACCGTGGCGACGCGGGTGTTTGCGGTGGTGTTCTTTCTCACGGTTGGATTCGTGGTCTTCACCCGAGCCGACGTGAACTGGCTCTTTCTCATCACCCAATCGGTGATCCTCTCCACCATCTTCCTGTCCATCACCGTGATCACCGGCCTGGCCGGGCAGATCTCGCTCTGTCAAGGAACCTTCGCTGCGATCGGCGGTTTCACCGTGTTCCAACTCAGCGATCGCTACGGCACATCGGCGTTGGTGGCGGCGCTGATCGGGGCGGTGGTGGCCTCCGCCTGCGGAGCCCTGTTGTCGTTGCCGATCCGCCGCCTCGGAGGAGTATGGGTGGCGATCGCCACCCTCGCCTTCGCCTTCTTCTTCGATGCCGTGATGGTGAAACTGCCGTGGGTCGGGGGGGGTGGTACCTCCCTGCTGCAAGGCACGCGTGTGCCGCGCCCCACCATCGGACCCTGGGACCTTGGCGACGACAAAGCGTTCCTGGTGCTGGCCCTGGTGGTATTCGTGATCACCTCGCTGGCGGTCATCCAGATCCGGGAGGGCACCATCGGTCGCACGCTGCGGGCCTTGCGGGGGAGCGAATTGGCCTCGCAGTCCATCGGCATTTCGCCCGCTCGTTCCCGGGTGTTGGCCTTTGCGCTGTCGGGCTTCATCGCCGGCATCGGGGGGGCGATGCTCAGCATGCAGCAGGAAAACGTCAACTACACCCTCAACTTCTCTCCCTTCGCCGCCCTGTTCTGGCTGGTGCTGGTGGTGTCGCTGGGATCCCGCACCGTGGAGGGGGCGGCCCAAGCCGGGGCCGCCTATGCGCTGTTCGAAGCCATTGTGCTGCGGGGGGCAGTGTTCGGGTGGATCCTCCGGAGTGCCGATCGCATCCCGGGCATCTTCCCCATATCGCCAAAGTGGCGCTTCATCATCTTCGGCCTCGGCACCATCCAATTCGCCCGTCACCCCGAAGGGCTCGTGGAGTTCAACACGCGTCGGGCCCACCGTCGCACCGAGGCCCTGCTGGCCCGGCTGCGTCGCCCCGGTGCTGCCCCGCCACCCGAGCCGGATGTTCCCGAAGCGAAGGAGGTGGTGCCGTGACCCCCATTCTCGAAACGAGAGGCATCTCCAAGTCCTACGCCGGGATCGGTGCCCTCCGGGACGTGGCCCTGCAGGTGGGCGAGGGTGAGCGCGTCGGCCTCATTGGACCCAACGGTGCCGGTAAAACCACCCTGTTCAACTGCATCCTTGGCCTGCTCGTTCCCAATGCTGGGTCGGTGTGGTTGGCCGGCGACAACATCACTTCGCTGCCGGTGCACCAGCGGGCGCGGCGGGGCATCGGCCGTTCCTTCCAGCGCATTGAACTCTTCACCGAGTCCACCGTGCGTGAGCACCTCCTCATTGCCGAGCGGGTGCGGCGGGGTAACGGCTCGCTCTGGAAAGACCTGCTGGGGCGCGGTCGACCCACGGCTGATGAGTTGCGGTCCTGTGATGTCGTGCTCGCACGACTCGGACTGGCCGAGTTGGCCGACGAACCTATTGAGCAACTGAGCCTGGGGCAGGGGCGGTTGGTGGAGGTGGGGCGGGCTTTGATGACCCAACCGCGGGTCCTCTTGCTCGATGAGCCATCGTCGGGCCTGGATCGACAGGAGACGGCGGATCTGGCGGCCACCCTGCGCGAGTTGCAGGAGGAGCAGGGCTTCGCCATTTTGTTGGTGGAACACGACGTGGAGTTCGTGGCGGCCTTCACGCAGCGGTGTTACGTGCTCGACTTCGGCTCCCTCATCGCCGAAGGACTCACGGCCGAGGTGCTCGAGCGCTCCATTGTGCGCGAGTCCTACCTCGGGACCCCCGAGGGACCGGACACATGACACCGATTCTCGAGTTACGCAATGTGTCGGCGGGCTACGGACCGTTCCATGCGCTCTTCGACGTTTGCCTGTCGGTGCAGCCCGGTGAAGCGGTGGCCCTGCTCGGTGCCAACGGGGTGGGTAAGACCACCCTGGCGCGCGCCGCCACCGGATTGATTGTGCCGACGGAGGGTTCGGTGTGGGTTGATGGCGTCGATATGACCGGGGTGGCGCCGTTCCGCTTCGCTCGTGCGGGCGTGGCCCACGCGCCCGAAGGACGGTCCGTGTTTGCCACCTTGACGGTGGAGGAGAACCTGCGCCTGTCGTTCCGCCAGTCCAAGGGGCGGCGGGGGGTCGGGGCGGCCCTGGATCAGGCCTTCAGCCAGTTTCCGTTGTTGGCGCGTCGGCGCCCCATGCTCGCCGGCAATCTTTCTGGGGGCGAGCAGCGCATGCTTTCCATGGCCCGGGTCCTCGTGGAGGCCCCCCGCCTCCTCGTGGCCGATGAACTCTCGCTCGGGTTGGCGCCGATCATCGTGGACGAGATCTATCACGATCTAGCCCGACTCCGATCTGAAGGCACCGCCTTGCTGATCGTGGAACAAAGGATCTCCCATGCCTTGGCGCTGTGCGATCGCGTGGTGCTCCTCGAGCACGGCACGGTGATCTGGGAGGGACCGACCGACGGCGCTGAAGCGCGGGTGGTGGCCAAGATCTTCGATCACTCCGCCGGTGAGGAACCCCCCTGTTGATCGTGGGTTAGTGGCAGTGGTCCGGCGGGGGCACGTCGAGGGCCGGGTTGCGATCGAAGAACCCGGTGGGAATGAGGTGGAAGCCGCAGGTCTCCACCGGCATCACCGGCCAATCCTCGGGGCGGGGGATGTGGGTCACCCCGAAGGTGTGCCACACCACCACTTCGGTATCCACGAGGGAGCGGTCGGCCGCCGTCCATGCCGGTAGGCCCGCCCCTCCCGGATGTTGATTGGGGAAGTCGCCCGCCGCCCGCCGTTGGTCGGGGGTGTACGGGGTGACCCAGAGGTTCTTGGTGGCGAAGGCGGCCCGGGCGGCGATGCTCGAGCCCGCGGCGGCGAGCAGGGTGGGAGAGGATCCGGCCAGCAATTTGTAGGCCACCGGCGTGCCCAACGCGTTGGTGACCGACGGATTCACGATCCGCCAGGATCTACTGCGGCTGGGGTCGACCACGCGCTGGGCCTGCTGTTCGGAATCGAGCCGGGTCGAGGAGGGAGCAAAGCCATTGTGCTGCGGGTTGTCGGCGTCGAGGGGGAGGGGATCTACGTTCAGTTCGTAGACCTCGTTGCGCGGGCCGTCTATCGCCATATCGAGCCGGGCGCAGAACAGATGCTGGTGCACCGGGGCCGCGAGGTCGGGGGCAATGGGGGGCGCGAACGCTTCCCGCCGCTCGGTGGGAAGCGCCTTGGTGGAGAGGATCCCCGTGAGTTTCACTTCGAGTTCCAGTGAGCCATCGAGATGGAAGTACCAGTAGAAGCCGTAGTCGTAGTTGCCCACCGTGGCGATGGAGGAAACCACCAGTCGGCGCTTGCGCCGCACCTCCACATGACCGGTGAGCAGGTCGACGTGTTTCCACAGGATCCCGACGTCCTCCTCATGGACACAGATGGCGTTGGGCAAGGTGGTGGCGCGCCCGCGCTCGTCGGCCATGACGGCATCGAGATACTTGATCTCCCCGAGACAGTCGCAACCCAGCGTGAGGCTGTTGGCCATACGGCCCAGGCCCCACTCACCCACATCGAAGGCATTTTTCCAGTGGTGGCCGGGGGTGGGGTCGCCGTAGGGCACCACCATTTCGTTCACTGAGGCCCGCCGCAGGATGGACCGCCCGTCGTAGGCCACCTCGTGCAGCACGATGCCTTCGAGTGGGTCGAGGCTCACGAGCAGCGACCACCGCTGCCACCGCAACTCGTTTCCCTCGAGGGTGAAACTCACGCCGTCGGGCTGGGTGATCGACACCGGCCGTAGATCGGCGCGGGCCGGCGCGTGGTCCTCGGCGCGGTAACGCCCCGGAGCCTCGGGCAGGGGAGTGACCCCCAGGTCCACGATTTCGAGCACCTCGCCGCGAGCGATGTCGACGTGAATCAACAGACCCTCGATGGGACGGGCGTACCCGTTATCGCCAGGTTGGTCCCGGTAGTAACAGATGCAGCGGGCTACCCGCCGACCTTCCTCGACCGCCACACCGAAGTTTCCGGTGGGCCACGGGTCCACCTGCAAGCCGGTGAGGTCGGTGATGCCACGCGCCGCGAGGGCGGCGCGGAATCCTTCGTGGTCGTGGAGGGCAAGGATGGCAGTGAAGGCCTCCTCGAACCCGATCGCCGGCACCGCCCCCGGGTGTTCGATCCAGGCCACCACTGCCGCGCTGGCGAGGACCACGGTGGCTTCAATGAGAACCGCTTCCGGGCCCGGCACGATGATCAGACGGGCCTGTCGCTGGGTGAGGCCGCGAGTGTCGTCGAGGGTGATGGTGGAGAAATGGGCCGCCTCGCCCAGACGGCCGGTGGCCCGCACGGCGGCCACGGCCACGCTGATCTCGTCGGCGGTGAGGGGGTGCAGGAGGGACGTCATCTCGTCAGCATGAGGGGTCGATGGCCACCTTGATGGCTCCGGTGTGTTCTTGGTCGGCGATGGTGAAAAAGGCCGTGCGCCAATCCGTGAGGCCGAAGGTGTGGGTAACCAAGCCACTGAGGTCTACCCGCCCGCCGACGACGAGGTCGAGGTAATGCTCAAGGCCGTGTTGGCGCACCCCCTCCACTTCCTCGATCCCGAAGGCATTGGACCCGACCAAGGAAATCTCCTTGAAGTAGAGCGGGCTCCATTCCCATCGCCCGGGGGCGTGCACGCCGCTCTTCACCAACGTGCCCCGTGCCTTGAGCACACGAACGGCCACCTCGAGCGTCTCGGGCTTGGCGATGGTGTCGTACACCACATCGATGCCCCCGGGATGACACATGGGGAGGCCACCGAGCGCGTCCATGGTGGGTACCAACACGCCACCGGACCACTGCGCCAACTGCTCCACCAGGTCGAGTTGGGAACCGAGCCGGAACACGACGGCGGCGCCGAGCTGGTGGGCGAGGGCGGCCTGGGCATCGAAGCGGGCCACTACCGCCACCTCCACCTCGGGGTAGAGGGCCCTCAGTATGGCGACGGCGGCCGAGCCCAACGCCCCGGCCCCCCACACGAGCACCCGGCCGCCGGGGGGCGGAGGATGCCGGGTGATCGAATGGAGCGACACTGCGAACGGGTCGGCCAAGATGGTGTGGGCGTCGTCCACCGCGTCGGGCACGGCGAAGAGCATCGATGAGTGCGCCGGCATCAACTCGGCGTACCCGCCGGTGGCATCGCTCGAGGTTCCGGTGTGGATCCCCGTACTGATCTCGCCGGCGGTGAAACTCCAACAGAGGCTGTAGTCGCCCATCCCGCACGCCGGACAGGGTGGCGAGATTCCGCGCGGGCCACACGAGAGCCACGGATTGAGCACCACCCGTTGGCCCAGTTCGAACCCTTTCGCCTGCGGGCCGGCGGCCACCACCTCGGCCACCACCTCATGGCCGAGCACCTGTGGGAAGGAACAGAGGCCGCTCATGGCGCTGTCTTGGTCGCCTTCGAAGTCGAGGAGAATCTGCTTGGAGTCCGAGCCACAGATGCCGGTGAGGATTGGCCGGATCACATACCAATCGGGGCGCAGGGGCACGGCGTCGGGCACGTCGAGCAGCGCACACGGCGAGGCGGCGAGGTTGTGCACCAGAGGGTTGTCGCTGACGGGGGCGGTCCACGCCTGGGGACGGGTGCCGAACACGAGTGCTTTCATCGTCGTCCCCCGATCCGTGAGTCCCGCCGGGCGGCGGCGGCATGACCGTAGCAAGAGAGATGAGACGCATGTTCGAAGACGGCGTACGCTCCCGGCCGCGGTCCTCTCGCTCGGCGCGGGTGGGGTTCGGCCATGGGGGGGAGAAGGCGTGAGCGATATCACCGTAGGTCTCGACATCGGCACGACGTCGGTGAAGGCGGTGGCGGTGACCGGCGAAGGGGTGATCCTGGCCCGGGCCCGGGTGCCCCACGAGATCCGCACCCCCACCCCGGGTGCCTTCGAGCACGACATCGACCAGGCCTGGCGCACCAACGTGCTGGACGCCCTCGCGGCGGTGGCGACCGGACGAGACGTGGCGGCGGTGAACGTGTCGGCCATGGTGCCCTCGCTGGGGGCGGTACACGCCGATGGTTCGGCCGCCGGCCCGGGTCTGCTCTACGGGGATCATCGAGGTGAACGCGCCACCGTGGATCCAGCCAACCCGGGCGACAGCGGCGAGTTGCTGGCCTTTCTGGCCTGGCACGCCGCCACCAACCCCCGCGCCGCCGGATTCTGGCCGGCCCAAGCGGTGGCCAACCATGCCCTCACCGGCCGGGGGGCCATCGACACCACCACGGCGATGACCGCCCACCCCTTGTTCAACTTCGTGGGGTGGGACCCCGCGGTGGCGGCCGCCGCCGGAGCCGACCTGGCCACGTTGCCCGGGATCGTCGTCGGGGTGGCTCCGGTGGGCCGGATTGGTGAAGGCAGACCGGGGGCGGGAGCGCTCGTGGGGGGAGGCGCCATTGACGCCCTCGCCGAACAGTTGGTGGCGGGTGCCGATCACCCCGGCGACGTGCTCGTGCTCTGCGGCACCACCATGATCACATGGGGGGTGCTGGAGCAGGAGCGGACGGCTCCGGGCCTCTGGACGATTCCGCACACCGCGGCGGCCCGATCCCTCATCGGCGGTCCGAGCAACGCCGGCGGCCTGTTCCTCGATCGGGTGCGGCGGTGGCTCGGACCATCGGCGGCGGCTCGGGTAGGTGACGTGGCCCCGGGCGAGATCCCGGTCTGGCTGCCTTATGTGCGCGGAGAACGCACCCCCCTGCACCGCCGCGACTTGCGCGTCTCGGTGCATGACGTGGGTCTCCAGCACGGCCCCGAGCATCTCCTGCGGGGGGCGTACGAAGCCGCCGGCTTCGTAGTGCGTCACCACCTCGATCTGGCCCGCGAGGCGGGCCTGGTGCCCCAACGCATCGTGGCCACCGGCGGCGGTACCCAGGTGGAGCCGTGGATGCAGGCGCTGGCGGATTGCACCAACCTGCCGGTGGCGGTGGCCGCCGTGCCCGAGGGGGCCGCGCTGGGCAGCGCCTTCGTGGCCCGGTGCGTAGCCGGACTGGAATCATCGATGACCGATGCGTCGCGCTGGGCCACCACGGCCCGCATCGTGGAACCCAACCCCCCCTGGGTAGAGGCGGCGGAGGGGCGCTACCGGCGCTTTCGGGGACTGAGTGCGGCGGCGCTGCAGAAAGCCTGAGGCACCCGGGGCCAGGGCGTCAGAAGAGGTAGTCGAAGAACTGGGTTTCCACCATGAGGGGCAATCGGTACCCCAGGTAAAAAGAGTGGAGGGCCAGGGCGCCCACGTATTCCTCCACGGTCGGTTCGATGAGGTCCACCTCGCCGGGGTGGGCATCACGCCAGGCGGCGGCTCGGGCGTAAACCTCGTCGAACTCGGCCTTCGACGACACCGACAGGCCGAAGTGGTCGAGGCGGGGGGCCACCATGGGGCTGGGGGTGGCGATGATGAACACGAACTGCTCGTGGGTATGGGCGCGCAGCACGAGGCGGGCCCGGTCCTCGGTGAGTTGCGGATACTCCTCGAAACCGAAGACGTCTCCGTAAAACGCCACCAGGTCGGCCCGACCGGCCTCGTCGAGGGCATCGGGCGCTACCGACAGGGCCACGTGGTTCAGGCGGGGCGGTTTGGCAAACAGGGGGCCGCTCATGGGCGCACGAGGACCTTTCCGGCGAGGCGTCCCTCGGCCAGGCCTCGCATGGCGTCGAGGAGTCCGTCGAGCGGGACGAGGTCGGGCTCGAGCAGTTCGTCAACGGGCAGGGCCCCGGAAGCCAGCAGGCTCAGGGCCTCAGTGAAGCCGTTGTCGCTGTAGGTGAACGCCCCGGTGATGATCAGTTCGTTGAGCAGGATGCGGTTGGGATCGAAGCGGGGCGATTCGATCCCCGCCCCCACCAGCACGAGGGTGCCGCCCCGCCCGAGTTGGGCCAGGCCGGCTTCCATGGCGGCGGCTTTCCCGGAGCATTCGAGCACGACATCCACCGCTCCGGACACGATGAGGCCCGGTTCGGCGATGCTGGGCACCACGAGATCACGAGGGTGGCACACCTCACTGGCGCCCACCGCGCGGGCGAGGGCCTGGCGGCGCTCGGTGGGTTCGGCGCACACCACGTGGTGGATGCCGCGGGCCCGCAGCGCGGCGATGGTGAGCGCGCCGATGGGGCCGGCGCCGAGGACCAACGCCCGTTGGTCAACCCCGATGCCGGACTGGTGAATGCCGTGGAGGGCCACCGCCAGCGGCTCGGCCAGGGTGGCGGCGCGGGGATCGAGATCCACCGGTAGCGCCAGCAACTCTCCTTCGGGGCTCACCTTGTAGGTGGCGAAGGCTCCCTGCTCGGGGCCGATGCCGGGGGTATCGCGTTGGGCACACAGGGCGGGTCGGCCGGCGACGCAACTGGCGCAGGTGCCGCACCGGATCGGGGGACCACCCACCACTGCATCACCGGGCTGCCAGCGTTGTACCAGCGGGCCCACCGCCAGGACGGTCCCGGTCCACTCATGGCCCTGCCAACTGCCGCGCTGACCCCACCCATCGAGCACCATGTGGAGGTCGCTGCCGCACACCCCGCACAGGTCGATCTTCACGAGCACGTCGCGGTCGCCGACGGGCGGCACGGCCACGTCGTTCACCTGCAGTTGGCCCGGTCCTTGCAGCACGGCGGCGCTCATGCGAAGCGGAACCGGGCTCATGGGTCCAACACTAGAGGTCATGACTTTCCTCCGCTGAGGAGAGTGGCGGCGCGGTGGGCGAGAGCGGCCAGGGTCA
>VFJN01000047.1 GCA_009886035.1 Actinomycetota bacterium
CCGTGTGTTTTGTTGGTACGGCTTCATCGCCCAGGCGTCGCCGCAGGCTTGCTCGCCCTGAACCGGGAGGCAAATCGCACCGACGTTGAGCGCGGCCAGCGCTTGCGGTGGCGTCGTGCGCCACAGGCGGCTCAAAACGGCGGTGCCCTGGCCGGGAACAGCGTACAAATCAAAGACCGCCGAGAGCCGGCGAACGGCGCCCAGGCCGGTGCCAGCACTGCCAGCGGTGGAGTAACCATCGCGCAGGCTTGCGGCCATGTTGGCGATGCCGGGGCCTTTGTCCCAGCACAAGATCTCGATACCGGCAACAGCGGCCGTAGCACGCACTGGCATGGGTCGAAGCAGCAGATCACCACCCACACCGCCGGTGTGCTTGATGAGGTTGCTGGCCAACTCGGTCACGATGATGGCGGCCTCGGCGCAGCGGGTTTCATCAAAATCGAGTTCATGGCACAAGGCGCTGACAAGCCGCCGCGCTTGGCCGACATGGCTGGTGTCCTGAACACACAGATGATGGGGAAAGTTCATCGCCATTTGACGATGCTCACGCGGGTGCCCTGGCCAGGCTCGGACCAAATCTCAAAGTCGTCCACCAGCCGTTTCGAGCCGGGCAAACCCAGGCCCAAACCCTGACCACTGGTGTACCCATCGGTCATGGCTTGCGCCAGGTTGGCGATGCCTGGCCCGTGGTCTTGAATCACCGCCCGAATGCCGACGCGGCCTTGGTCCGTCAAGAGTTCGAGCCGTGCGCTGCCGCCCCCACCATAGTCGATGGCGTTGCGCGCCAGCTCGCTGGCGGCGGTGACCATCTTGGTTTGATCCACCAGACTGAAGCCGTGCTCTACCATCCAGCTGCGCGTTGATCGACGCATCTGCACAATGTCTTCGCTGGTGCGCAGCGGCAGGGTATCAAGCGTCAGTGGGTTCATGATCGTTGCTGCCCTCGCTTGGATTCACGAGGCTTTGCAACAACGCCAGGCCCTTGTCCACGTCGAGGGCGGTGCGCACATTGCTCAGCACCAGGCCCAACTCGACAATGGTGATCGCAACCGCAGGTTGCATGCCAACGACAACCGCTTGTGCGCCCAGCACGCGGGACATGGTGGCCATATTGCCTAGCATTCGGCCAATGAACGAATCGACAATATCCAGCGTCGAGATATCAATCAGCACGCCTTTGGCTTGCGTCTTGACAACCTGTGCCGTGAGCTCATCTTGCAAGCTCATCGCCAAGCGGTCGTGCATGTCCACCTGGATGCTCACCAGCAGGAACTCGCCAACTTTCAGAATGGGAATGCGGTCCATGAGTCACCTCCTCAAGCGCGGGGCGTTGTCTTGGTGACGCTTAAGCCCATTTGACGTAAGGCATAGGCCAGCGCCTCGGCGAGGGTGGCCTTGGTCACCACGTTGCCAAACTCCACGCCCAGGTGCACCATCGTCTGTGCGATCTGTGGGCGAATGCCGCAAATGATGCACTCAGCGCCCATCAGCCGGGCCGCCGCCACGGTCTTGAGCAGGTATTGGGCAACCAGCGTGTCCACCGTCGGCACGCCGGTGATGTCCACGATGGCCATACTGCTACCCGTGCTGACGATGCTGTGCAACAGGTTTTCCATCATGACGTTGGTGCGGCCACTGTCGAGGGTGCCGATGAGCGGCAAGGCGATGACGCCTTCCCAGAGCTTCACGACCGGCGTCGACAACTCAAGCATTTCAGTTTGCTGGCGCTTGATCACGTCTTCGCGTGCCTTCTGGTAGACCTCGGTGGTGTAGAGCCCAAGCTTATCCAGCAGCACTGTGGCGCTCCACATCTCGTCGGCCAAGGCTGCGGCATCTGTGCCCAATTCCTGCCGCAGACGGCCAAAGAGCGGCTGTTTGAGCGAGAAGATGAAGGTGGCCGTTTCCGAAGGCGAAAAGCCCTGGGTGGCCCGGCTGCTAGAGACGCTGGCCAGGAAGTTACAAGCCGGCTTCCACTCTGGGGTGGTGATGTCGGTGAGCGTGCCGGCGCTGCAGGCGGGGACGAACAAGGCCAGGAACTCGGCCGATTGCTCCCGTAGCGCGGTGACCGAGATCAAATCCTGGCGTGCCGAGAGCGC
>VFJN01000140.1 GCA_009886035.1 Actinomycetota bacterium
CGGCGCGGGCGGAGAAGTCAACGGAGTAGAACCTGTTCTAGTCTGAAAGCGTGGATTTCGAGGACACCCCCGAGGAAGCGGCGATTCGGACCGAGGCCCGGACGTGGCTGGAGACTGCCGCTATCCCCAAGGGCCACCCGGAGGATTTCTCGGCCGGGATGTGGTCAGCGGATTATCCCGAGAGCGTCTACGTGGAACGTTGCCGGGCATGGCAGGGGGTGCTCGAGCGGGGCGGGTGGGCCGGGGTTACCTGGCCCACCGAGTTCGGAGGTCGGGGCGGTCGCCCGATCGAAGCCGCCATCTTCAACCAAGAGCAGGCCCGGTTCGGAGTGTCCAACGGCGTGTTTGCCATCGCCATCGGCATGGTCGGTCCCACCCTCCTCGCCCACGGGACCGACGAGCAGAAACGCCGATTTCTCCCGGCGATGTTGCGCGGCGACGAGGTGTGGTGCCAACTCTTTAGCGAGCCAGAGGCCGGTTCCGATCTGGCCAACCTCACCACTCGGGCCGTTCGGGACGGCGACGAGTGGGTGGTGACCGGGCAAAAGGTGTGGACCTCAGCGGCTCATCGGGCCGAGTGGGGGATCCTCTTGGCTCGGACCGATCCGGCGGCGCCCAAGCATCGGGGGATCACGTATTTCCTTGTCGATATGGCTTCACCCGGCGTGGAGATCCGTCCCCTGCGCCAGATGACCGGAGACGCTCACTTCAGTGAGGTGTTTCTCGACGAGGTGCGCATTCCCGCCGCTCAGGTGATCGGCGAGGTGGGGGAGGGGTGGTCGGTGGCGCGCACCACGCTGGCCAGCGAGCGCAGTGCCATCGCCGGGGGATCCGGGGGGGCCGACCCGCCCGGGTTGATTGCCCTGGCCCAGCAGTGGGGTCGAGCGCAGGATCCACTCGTGCGCCAAATGGTGGCGGAGACATACCTGCGGAGCGAGTTGTTACGTTTCTTGCGCCTTCGTGCCCAGACGGCGCTGTCCCATAACCTTCGCCCCGGCGCGGAGAGTTCGGTGATGAAGTTGGCCTACGGCCGCTTCATGGTGCAGATGACCACCACTGCCCTGCATATCCAGGGAGCCACCGCCATGCTGGCCGACCCGGCGTTACTGCCCCGCGGTGGGGTGTGGACCACCAAGTTTCTCCATTCGCCCTCGCTGCGGATTGCTGGCGGGTCGGATCAGATTCAGGGCAACATCATCGGCGAGCGGGTGCTGGGTCTTCCGGCGGAGGCCCGGGCCGACAAGGACACCCCGTTTCGGGATCTCCTCAAGGCCGTTCGGTAGGTTCGGGCCGTGGCGATTGCGTCGGAGGTGCTTACCAAGAGTCAGGCGGCCCGTCGCCAACGCGTGCTCCTGGCGGCCCTCGAACTGGGCGCTCAGGGGGGTTACGACGCCGTGCAGATGCGCGACGTTGCCGGGTTGGCCAAGGTGGCTCTCGGCACGATTTACCGGTACTTCCCCTCCAAGGATGCTCTGCTGGCGGCCGCCATGGTGCAGTGGATGGAAGATCTCGAACGTCGGGTAACCGCTCGCGCGCCGGAGGGCGACACCATCGCCGAACGGGTGTATGACGTGCTGCGCCGAGCGGTGGCCACGATGGAGCGCCAGCCGAAACTGGCGGAAGCCGTGGTGAGGGCGCTGACCGCGGAGGATCGCGTGGCCGATGGTGCATCGGGGGCCACCAGTGAGGTGATGCAGCGCGTCTTGCTGCGCGCCTTTCCGGCGGGCACCGACCGCGAGACCGAAGCCAACATCGCCCGAGTACTTGGCCACGTGTGGTTCTCCTGCCTAGTGGCCTGGGTCAGCGGGGTGGGGGATCTGGTGTGGGTGGGCGAGGAACTGAACACCGCCTGCCACCTGCTCTGCGATCATCTCGACTGAGAGGGATCAGATTGCTCGCTCCTGGCCTTCCCAATAGGGATCGCGGAGTTGGCGCTTCAAGAGTTTCCCGGTTGGCTCCCGCGGGAGTTGGGCCATGAAGTCGATCGATCGCGGCCACTTGAACTTGGCGAGCCGTCCCTCGAGGTGCGCCATGATCGACGCCGCCAGTTCGTCGCTGGGTTCTTGACCCGGCACCGGTTCGACGATGGCTTTGATCTCTTCGCCCATGTCGGCGTCGGGAATCCCGAAGACCGCCACATCGCCCACCCCAGGGTGGGCGAGGATCTCGCCTTCGATTTCGGCGGGATAGATGTTCACGCCTCCGGCGATGATCATGTCGCTCTTGCGGTCGCAGAGGAACAGGAACCCGTCGGCGTTCAGGTAGCCGACATCGCCGACGGTGAAGAACCCCTCGGCGTCGTGGGTCTCGTCGGTCTTGGACTTGTCACCCTTGTATTCGAAGTCCTGCCCGCCCATCTTCATCCAGATGGTTCCCGGGACGTCCGGACCCACCGGTCGGCGGTCGTCGTCGGTGATCTTCAGTTCCGAGATGGGCCACGGACTGCCCACCGTGCCTGGGTACTTCAGCCAGTCGGCCGGCGTGGCGGTGGTGCCCCCACCTTCGGTGGCGCCGTAGTACTCCCAGATCACCGGACCCCACCAGTCGAGCATCTTTTGTTTCACATCGATCGGGCACGGGGCGGCGGCATGGATCGCCCACCGCATCGAGGAGACGTCGTACTGGCTTTTCACGTCCTCGGGCAGCAAGAGCATCCGGTGGAACTGGGTGGGGACCATGTGGGTGTGGGTGACCGAGTGACGCTCAATCTGCTCGAGGGCGACGGCGGGATCCCATTTGTCCATGAATACGACGCGGTGGCCGCTGTGGAGGGCATTCCCGGCGAAGGTAGTGACGGCCGTGTGGTAGTTGGGCGAGGTGCAAAGGTGCACCTGGTCCTCGCGGTGAGGGATCCCAAAGAGCGTAAAGAAGCCGGTGAACAATTCGGCCATGATGTCGGGGTCGGCATCATGAAGGTTGCGCTTCACCCCTTTGGGCCGTCCGGTAGTGCCCGAGGTGTAGTGCATGGCCGCTCCCGCCAGGCGCTCGTCGGGGAGGGTGTCGGGTTGGCCGGCCAGGGCCAGTTCTGCATCCTGGAAGCCGTCAATGGATCCGTGGGCGAGACGGCTTTCGGGGGGGAGGCCGGCGGCGGTAGCCGCCGCCGCGATCACCTCGGCGTAGCGCTCGTGGGAAACGATGGCCTTAGCCCCGCAGTCCTCCAGGATGTAGGCGATCTCGGGCGGCGAGAGCCGGTAATTGATCGGCACGTAGTACCAGCCGGCCTGCAGGGCAGCGAGGTAAACCTCGATCGGGAGCACCCCGTTGGGCAGGATTGCCGCCACTGAATCGCCGGGCTCCAGCCCTAACGAGCGAAGGAGATGCACGTATTGGTTGGCCCGGGCCAAGAGGTCTCCGGCGGTGTGCTCAGTGCCGTCGGGATCAACCACGGCGATAAAGTTCGGCTCGGCCTGGGCGTACTTGTAAAAACCTGACATGGTGCGTTGCTCCCCCGGTTTCCCATTCGATGGATCCCCAGACTAGAACCTGTTTCAGTGTCGGCTGCAAACGGCACATACCATTCGCCGCCATCGTGTGGCTTGCTCTGGAGGGGGATATATGCGTGCTGCGCTGCTCCGCAATATCGGCGATAGTAAACTTGAGGTCCGCGACGACATTGGCCTGACGGCGGTAGGTCCGGGGGAAGTCAGGGTCAAGATCGAAGCCACGGGTGTGTGTCACTCCGATCTGTCCGTGATGAACGGCACGATCCCCCAGCCGGCACCGTGTGTGCTCGGCCACGAGGGGGCGGGCATTGTCGCTGAGGTGGGCGAGGGCGTCACCACCGTCGCGGTGGGTGACCACGTGATCATCGCCTGGAGCCCTCCGTGCGGAGAGTGCGCCTACTGCGGTCCGCGTCATCAGCCCAACCTGTGCTTCAACATTCAGATGGTGATGGGCGGCACTCCGCACTTCACCCTCGATGGCGCCCCCGTGGCGGGGATGGCCGGGGCGGGCACCTTCGCCGAGGAGATGATCATCCCGCATCAGGGCGTGGTGAAGATCGACGCCGACATCCCGTTGGAGATCGGCAGCCTCGTGGGGTGTGGCGTGATGACCGGTGTGGGTGCCGTGCTCAACACGGCCAAGGTCACGGCGGGATCTTCGGTCGTAGTCTTCGGCTGCGGTGGGGTGGGCATCTCCTGCATCATGGGGGCCAAGGTGGCCGGTGCCTCGGTGATCGTGGCGGTGGATCTGAACGACGGGAAGCTCGAGGATGCGAAGCGCTTCGGCGCCACTCATTCGTGCAAGCCCGATGAACTCGACAGCCTGAAGGCCAGCCTCACCAGTGGGGAGGGTTTCGACTACGCCTTCGAGGCCATTGGTTTGGCCAGCACCATGCGGGCGAGTTATGACAACGCCCGACGCGGCGGTACAGCCTGCATCGTGGGGGTGGGCAAACTCGACGAGTTCGTCAGCTTCTCAGCCTTCGAACTGTTCTTCTCGGAGAAGGTGCTCGTGGGCAGCTACTACGGATCCGCCGACGTCCGTACCGATTTCCACAAGCTCCTCGACCTGTGGCGAGAAGGCTCACTTGATCTCGACGGCATGATCACCCGTCGGATCAAGCTCGACGAGATCAACGATGCCTTCGACGCCATGCAACGCGGTGAGGTCATCCGCCAGGTCATCTCCTTCTAAGATGAGCGACGATCCCGGCGTTCTCAGCGCCCCCCTCATCATCGAATACCCCTTTTCTCGTACCACTGGTCCGGTGATCGGCGCCTTTCTCACGGGGTTACGCGAGAAAGTCCTCCTTGGGATCAAGGGTTCCGACGGCCGCGTGATCGTGCCGCCCACCGAGTACGACAGCTTCACCGGTGAGGACCTCACCGAATTGGTGGAGGTGGGGCCGGGGGGCGAGGTGCTCACCTGGGCGTGGGTGCGAGGGCCCATGGCGAAACACCCACTGTCGCATCCCTTCGCCTGGGCGCTGGTGAAGCCCGATGGCGCCGATGTTGGATTCCTTCAGGTTGTGGATGCCGGCTCCCCTGAGGCCATGGCGACCGGCATGCGGGTGCGGCCGCGTTGGGGGGATGAACGAGAGGGTTCCATCCACGATCTCGCCTGCTGGGAGCCCGACGTCTGATGGCCGAGATCCAGATTCCCGCTGTGCTCGAGGGTAAGGAACTGGTGCGTTCGGTGCGCACCCCGGCCCGCATGGAGTTCCTCTATACCGCCGGAGTGGCCACCACCCGATTCCTCACGGGCATCTCCGAGGGCAAGATCCTCGGGGAACGGGCGCCGGGGGGCAAGGTTTATGTGCCCTCCCGGGGAGCCGATCCGCAACTCGGGGTGCCCACCACCGAACCGGTGGAACTGCCCCATGTGGGCACGCTCGTGAGTTTTTGTGTGGTGAACGTTGCCTTCTACGGCCAGGGGATGGAAATCCCGTACACCTCAGGGCTGATCCTGCTCGACGGTTCAGACCTTCCCCTCATGCATCTCATTCAGGAATGCCCGGTGGATGATGTGCGCATCGGAATGCGGGTGGAAGCGGTGTGGGTGGAAGCCCACGAGTTGGCCCCCAACCTCGAGAGCATCCGCTACTTCCGCCCCAACGGAGAGCCCGACGTGGTGGTTACCCAGCCCGGGGCGGGGGTGACGTGGTGATCGACGTGGCGGTGATTGCCTTCGCCCAGATGCCCAACGTGCGTGCCGAAACGGTGCGCAACGAGGTCGAGATGCTGATGCCGGTCATCGCTGACGTGCGGGCCAAGGCGGGCCTTACCCAGGCCGACATCGGCTTCACCTGTTCGGGCTCCACCGACTATCTCTCGGGCCAGGCCTTCAGCTTTGTGTCTACCCTCGACGGGGTGGCCCCGTGGCCTCCTATTCAGGAAAGCCATGTGGAGATGGACGGGGCCTGGGCGCTGTATGAGGCCTGGGTGAAACTGCAACTCGGCGACGTGGAGACGGCCCTGGTCTACTGCTACGGCAAGTCCGCGCCGGGCCCCCTGCACGAGGTGCTCTCGCGACAGCTCGATCCGTACCACGTGGCCCCCCTGTGGCCCGATGCGATCAGCCTGGCGGCCCTGCAGGCCCGGATGCTGATAGAGGCGGGCAAGGCAACGGAAGCCGACTTTGCGGAGGTGGCCTCCCGCAGTAGGCGTAACGCCCTCACGAACCCCAATGCGCAACTGGCGTGGGATACGGCGGCGGCGGATCTGTTGGCGGAGCCGTGCCTCGTCGATCCCCTTCGCCGCAGCGACTGCCCGCCCATCACCGACGGTGCCTGTGCGGTGATTCTCGCTTCGGGGGATCGGGCTCGGGCCCTGCGCCAACGACCGGCCTGGATTCGTGGCATCGACCATCGCATCGAGCCGATGGCGCTGGGGCTGCGCGATCTCACCGTGTCCCTCTCCACTCGCACCGCGGCCGAGCGGGCCGGGGTGGGCAACGCGCCGGTGGACGTGGCGGAGTTGCATGCTCCCTTCGCCCCGCAGGAACTGATCCTGCGCGAGTCGCTGGGGTTGGCCGATCACGCCAACGTGAACCCCTCCGGCGGCCCCCTGGCCGCCAACCCGGTGATGGTGGCCGGCCTCACCCGTATCGGGGAAGTGGCGCAGCGCATCATGGATGGCACCGCCACTCGGGGGGTGGCCCACGCCACCTCGGGCCCCTGTCTCCAGCAGAATCTGGTCGCCGTGCTCGAAGGGGAGGACTGACCCGCATGCCCAAGGAACTCGTGGCCGTGGTGGGGGTGGGCCAGACGAAGCACCAGGCCACTCGCGGTGATGTATCCATGGCCGGCCTCGTGCGGGAGGCGGCCACTCGAGCCCTCGCCGACGCCGAGATGACCTGGTCGGACATCGACGCCGTGGTGGTGGGCAAGGCCCCCGATTTCTTCGAGGGGGTGATGATGCCGGAGTTGTATCTGGCTGATGCCCTCGGGGCCACCGGCAAGCCCCTGTTCCGGGTGCACACCGCCGGGTCGGTGGGCGGGTCCACGGCGATCGTGGCGGCCCAGTTGGTGCAGGCGGGTATTCACCAACGAGTGCTCACGGTGGCCTTCGAGAAACAGAGCGAGAGCGAGGCGATGTGGGCGTTGTCGATGCCCATTCCGTTCCAACCGCCGCTGCACGCCGGCGCCGGCGGTTACTTCGCGCCGCACATTCGCTCCTACATGGCGCGCTCCAATGCCCCGGACCACATCGGGATCCTGGTGGCCCTCAAGGATCGTCTCAATGCGCTCAAAAACCCCTACGCCCATCTTCACGAGCCCGACATCAGTTTCGACTCCATCAAGGACTCGATGATGCTGTGGGATCCGATTCGGTACGCCGAGACGTGTCCTAGTTCTGATGGGGCCTGCGCGATGGTGTTGGCCAGCGAAGCCGTGGCCGATCGGTCCACCAAGCCCGTGGCTTGGGTGAAGGGCACGGCCATGCGATCCGAACCCACCATGTCGGCCGATCGCGATCCGGTCTTGCCCCGGGGGGGGAGCGACTGCGCGGCTGACGTGTACCAGCAGGCGGGGATTACTGATCCGCGCCGCCAGGTGGACTGCGTGGAGATGTATGTGCCTTTCTCCTGGTTCGAGCCGATGTGGCTCGAGAACCTGCACTTCGCCCCCAGTGGCGAGGGATGGAAATACGTTGAAGATGGCGTCACCGGTCTCGACGGAGACCTCCCGGTGAACATGTCCGGAGGTGTGTTGTCGTCGAATCCGATTGGGGCGTCGGGCATGCTGCGCTTTGCCGAGGTGGCGTTGCAGGTACGGGGGATGGCGGGTGACCATCAGGTCCCCGATGCCCGCACGGCCGTCGGTCATGCCTATGGCGGAGGCTCGCAGTTCTTTTCGATGTGGGTGGTCGGGGCCGATAAGCCATGACGGGCCGCCTCGACGGCAAGGTCGCGATCATCACCGGGGCGGCCCGGGGCCAGGGCGAGGCTGAGGCTCGCCTCGCCGTAGCCGAGGGAGCGTCGGTACTGCTCACCGATGTGTTGGACGCCGAGGGGGAGGCTGTGGCCGCCGATCTCGGTGCGTCAGCCGCCTACCGTCACCTCGACGTGACCTCAGAGACGGAGTGGATGGCGGCGGTGGCCGACGCCGAAGACCGCTTCGGTCCGGTGACGGTGTTGGTGAACAACGCCGGGATTTTGGATTTTGGCTCCATCGAATACCAGGACGTCGAAAAGTTCCGGCGGGTGATCGATGTGAATCTCCTGGGCACCATGATCGGTATGAAGTCGGTAACACCGTCGATGCGTCGGGCCGGGGGCGGCTCCATCATCAACATTTCGAGTAACGGCGGGATCATGGGGTTGCCCGCCCTCGGTGCCTACGTATCGAGCAAGTGGGCTGTGCGCGGGTTGTCCAAAACTGCCGCTATGGACCTCGGCAAGCGCGGCATCCGGGTGAACTCGTTGCATCCCGGGGGGGTGGACACGCCCATGACCCGGATGCCCGGTCAGGATCCCAATGACACGCTGTTCGCCAAGAGCCTTCCGATGGGTCGTTTCGGCACCGTCGAGGAGATCGCCAAGGTGGTGATCTTCCTGGCCTCGGATGAAGCGAGTTATGTGACCGGCGCCGAATGGTCCGTGGACGGCGGCGCCACGGCGGGTGACCGCAGCCTCCTCGGCTAGCCCTTCGGCCCCCCTCCGGAGGTGGGGCCTGGTGGACGGCGGTTAGGGACGACCGAGGCGGGCACTGGCGGTGGCCTTGGCGGGCGCCTCGTCGGCGCGCTCAGGCCACCACGGGGGGGCGAAGACCGTGCGTTCGTCGCTGATGCCCTCGGCGTAGAACTGGGCAGCCCACTTGCGGAACTTCATGAACGGTCCGTCGTTGTCGGCCAGGGCCGGACGCACCAAGTGGGCCTTGTGTTCCCAGATTGGCTTGTCTTCCAGGAACTGCTTGTTTACCTCGCGCACAAAGGCTCCCCCCACGTTTTGGGTGGTCTCTTCGTCGCCCATCGTCTTGAAACGGAAGTTGAAGCGCGTGATGCAGCGGTTGGCGGTGATGGGGGTGGTGGCGGCCAGGCTCACGGTGTCCACGATCCCGCCGAATCGCACGATGGCCACTCCCGGACCGACCTGCTCAGAGTCGATGCGGCCCTCCATCACCCCGCGCGGCGTCACGAACTTCTGGACCGACTTCATGATGGTGCCAGGGAAGCCGGTCTCGTAACTCACCAACTCCGGTACATCAGCGGTGTTGTGGACAAAGCGGAAATGGGCTGAGTCGACACCGTTTTCGGCCATCTCCTGCCACGGCGCCTCCACGGTGTGCTCGGTGCGGATGACCGTGGACCACTCCGGATCACCGTGGAACTCGGGGAGAGCGGGAATCTCCCACATCGGCTCCACCGACGCATCAGGGTGGTACCAGACGAGGCTCAGCCCGTTTACCTCGGTCACCGGGAAGGTGCGCAGCGTACCTTTCTTGTTCACCCGTTCGGAGTAGGGGATGTTGGTGTTGGCGCCGGTGGCATCGAATTTCCACCCGTGAAAGGGGCACATGATCTCGCATCCCTCCACCGATCCACCGTGGCCGAGGTGAGCCCCGAGGTGCGGGCAGAACGGATCCTGCACGTGGAGGTCGCCGGTCTCATCCCGCCAGGCCACCAAGTGCCGATCGAAGGAGAAGATGGCGCGGGGTAGGGCGAGAGGAAAGTCTTCCGGGTAGCCGATGCAGAACCAGCCGAAGGGAACGGGGAAGGGGGAACGCTCCGGGGTTTCCACGGTAAGGGTCATGACGCCTCCAGGTTGAATACGCGCACGGCGTTGTGGCGGAGAAACTTCGGCCACACATCATCCTTGAACGGCACGTGGGGGAGTTCTGAGAAGATGCGCTCCAGCGACAATCCCATCGGGAAATACCCGGCGTACATCACCTTGTCGGCGCCGCGGGTGTTGGCGAAGTCGATGATCGTAGGCGGGTAGTAGCGAGGGGCGAAGGCCGAGGTCGAATAGTAGAGATTCGGCCACTTGAGCATCAGTTTCACCGCCAGGGCATCCCAGGGTTCGGCACCGTGGCGCATCACGATCTTGAGTTCGGGGAAGAACCAGCACACCTCATCGAGCAACTCGGTCTTCTGGCAGAGCATGGGCACTCGCGGCCCGGGCACTCCGGTCGTGATGCAGATGGGAATGTCGAGTTCGATGCACTTGGCGTAGATCGGATAGAAGCGCTTGTCGTTGATGGGTACCTGCGGGGTAAGGCCAGCGGGGAAGGCGGTGGCCGCCTTGATGCCGAGGGTCTCGTAGGCCTTCACAAGATCACGCACCGCCTGCATCCCGAGGTTGGGGTTCACCTCATAAGAGGCAAAAAATCGGTCGGGGTGTTCGGTGATCGCCCGGGTGGAGGTGGCCCGGGCAAAACTGACGCCCAGCATTGCCCGTTCGATTCCGAAGTGGTCCATCTCGCCGAGGACCACCGCCACGGGATCGGCATCGGCGTCCATGTCGGCGGGGACATCTTTGAACATGTACTGCGCCGGGAACTCCATGGCCTTGGATTCCTCGTCCATGAGACCGGCGCGCAGGAACCCGTACCACTCCTTTTTGGACTGCTCGGGTATGCCCAGCATCAAGTCGATCACGCCAACGTCAGAAGGAAAACCCATAACCCTCAGACTAGAACAGGTTCTAGTCACACGGGTATCCGGACTAGGGTTTTCGGCTATGGACCTCGGACTTATCATCGGATATTGGCCCTCCTCCGGCCCCCCGCCCGACGCCGCCGAGCAGGTCGCCGCCGCTGAGCGACTCGGGTTCAAAAGCGTGTGGATGTCGGAGGCCTACGGCTCGGATTGCTTCACCCCGTTGGCCTGGTGGGGGAGTGCCACCGAGCGAGTGGAGTTGGGCACGGCCATCACCCAGATCTCCGCTCGCACCCCGGCGTCCACCGCCATGACGGCGATCAGCATGGATCACCTCACCGGAGGCCGGTTCATTCTCGGCCTCGGGGTGAGCGGTCCGCAGGTGGTGGAGGGGTGGTACGCCCAGGAGTACGCCAAGCCCTTGGCCCGCACCCGCGAGTACGTCGAGATCATCCGAGCCATCCTCAAGCGCGACAAGCCCGTTGAGTATGTGGGCGACCACTACCAGATGCCGCTCGTGGGGGGTACCGGTTTCGGTAAGCCCCTCAAGTCGATTGTGCGCCCGCTGCGCACCGACATTCCGATCTACCTGGGGGCCGAAGGGCCGAGGAACGTTGCGCTGGCGGCGGAAATCTGTGACGGGTGGCTTCCCATGTTCTTCTCGCCCAAGGCCGACGGATTTTACCGGGAGGCCCTCGCGGAGGGATTCGCCCGGCCCGGTGCCCGGCAGAGCGCCGCCACCTTCGAGGTGGCCTGTGTGGTGCCCACCATCGTGGGCGACGACGTGGAATCCTGCGCCGACCTCCTTCGCCCCACCCTGGCGCTCTACGTGGGCGGAATGGGGGCCAAGGACCGAAACTTCCACCGCGATGTCTTCGTGCGGCTCGGCTACGAAGCCGAGTGCGACAAGATCCAGGAGGCCTACCTTGACGGCCGCAAGGACGAAGCCGCCAGTTACGTGCCCACCGCCATGGTGGAGGATGTCTATCTGATCGGCCCCAAGGAGAAGGTGCGCGACGACCTCGAGGCCTGGAACGAAAGCTGCGTCACGCAGTTGCTCGTGAGTGGGCCACCGTTCATGTTGGAGGAGATCGCCGAACTGGTCCTCTAGCGCTGGTCTTGGTACACCCGGTAAGCCCACCGGATCATGGGGAGCTGGAGCGGGAGGCGAGCCCACGCGGCGGCGGGTGAGTTGAAGGGGGCGGGCGCCTCATCGGTACCGCCGCTGATGGCGGACTGGATGTTGGCCGGGTACACCCCGATGAAGGTCAAGATGCACACGAGTGCCCCCAGTTTCCGGGTGCGCCGGTTGGCCACCAAGAGGGCACCGGCCACCTCGATGCCCCCGCTCACCAAGGTGACGGTGCGCTTCGATCCAGGCATCCACTCCGGCACGATGACATCGAAGAATTCGGGGCGCACGAAGTGCATCACGCCGGCCGTACCCAGAAATGCCGCTAGTCCGAGTGCACGCTGATCGTCAGAAGCCATAGCGGCAGGATAGGCGTTGAACGGGGCCGCTCCTACCGTCGGCCGGGCCGGGACGCGTCAGGTCTCATACGCCTCGGGTGGGGGACAGGCGCAGATGAGGTTGCGGTCGCCATGGCCGCCATCGATGCGGCTCACCGGCGGCCAGTATTTCCCGTGGCGGAGGGAGGCAAGGGGGTAGGCAGCCTGTTCGCGACTGTAGGGACGGTCCCACTCCGCCACGAGAATGTCGGCCGCCGTGTGGGGGGCCTGGGCCAAGGCACTGGTGGCGTGGTTTACCTCGCCCCGTTCGATGGCGGCGATCTCTTCCCGGATGGTGAGCATGGCCTCGATGAAACGGTCGAGTTCGGGAAGCGACTCGGACTCGGTGGGTTCCACCATGAACGTGCCCGCCACGGGGAAACTCATGGTGGGGGCGTGGAACCCAAAGTCGATGAGCCGTTTGGCGATGTCGTCCACGGTGACTCCGGTGGCCGCCGTGATGGGGCGGAGGTCGAGGATGCACTCATGGGCCACCCGCTGGTGGTCGCCGGTGTAGAGCACGGGGTACGCAGCATTGAGGCGATCCGCCACATAGTTGGCGTTCAAGATCGCCACCTCGGTGGCCTGACGGAGCCCGTCGGGTCCCATGAGCGCAATGAAGGCCCACGACACCGGGAGGATCGACGCCGACCCATAGGGCGCGCCGGAGATGGCCCCGGGGCCGGTCGCCGGGCCCGCCTCGGCGAGGAGCGGGTGGTTGGGCAGGAACGGGGCCAGGTGGTCCCGCACCGCCACCGGGCCCACCCCGGGCCCGCCGCCACCGTGGGGGATGCAGAAGGTTTTATGGAGGTTCAGGTGGCTTACGTCGCCGCCGAACCATCCTGGCCGGGCCACTCCCACGAGGGCGTTGAGGTTGGCCCCATCGATGTAGACCTGTCCGCCATGGCGGTGCACCAGATCGCAGAGGTCGGTGATCCGTTCCTCGAACACGCCGTGGGTGGAGGGGTAGGTGACCATGAGCACGGCGAGGTCGCGGGCGTGCTCCTCCACCTTTGCCTCGAGGTCGGCGACATCAACATTGCCTTCGTCGTCGCAGGCCACCACGACCACTCGCATTCCCGCCATTACCGCCGATGCCGCGTTGGTGCCGTGGGCGGAGGAGGGGATGAGGCAGACGTTGCGGGCGGCTTCCCCGCGGGAGGCGTGGTACCCACGGATGGCGAGGAGACCGGCCAACTCGCCCTGCGACCCCGCGTTGGGTTGGATCGACACCTTGTCGTAGCCGGTGATTTCCGCCAGCCACGCCTCGAGGGTGGTGATGAGTTCCCGATACCCCCGGGCTTGGTCGGTGGGGGAGAAGGGGTGGATATTTCCAAACTCGGGCCGGGTGACCGCCGCCATCTCGGTGGTGGCGTTGAGTTTCATCGTGCAGGAGCCCAACGGGATCATGGAGCGGTCGAGGGCGATGTCGAGGTCGGACAGCGAACGCAGATACCGCAACATGTCTGTCTCGGAGCGGTGGGTCGAGAACACGGGGTGGGTGAGGTAGGCCGTGGTGCGCGCCAGGGCGGCGGGGATGGCACTGTCGGCGTGGGCCGGCACGACGAGGTGCAGGGCGGTGGCGAGGGCGGCCAGCACCTCCTCGCTGGTGGTCTCGTCCAGGGAGATCCCGATGGTGTCGGCGTCGAGGCGGCGAAGGTTGATTCCCTGGGCGAGGGCCGCCGCCAGCAGTTCGTCGGCCCGCGACGGGCAAGCCACGGTCAGCGTGTCGAAGAAGGCGTCGGCGCCGAGTGCGAATCCGGCGGCGCGTAGGCCGGCGGCCAGGCGAGCGGTCCGGTGGTGGACTTGCTCGGCGATGGAGCGCAGGCCTTCGGGCCCGTGGTACACCGCGAACATGGCGGCCGTCACGGCGAGAAGTACCTGCGCGGTGCAGATGTTCGACGTGGCTTTCTCTCGCCGGATGTGCTGTTCGCGGGTTTGCAGGGCCAGACGATGGGCGGGGCGACCGGCGGCGTCTACCGACACACCTACGAGGCGACCGGGCATGGAGCGGCGTAGGGCATCGCGGGTGGCGAGGAACCCGGCATGGGGCCCGCCGTAGCCGAGGGGCACACCAAATCGTTGGGTGGAGCCGATACACACGTCGGCCCCCTGTTCGCCGGGCGGCACGAGTACCGTGCAGGCCAGCAGGTCGGTGGCGACGGCCACGAGGCCCCCGCCGGCGTGGATGGAGGCGATAGTGGGGGAGAGGTCGCGTACCACCCCGCCGGTGCCGGGGTGTTGGAGGAGGGCCCCGAACACATCGCTGGCATCGATGGTGGCGCAGTCGGCTACGACGAGTTCGATGCCGATCGGTTCCGCCCGGGCGGCGAGCACCGAAATGGTTTGCGGATGCGTTTCGTTATCAACAAAGAACTTGGCGGACAGGTGTTTGGTGGAACGGCGGATGAGGGTCATGGCTTCGGCGGCGGCGGTGGATTCATCGAGCATCGAGGCGTTGGCGATGTCCATGCCGGTGAGATCGGTGACCATCGTTTGGAAGTTGAGCAGGGCCTCCAGGCGGCCTTGGCTGATCTCGGGTTGATACGGCGTATAGGCCGTGTACCAGGCGGGGCTCTCCAGCACGTTGCGCAGGATGACGCCGGGGGTGTGGGTGCCGTAGTAACCCGCCCCGATGAGCGAGGTGATCACGGTGTTCTCGCCAGCCAGTCGCCCCAGCGCGTCGAGGACTTCAGGCTCGGAACGGGCGGCGGGCAACGACAATGGTTGCTCGTTGCGGATGGTCTTCGGTACCGCTTGGTCGATGAGTTCGCCGAGGGTGGCAACGCCGAGGGTGGCGAGCATGTGCTCGACCTCGGCCGGACGGGGGCCGATGTGTCGATCGGCAAAGGTGAGGGCGGGTTGAGACTTCAACAACGGCTCCGAGGGTGTGAGGACGAGTGGGGTTTAACCCCCGCTGTCACCCCGGGGGGCTTCAGCGTCGCCTCCCCCGTGTGGTCCTGGAGCCTGAGAGGTTACGGGGCGTTTGCACCTTCGGCGCCCGATCACCCGCCCCGGGGGGCACGCATCGGGACTCTCCCACACGGGTTCGTCAGCCCGCCCACCTTACCCGGGCAAGACCCCGGCGGGGCGCCCGCCGATGACTATGGTTTACGTCAGTGACGCTATCCTCCCCCACCCAACCCTGCCGCTGGTGTGGCCGGGCGTTCCCCAAAACCAGCGGCCCGGGTCGGCCTCGGCTGTTTTGCGCCCCGGCGTGCCGTCAACGGGATTACATCAGTCGATTACGGGCGCAGGAAGCCGGATTGGCCGAATCCGAATTGGTGATCACGCGACGGGAATTAGAAGAGCTGCGCGACAAACTGTTTGTGCTGGAGTGCGCGATAGAGGACGCTCGACGAGATCTCGGGGACGGCGGCGAGGCGAGGGAATCGCTCGAGTGGGTCATCGAGGCGGCCATGCCGCTTCTCGGGGTTCCCCTGGGAGAAGGCACTACTTGACATAACGGTTATTATGGGCGGTTGGGGGGAAGCGGGGTAAAAGGTGCTGGTCCGCCCCGCACGGCTCCGCCGGCCGGACTCACCCTCGCTCGCCCAGCGACGTAGGCTGTGGCGGTCCCGTGCTTCCCGGAGGTAACCCTGTGATCCGTCCCGACCGGCCCCACGCCCTGCCCGAATTTTCCTCCCCCGAGGAGGAACGCACCCACATCAAACAGCGGATGGCGGCGGCGTTCCGACTGTTCGATCGCTTCGGCTTCAACGAAGGGGTGGCCGGTCACCTCACCGCTCGCGACCCTGAGCGCACCGACTGCTTCTGGGTGAACCCGTTTGGGCTGTCCTTCGGCCTGGTTCGGGCCTCCGACCTGATCTTGGTGAACCATCAGGGTGAGGTGGTAGAGGGGGATTGGCCGGTGAACGTGGCCGCCTTTGCCATTCATTCGCAGGTGCACGCCGCCCGACCCGATGTGCAGGCTGCCGCCCACACCCACAGCAAATCCGGCCGGGCGTGGTCCACCCTCGGGCGCCTCCTCGACCCCATCACCCAGGACTCTTGTACCTTCTTCGAGGCCCACGGCCTGTTCGACGACTACACCGGAGTGGTCATCGATGTGGAGGAGGGGAAGCGCATTGCGCATGCCCTGGACGACCATAAGGCAGCCATTCTTCGCAATCATGGGATTCTCACGGTGGGCCGCTCGGTGGATGAGGCCGCCTGGCTGTTCATCACGATGGAGCGGTCGTGTGAGGTGCAGTTGATGGCCGAAGCCGTCGGCGTGCCGGTGAAAATCGATCCCGAGATGGCCCGCCACACGAGAGACCAGGTGGGCAGTCCGTTCGCCGGTTGGTTCAGCTTCCAGCCGCTTTACGACCAGATCGTGGCGGATCAGCCCGACCTTCTCGACTGAGCCCGGGAGTTCTCGCCGTGTCTGTGAGCCCGATTGGATCCAAACTTCGTGAACACCGAGAAGCGGTGGTGACGGAGTTGCTGGCGGCCCTCAACCGCCAGGACGTGGAGGCATCGCTCGCCTGTTTTACCCATCCTCGCTACGAACTGGTGGGGAACCAGCGGGTGTTCGAGGGGGCCGATCAGGTGCGGCAGTACCACGAGACCACCTTCGCCACCTTCCCCGACCTGTCCTTCGAGATGATCGAGGTTCACCACTCTGAGCGTTCGATGGTGGTCGAGTTGTGGATGAGCGGATCCCACCTGGGCTCTCGTACCGATTTCCCCGCTACCGGCCGGCGCTTCCGTTGTCGGGTGGGCGCCGTGTTCCAGTTCCAGGAGGCGGATCTCATGGGCGCCCGCTACTACTACGACACGGGGACCATCGTCCGACAACTGGCCTGATCTCCCTTGGCGGGAGCCGGCCCGATGCTGTCGTAGGGTTGGCCGATGGACTGGCCTCTCTCCTTCGGTATGTTCATGGCCCCGTTTCACCCGGTGGGGCAAAACCCCACCCTCGCCCTCGAGCGTGACCTCGACCTGGTGGTTCATCTCGATGCCCTGGGCTTTGATGAGGCCTGGATCGGCGAGCACCATTCGGCTGGCTACGAAATAATCGCCAGCCCGGAGGTATTCATTGCGACGGCGGCCCAATAGACCCGCCGTATCCGCCTTGGCACCGGCGTAAGCTCGCTCCCCTACCACCACCCCCTGATGCTGGCCGACCGTATGGTGCTGTTGGACCACCTCACCCGTGGTCGGGTGATGTTCGGGGTGGGGCCGGGTGCGTTGCCATCGGACGCCTTCATGATGGGGATCGACGTAAGCCGACAGCGGGACATGATGGAAGAGGCGTTCGAGGCGATTCTGGCCCTCCTGGCGGGGGAGGCCCCGGTGAACCACGAAGGCAGTTGGTTCACGCTGCGTGATGCCCGACTCCAACTGCGGCCCTACTCGCAGCCCTGTTTCGAGATCGCCGTGGCGGCGCAGATCTCGCCTTCGGGGCCGCGGTTGGCCGGGAAGCACGGCGTGTCGCTCCTGTCGCTCGGGGCCACCAATCAGGGTGGATTTGATGTGCTGGGCTCTCATTGGAAGGTGATGGAGGAGCGCAGCGCGGAGTTCGGTACGACCGTCGATCGGCAAAAGTGGCGTCTCGTCGGACCGATGCATATTGCCGACAGCAAGGAGCAGGCGTACCACGACGTGACCTTCGGACTTCCCCAATGGGTGGATTATTTTCAGCGCGTCGCCGCATTGCCATTGGGCCCGGACACCACCGATGTGGAGGAGATGGCCAACGCCATGAACGCCTCGGGTTTTGCGGTGATCGGCACGGTGGAGGATGCCAAAGCCCAGATCGCGCGGTTGATCGAGCAGTCGGGTGGCTTCGGTACCTTTCTCGCCATGGCTCACGAGTGGGCCGACGGCGAGGCCACCTGGCACAGCTATGAATTGTTGGCCCGTCATGTGTTCCCAGAGTTTCAGGGATCCGCCGTGTCAGCCGCGGCCAGTAGGGATTGGGCGGCGGAACGGCGTCCCGAATTCATGGCGGCCGCCACCGCCGCAGTGATGGATTCGATTCAGTCCCATCATGCGCCCCAGTAACCCGCCCCGCAGGGGTGGGGCTAGGGCCTTGGGATGAAGGGAGTGGCCACCACCCGGGCGGGCGTTTGGGTGCCGCGCCCGTCGATGATGACCTCGGTACCTACCGCCAGAGCGGGAGGAAGGAAGGCCAGGGCTATCCCGTGCTCCAGCATCGGTGAGAAGTTGCCGCTCGTGACCACCCCCACCGGCGCATCGTTCACCATCACGACCTGGTCGGCTCGGGGCGGCCGCCGCCCCTCCACCGTCAACCCTCTGAGCTGCCGGGCGACGCCGCGTTCTCGCTCGGACACCAGGGCATCGCGTCCGTAAAAGCCGCCATCTTTATCCCAGGCCACCACCCAACCCAGGCCGGCCTGCAGGGGGGTGATGCCCGAGCCAAGTTCGTGACCGTGGAGGGGAAGGGCCGCCTCGAGCCGCAGCGTGTCCCGCGCGCCCAGGCCGGCCGGCACTACTCCGGCGGCCACCAGGGCATCCCAGACGATGCCCGCTTCCGCCGCCGGTACGGCCACCTCAACGCCGTCTTCTCCGGTGTACCCGGTGCCAGCCACGGTGCAGGTGATCCCCGCCACCGCGGCGGTCCCCACTCGAAAGCGGCCGATGGCGGCGGCGTCCGGGCCGATGGTGGCTAGGCGTGAACGGGCTTCCGGGCCCTGTACGGCGATGATGGCGCGGGAGGCAGTCACGTCATCGCCGCCGATGGCGCTCAGCACGTCGTGGGTATTGGACGCATTGGGCATGACATCGAAGATGTCGTCGGCAATCCACCACACGATGATGTCGTCGAGCACCGAGGCATCGGCATCATTGAGCAGATGGGTGTATTGGGCTCGGCCCGGGGTGATCTTCATGAGGTCGTTGGTGAAGGCCGCCTGGAGGCGAGCGAGGGCCCCGCGGCCATGCACGCGCACCGTACCGAGATGGCTCACATCGAACGCCACTGCGTTGGCGCGACAGGCCCGGTGTTCGGCGAGGGTTCCCTCGCCGTACGACAAGGGCATGTCCCACCCTCCGAACGGGACCATTTTGGCCCCCAGGGCTCGATGCGAGGCATCAAGGGGAGAGGTTCGGGTGTTCACGAAGGAGAACCTATCGGGCGATGGAGGCGGCGCCATCCTCGTGGACCGATTGGTCGGCGAGGGGGCGCAATTCCAAGATGGCGGCGTCTACCTGCTCCACTACGCCCCCGAGGGCGAGAAGGTTGAGCACCCCCTGGCCTTGGTACTTATTGACGACGTCAATGAGATTCTCACCGGGGCCGACGAGCACGACGCTGTCCCCCGCAATCACCAATTGAGCGGCGGATAAGTCATCGCCCAGGTCACGCAAATATTCGAAGGCGGAGCGCACCCGGTCGAGGCGTTGGCCAGCGTCGAGCAGGGTCTTTATCATGCGTAGCTCGATGAGGTCTTTGTAGGAGTAGCGCCGCCGCGAGCCACTCCCCTTCGCATCGGCAAGGGACGGCCTGATCAGGTCGGTGCGCGCCCAGTAATCGAGTTGGCGGTAGGTGATACCGACGATGTCGGCGGTCTCTCGGCCGCTAAATCCCTCTGTGCTCATAACAGGCATCCCTCGCTGGTAGCGGGCCCTAATGGGTGGGGTGGGGGCGGGTAACACGAGTGGAGTTACACCAATGTGGTTGTGCCCGAGCACACTACGAGCAGGGCGATGAGCCGTCAACGGGCAATGCGGGCGCGCCTCCCCCGCACCGGTGTGGGGGCCCGCCTCTGTTAGGGGATGCGGTAGTGATGGAGCGTCTGGTTAGCCCCTTCACTGATGGTGACGTACCCGCGGCCATCGGCCTCGAACCCGATGGCCTCGCCCTGCGCCTCGGGCGGCACCGGACCGTTGCAGGCGGTGGTGGCCATGGCCTCGGTGACGCTTTGGCCGTCGGTTCGAGCGAAGATCCGGGTTCCGCCGTACACCCGCAGGGCGATCTCGCGTCCGCTCTGGGAAATGGTGGCCCCGGTGACCGCATTGGCGAGCCCGGTTCCTACGTTGATCTCGCCCGTTTTCTCCAGGGTGGTGAGGCTGCTGGCGGCGGGGCTACCGGCCGTCCGGTACACGCCGATCGCACCCCCGGCCAGTTTCTTTTCCACGATGACGAGATCGCCCGTGGCGGGGTCCACCAGCAGTGCCTCGGCATTGTGGGGGCCATCGGGGTAGCGCAGGCGCAGAATTTCCACACCCCCCAATGCGAGCGGAATCCCCGCTGTGACGGTGGGTTCCGGTACGCGGTAGACCACAATCTCGGCCCGCGATGCGGCGTTGTCCCCGATGTCGGCGGCGTAGAGGTAGGTGGTGTTCGCCAACGGCCCGCCACCAATGGCGATGTCTTCCCAATCCACCGCCATCGCTCCGGTCACCTGGTACTGCCGCTTCACCGCGCCCTGGTTGTCGATAGCAAACAGACGAGGGCTGTCGCCCGAGTCGTTGTGGACCCACCAGAGGGAAGGGTTCACGCGACCGGCTTCGATGCCGGAGATCTCCACCAGGGACGGGTCGGTGGTGGGACCAGTGGAACTAGCGATCAGACCCGGGCGTCCGCAGCGTAGGAAGACCTCGTAGGACGAGGGGCCGCAACCGGCAAGTACCAGTGCGATCACGATCGTGCCTCCGGCCAGAGACACACGGCGTACCATTTCCCCAGACTACCGCTCTCCTCTACCAGCGCGCCGGGCGGGCCGAGCCCGGGGGTGTGGACCGGTTAGGAATCGAAGTCTTCGGGCCTTACCTGCTCGATGAAGTCTTTGAACTCTTCCACGACCTTTTCGGGCACGGCGCGTCCCGCCCGTCGTCCGGCGGCGTTGAGCACGCTTTCCTCGGCAAATAACGGGGCGCCGAACCGCAGAGCGATGGCGACGGCATCAGACGGACGGGCCGAGACAGATTTCACTTCGCCCGCATGGACCAGGATGATCTCGGCAAAAAAAGTGCTGTCACGGAGCTCGGTAACTACGACGCGCTCGATGCGGGCACCGAGTTGGTCGAGCAGGTCCTTCATGAGGTCGTGGGTCATCGGGCGGGGGGTAGCCACTTCCTCGAGGGCGAAGGCAATGGCCGCCGCCTCAGGGCTACCGATGAAGATCGGCAGAATCCGAGCGTCACCGGCGGACTCACGCAGGAGGAGGCAGGGGATGTTGGGGGGTTGCTCCATCTCGATTCCCACCAGTTCCATTTTTATCGCCACCGGCGCAGGCTATCCCTGCAAATCGGATGGCGCACTACCGGTGGGAAGGATTACCGGGGATCGGTGTAATCCCGCAGGGCGGTGCGCAACAGAGCCGAGCGCATCTGATCGCCCAGGCCCGCCAATTCCCCGAGATTTGCCGCCGCCTGCTGTCGGGCGGTGGGGTTTCGTTGCTTGAGGAGCGGCATGAGGATTTGCTCCATGAAGCCCGCCTCCCGCTCGGCGGACACCTTGTACATGCGGAGATGGCGGGCCTCGATGCCAAACCGCATAAAGCCGGCCGCCGTGCGGGCCACTACGAGGGCATCGCCGTCGTAGAAGCTCTCCCCCGCCACGGCCCGTCCGGTCAGCAGGCCGTACTCCACGAGGTTGCTGAGGTCATCGGGGCTGAGGCCGGAGGCCGCGGCGAGTTCTTCGAGCGTGAAACTCACGCTGGTGGCGCCGCCATCGAGAGGGTTCACCGAGGGTCGGATGGGCAGTTCGGGCATGGCGGGGGTGGGGCGAGCGCGGGTGGGCTCGGGCTCGCGTCGCAGGGGGGCCGGGGCCACCGTGGGTGTCGGATCGTCGCTCGGCGCGACGGCGGGGGGTTTGATCTCTTCGAACAGAGAAGGCGTGTCACTGGGGACCACCGCGGCCGGCTCATCCGGCGGCACCACCTGCCCAGCCGCCGTGGCTTCCTCGAGGCGGTCCTTCATCACCTTCAGGGGGAGGAAGTGGTCGCGCTGATGGCGCAGGATCCAGCGCAAACGCTCGATGTCGCCGTCGTAAAATTTGCGATAACCCGACGGGGTGCGTTCGGGATCAAGCAGGCCTTGACTCTCGAGGAAGCGAATCTTCGAGATCGTGACGTCGGGGAAATCCTCTTGCAGAAGATTGAGTACCTCGCCGATGGACAGGTGCGTGCGTTGGGGCGCGGTGTGGGTCATGAGAGGCCAGCCAGGAAGATCAATTTGAAGGTGCCGATCTGGATTTCGTCGCCGTGGGTCAGCGGAGCCGACTCCACCCGCTGGCGGTTTAGGTAGGTGCCGTTGAGCGAACCGGAATCGGCCACTTCGTACCCATTCTCCACTTGGCGCACCTCGGCGTGCCGACGAGACACGGTGATGTCGTCGAGGAAGATCGTGCTGTCGGGGTGGCGTCCGGCGGTGATGAGCGGCTCGTCGAGGGCGAAGCGGGAACCCGAGTTGGGTCCCCGGGTGACCACGAGGAGTCCTAAGCCGGGGGTGATGTCGGCCAGCTCGGCCGCCAACTCTTCGGCTGATCCGTCGAGGGGGACCAACACGGACACGGTGGTGTCGTGCTCCTGGCCGGCGAGGGTGAGGGCAGCGCCGCAGGACGAACAGAACTTTCCGGTCAGCGGGTTCGGGTGCCCGCAGTGGGCACAAGTCGCCTCGGCCACGATGCCTAGCCCTCGACCAGGTCGCGATAGGCGGTGGCACTGAGGAGGGAGTTGAGTTGCGAGGCATCGGTGAAGTCGATCACGAAGATCCATCCCTCGCCGTAGGGGTCTTCGTTCAGTCGCTCCGGCGCGTCGCCCAGATCGGTATTGACCTCGCTGATCGTTCCCGACATTGGCGCATAGATATCGGAGACGGACTTGGTGGACTCGACCTCACTGATCGACGCTCCCCCGGTCACCGCGGTGCCCACATCGGGAAGGTCGACGAAGACCACATCGCCCAGAGCATCCTGGGCGTAATCGGTGATGCCCACCCTGGCGCGAGTGCCTTCGATTCGAATCCACTCGTGGTCGGTCGAATAACGGAGGTCCTCCGGGATCTGCATCCCCCCAGGCTATCGGAACCCTCGACCGCGTGTTGAGGGTTGCTAGCGGAGGAGCTGTCGGATGCGTCGCGCGTACTCCCCGGCGAGGGCTTTGGCCTCGGACTCGGTATCGGCTTCGGCCCAGACATGAGTCAGCGGTTCCTCCGGATCGGGCAGTGCGAGAGCCCAACTCTCCTCGTGCCGCACCTTCACTCCATCAATGAGTTGCACCTCACGGTCCTTGCTCATCTCCACCAGAGACCGCATCGCCATCCCCTTCTGCTCCCAGGGGGTGACGACCGTCTCGTGGGCGAGGTGGGGCTGGGGAAGGCTGGCCACGACGGTGGAAAGGCGCGCACCGGTTCGAGCCAGCAACTCGAGCATCTTCACGAGACTGGCGGCCGCATCGAAGGCGGGAAGAAATCCGGGAAGTATGAACCCACCGTCGGTACTGGCGGCGAAGCCGACCCCGGGCTCCCCGGCGGCTTGCATCAAGGCGGGGGTGGAGACCTTGGTGCGTCGCACCGTCACACCGTGGAGTGCGGCGATGGCTTCGGCATGGTGGGTCACGGTGACCGGCAGGGCGATGCTCTCCCCCACCAGGTGCCCGCTCACCAGGGTGAGGAACGCCAGCAGTGATTGCTCGTGGGTGAGGACCCGGCCGGAATCATCGATCAAGGTGAGGTGCTCGCCATCGGGGTCGAGTACGGCCCCGAGATGGGCGCCGGAGGCCCGCACCACGGCGGACACTTCCTGGGCATGGGCGTGTCGGTCGAAATTGAGAGCCCCCAGGGTGGAGGCGTAGGGGTTCACCCCGAGAATGTCGGCCCCCAGTTTGGCCAGCATGTTGGGCATCACGAAGGAGGTGGAGCCATAGGCGTAGTCCACCACGACCTTGAACCTCGCCTCTCGGATGGCGCCGATGTCCACGGTGGCTTCCAGGGCCGCGGTGTATTGCTCGAGGGAACGGGGGGGGAAACCGATGTCGCCGATCTCGGCCGGAAACACCCGACGGAAGTCTTCCCGCCCGAAGAGACGTTCCACCTTGCGTTGCTGGTCTTCCGGGAGGTCGGCGCCGGTGGTGTCGAAGAAACGGATGACGCACGACTGAGGATCGCCCTCCACGAGGCGGATCGACACGCCGCCGGCGTGGTCGGGACGGCGCACGATGAAGCGGGTGACCGGCACCGAGGCCACCTCTAGGTCGAGCACATTGACCCCTGCCGCGTTGGCGCCCGCCATCATGGCGCGCTTGAGCATGCGGGCGGCCCGACTGGAATCGCGCGAAGTGACAATGGTGGCGTTCTTCTTCAGGGAGGTGGCGTAGGCCATGGCGACCCGGGTGGCTAACTCGGGCGTGATGTCAACGTTGGCGAGGCCGGCCACCCCTACCCGACCGAAGAGCGACCGCGACCCGCGCGACTCCCACACGATGGAGGAATTGATCACGGCACCTTGCTCAACTGTTTTGAACGGGTACACCTTCACGCCGGCCCCGAGCACGGCATGTTCCCCTACGAAGCATTCGTCGCCGAGTACCACTCCCTCTTCGGCCCGCACGCCGCTCCGCAGATCGCAGGAGCGGCCGACGATCGCGCCGCGGAGCCGTACCCCCTCCCCGAGGTAAGAGTTGTCATGCACGATCACCCGCTCCAGATCGGTGTTGGCCCGCACCCGCACGTTGGTGCCCAACACGGTGTACGGCCCGAGGCGAACGCCCGCTTCGATGCGGCAGTTCTCTCCGATGACGGCGGGTCCGACGACGATGGCTTCGGGGTGGATTTCGGCCCCCTCGCCCACATGGACTCCGCCGCCCATCTTGAAACCGGGGATGTTCACCGCCACATGACCGTCGAGGACATCTTTGTGGGCGGAGAGGTAACTCTCGAGGGTGCCGACGTCTTCCCAGTAGCCCTCGGCGATGGCACCAAAGAGGGGGCGGCCATCGGCGAGCAGAGCCGGGAATACCTCCGAGGAGAAGTCCACCGGACGGCCCGCTTCGATGTAGTCGAAGATTTCGGGTTCGAGCACGAAAATGCCGGTGTTGATGGTGTCGCTGAATACCTGTCCCCACGACGGCTTTTCGAGAAATTGCTCGATGGAGCCGTCAGGGCGTGTGATGACGATGCCGAATTCGAGTGGGTTCGTGACGCGCACGAGGCCAATGGTGGCGAACGCATTGGTGCGGTCGTGTTCTGCCACCATCGCGGAGAGATCAATATCGGTGAGCACGTCGCCGGAGATCACCAAGAACCGCTCCGTCAACTCATCCATGGCGTTACGGACTGACCCGGCCGTACCCAAGGGCGTGTCCTCGGTGGCGTAGACCATCTTCACCCCGAAATCGGAGCCGTCCCCGAAGTAGGTGCGGATGTGGTTGGCCATGAAGGCCACCGTCACCACGATCTCGTCGAAACCGTGGCGCGTGAGAAGAGACACGACGTGTTCCATCATCGGCGCGTTCACGAGCGACATCATGGGCTTGGGGGCGTTGGAGGTGAGGGGACGCAGCCGGGTGCCCTCACCTCCCGCCATGATCACAGCCTTCATGAGGGTGAGGATACCGGGGGGGTGGGCGGTCCCGAACGCCCCTCCCGTAGCGCCTGGCGCGCCAGGGGCACGTACAACGCAGTGGCGAACCAAGAGAGGCCGAGGCCGGGAAGGCCGATCAGCCAGGCCGCCGTGGTGGCCGGAGCAGCCCACCGGATCGAACTGGCGCCGGCGAGAAAGAGGGGAAAGGCCACCATGAGACAAAAGGTGCCGGCTTTGCCGAACCAGGTCACGTCGATGCGTTTGGCGCCCAGGGCCGCCAGGGTGATGGTGGCCACCGCCACCAGTACCTCTCGCACCAATACGGCGGCGGCAAACCATCCGGCGACGCTTCCGTCGATCCAGATCCCGGTTACCCCCACGAAGAAAAGAACGCGGTCGGCGACTGGGTCGAGCACTTTTCCCAGGTTGGATATCTGGTGGAACCGACGGGCGACATATCCGTCGAGGAAGTCGGTGGCCCCTAGTGTGAACAGGAGGAGCGCGGCGCCGGCCCGGTCTTCTTGGGAGAAGAGGAGCCACCAGAAGACGGGGAGCAGGCCCAGGCGCACCCCGGTGATCGCGTTGGGAAGGGTAAGGATGCGGTCACCACCACTACCGCTGCCGTCGGCGTCGGGGCTGGTGGCGTCCTCGTACTGCATCTCCCCACCCTAGGATGCCCACCATGGTCGACGGCGGTGCTCTCGAGGGCCAGGTCGCTCTGGTGACCGGGGCGGGGTCGGGGTTAGGGGCCGCCATCGCTCACCACCTGGCCGAGCAAGGAGCCCACGTCGTGGTCAACGATGTGCGGGCCGACGCAGCGGCGGCGGTGGCGAAGGACCTCGTGGGCGAGGTGGCGGTGTTCGATGTGTCCGACTCGGCTGCTTTCGACGCAGCGGTGGACACCACGGTGGCTCAGCATGGTCGCCTGGATGTGTTGGTTAATAACGCCGGCATTGTGATGGATCGACCGGAGGTGATCAAACGCCTCATCGCCGCGCAGGTCGCGGCCATGGCCGGTGAAGCAGTGGCACCGCTGCGGGTCTTGTCTACCCTCACCGACGAACGCTTCGACCGCATGTTGAAGGTCCACGTCTATGGCACGTTCTACGGAATGCGAGCCGCATTACGGCACATGGAGGATGCTCGCTCGGGGGTGATCGTGAATCTGTGCAGCGTGTACGCCTATGGCGGATCGGTGGCAAGCCCCGAGTACGCCGCCGCCAAGCACGCCATCGCTGGGTTGACGAAATCGGTGGGGGCCGAGGTGGCGCCACTGGGCATCCGCGTGAACGCAGTGGCCCCCGGCTTCATCGACACCCCCTTTCTCGATCCGCTGGACGACGCGAAAGCCTTTCTGTTGGCTCGTATCCCGGTGGGGCGTTTTGGACGGGCCGAAGAAATAGCCAAGCTGGTTCGTCACATCATTTGTGATGCCACGTATTCCTTTGGCGAGATTTTTCCGGCCAGTGGCGGCTGGCTCGCGTGACCACCATCTTCACCAGAATCATCGAGGGTGAGATCCCGGGTCGGTTCGTGTGGCGCGACGAGACCACGGTGGCGTTTTTGCCGGTTGCGCTGCTCGCCCCGGGCCACACGCTGGTGGTGCCGATCGACCCGGTGGACCATTGGATAGACCTCTCACCGGAAGCCAGCGCTCGGCTGTGGTGGGTAGCCCAGACGATCAGCCGTGGCCTCGATGCCCTCTACCGGCCCGTAAAAGTTGGGGTACTGGTGGTGGGCGAAGAAGTGCCCCATGCCCACGTGCATCTTGTTCCCTTCACTGACGTGGCGCAGATGAGTTTCGCCCAGGTGGACTCGAGTCCTGCGTCCGAGGACCTCGATGGGCAAGCCGATGCATTGCGGGTCGAACTGCGAGCGGCCGGCCACGGTGGTTTCGTTCCGAACCCCTGACCTCACGCCATGCCATCGACCACGGGCGCGATCAACTGCGGACCATCGTGGCGGGCGTTATTCACACCGGTGGCGACGGCGTGCAGGGCGACCACCTCGGCGGCGGCGGGAAGGAGGAGGTCTTGGAGCAGTTGCACCTCTGTCTGTTCCCGGTCTAGCCATCGATCCCACGCCGACGGGGGCAGGATCACTGGCATTCGGTTGTGGATTGGGACCATCGGCGCGTTCGGCGTGGTGGTGACAATCACACAACTCGACGAGGGGGTTCCCTCTGCACCGGGAGTGTCCTGTAGCTCCCACAGCCCGGCGAAGGCATAGGGATCGCCGTCGGGGTGATGAATGAAGAACGGCTGCTTCCGACCCCGTTTCGGATCGACTGGGTTGCTTCTCCACTCGTAGAAACCATCGGCGGGAATGAGACAACGACGCGATCTGAGGGAGGTGCGGAAAGTGGGTTTTTCGGCCAATGTCTCCGCCCGCGCGTTGATCAGGATGGGCGTGGGTTTCCCCGTCTTCGCCCAGCGTGGGGTAAATCCCCAGCGGAACACCTCCATCCGCCATCCCGCGTCCTCGGCCACAACGGCATACACATCCTGGGTGGGCGCAACGTTGTAGGAGGCCGGCAGGTGCGTGGTGGGCGAGGTGGACCCGAAGTAGGCCGCGATCTGCGCAGCCGGGGTGGCGGAGACATACCGGCCACACATCGCTAAAGAACTACCCCGCCGCTCAAGCCCATCGCCTTCGGAGACTATCGAGCCAGTCAGCTGTTGGGTCGGTACTCGGTCAACTCCGCCGTCGAGCGCAGGCGATCGTAGAAATCGGCGGGGGCTTCGCCGGGCGCGAGGGTGACACCTCGAGCGGTGGTGCCTTCGGGTAAGCGCATTTCTCGATGTAGCCGAGCCAGAATCGAGGCGACCGCGTCACCGCCACCGGCGGGCAAGAACACCCGCACGGCCGCGCTTGTTGCGAGGAGTCGGTCTTCGGCTCGCATCTTGCGCTGCACCACCGTAGCCAGTTCGGTGGCCTCTCTGGCCCGGTTGGGCTGGTCCGCTAACTCCAAGGAGAGAATGGCATCGCCGGTGGTGGCGGCATTCAGCGCATCATAGAATGAGTGCGAATCCCCCACGTTGCTCGGGGGCGCACCCGACGCGACGCGGGAGGGACGCTTGCGCCGTTCCCGGTTGCTGGTCCCTTTGTCCGACCGTTCGGCGAGGCCGCGGATGGCAATTTCGAGGGCGCTGATATCGGGCTTGAAGATTACGAGCGGCCTCACCGAGTAGCGGGAAAGAAGGGCATCATCGGCCCGTTGGGAGAACACGATCGGGGTACAGCCCGCCGTGATCGCTGTGGCAATGACGTCGTAGTCGCTGGCGAAGTCGACGGAGAAGTCCAGGATCACACCGGTGGGGTGGAGGGTGTTGATGGCCGTCACGGTGGCGGCTGCGGTATCGGTCACCGCGAGGACCGAGTGGCCGAGGTCTTCCAGTACGCGCTGGATCAGGTTTGTGTACAACAGATCGTCATCCAATACCACCCAGGTCATGAGTACGGTCATTGACTACGTTTCCTTTCTACTGGAGCAAGTCGGGGTCGGCTTCGGGAGACCAGCGCCAGGTCTCGGCTACATGGCCGTGTTCGCCAGCCATCAATCGACGCATCGCTTCTCGAAGGTGCTGGTCGATCTCCAGGAAATGGATCCCGTAGCACCACGTTCCCGGCGGCCCGGCGGTCACTCGGCGCACTTCCGCAGTTCCCCGGCCACCGCCCATGGAGATACCTACCCGTGCGCCGATGGGGAGGACCTGGGGGTGGGCTACGTTTACCTTTGCTCCGGCGAGGGAGAGGTTGGCGACCTCGGCGGTGAGGTTGGTATCGGGAGAGGAGGACTCGCTGGTGTGAGTCGCCTGGGCCGATGGATGCCAGCCGAGAGTGGTTCGCACCGCGTCGACGCGTGGTTCGGCGCGACGTTCATGGTCGGAGACCTCGCTTATCCCCATAATCAATCATCGTCGCTGACGATGCGCCTCCCCACTCCTGAACTCCTAGACAAACTGACTTTTCCCCGGTTCTGAGAAACCCGCCCGCACGGATGCACCAGAACTAGTGCGCCAAACCCACGACTACGCTGGGCGGTATGGCTTCAGCCCCACACGTTACTCCGTCTTTCGAGGCCGATGATACCCACACGGTGACCCTGCCTGCGGGACAACGTGCGCACGTCGACCACGCCGCGCATTCGGTGCTTCTCGAGCGCAAAATTTATGAGGTGAAACCGGGCGTGTGGTGTTTGGTGGGCAACGGCCTTTCGAACCAGACCTTTATCGAGGCACCCGAGGGGATCATCGCCATCGACACGGGTGAATCGATGCAGGAGATGGAGGAAGCACTGCGGGAATTGCGGGCCCTCACCGACCGACCGGTGGTGGCCGTTCTCTACACCCATTTTCATTACGTCAACGGGACCCAGGCGATCCTGGAGGCGAGTGAGGTTCCTTCCGTCCCGATCTACGGTCACGAAGGTATCCCTGGGAATCGTTCACGAGCGGGAGCGGAGATCGGCCCGACCTACGGCCGTGGGCTCGTAGAGCAGTTCGCCGTCCTTCTGCCTCCCGATGGACCTGACGGTGTGGTGAACGTGGGTTTGGGCCACTTCTACCGGAACCCGGCTCACGCGCCGTTCAGCCCGGGGTATCTCCCCCCCACCCATACTTTCGCAACGACCGAGACCATGATGGTGGCGGGTATGGAGGTGGAGGTCACCCCCGCTCCGTCTGATGCGGATGACTCGGTGACGTACTGGTTTCCATCCCTTGGGGTGGCGGTCAACAACCTGGTGTGGCCCACCTTGTTCAATGTGTTTGCGATTCGTGGTGAGGAATACCGAGATCCCCGAGTGATGTTGGCGGGGCTTGATCACCTGCTCGCGCTCGGCGCTTCCCACCTTGTGGGCACCCACGGGCCGCCGATCAGTGGTGCGGAGGAGATCAGGGAGCGCGTCACCCGCTATCGAGACTCCATACAGTTCCTCTGGGATCAGACCGTCCGCCTCACCAATAAGGGCCTCACCAGCACCGAGTTGGCGCAGGCCGTCCGGCTTCCTGATGGATACGGCGAGGATCATCTCACCAGCGAGCGTTACGGCGTAGCCGAACATCACGTTCGTCAGATTCGTACCGGATTATTCGGTTTCTTCGACGGCGACGAGGCGAACCTTTTCCCGCTCGCCACTTCCGAGCGCGCCGGCCGTCTTATCGAAGGGTTCGGAGGTCGCGACGAGGTGCGCCGGCAGCTCGAGGTCGCCATGGCGGCCAATGACCTGCGATGGGCACTTGAGCTGGGGTCGTGGCTGGTGCGTAGCGAGGCGGCCGACGTTCCCGATCGCCTTCTCCTGGCGGAGGCGCTCCGGCGGGTGGGTCAGCGTTCCGCCGCCGCCAACATCCGTAGTTGGTGCCTTACCCGGGCGCGGCACCTCGAGGGAACGGTCAGTACGGACCGCCTCTATACCCACCGTTTTCGGCGAAACCAAACCCTCGCCGGGCCCATAGCCGCCTCGGTCCATGCCTTGCGGGTGGTGTTGGATCCGGTTATCGCCGAAGGGCTCGATGTGCATCTCGGCTGGCGCTTCGCCTCGGGCGAGAGGGCTGGCCTGCACGTACGCAATGGCATCGCCTGTCCCAGCAATGGTGATGACGCCGTTCTTTGGATGGAGTGTTCGGCGGAGACTTGGGCCGATGTGCTGGCCGGTTCGACGGCGTTGTCGGAGGCGATACAGGATGGGTCGCTTCTCGTTGACGGAGACGCGTCGGTGCTGAGGGCCACCCTTGCTTGTTTCGAGGTAGAGGGTCTACGCACATGACCAACGCTGGGGCAGGCTCATCGGATGGCCCCTTGCCCCGCCCCACTCCCGCGTTCGGGGGGCGGATTGAGCGACTGATCACCAACTCGGAACCCGCCCCGCTGCGAGCTCCCTCGGCGCCACCGGACGCTCCCAACGTGGTGCTGATCATGCTCGACGATGTTGGCTTCGGCACCTGCGGTGCCTTTGGTGGCCCCGTACCGATGCCGGCGCTCGAGCGCGTCGTGGCGCGTGGCCTGCGGTACAACCAGTTTCACACCACGGCGCTGTGCTCGCCCTCTCGCGCCGCACTGATCACCGGGCGCAACCACCATGCGGCCCACATGGGCGGCATTACCGAGATTGCCAACTCCTTCCCCGGCTACGACAGCGCCATTCCCCCCGAGGCCGCCACCGTCGCCCAGGTGTTGCGACTCAACGGTTACAGCACCGGGTGTTTCGGTAAGTGGCATCTCACCCCGTCGTGGGAGCAAAGTCCGGCGGGCCCGTTCGATCGTTGGCCTACCGGGATGGGTTTTGATCGCTTCTACGGCATCATCGGAGCGGAGGCCTCGCAGTGGGAGCCTCCGGTCTACGACCAGACGACCCCCATCTCGCCGCACCTCGGGCGCCCGGGCTATCACCTCAGCGAGGATCTTGCCGATCAGGCCGTGTCATGGATCCAACGCCAGCAGACCTCCACGCCCGACCGCCCCTTTTTCTGCTATTTCTCCACGGCGGCCGCCCATGCGCCACACCACGTCGGGGCGGAATGGTCTGATCGCTTTGCGGGCCAGTTCGACGAGGGATGGGATGCTCTACGGACCACCATTTATGAACGTCAACTCGCGTTGGGGGTGATTCCCGCGGGTACGGCCCTCACGGAGCGTCCCGCGGAAATTCCCGCCTGGGATGACTACCCGGAGCAATTCCGCCCGGTGGCGTCCCGTTTGATGGAGGTTTTCGCCGGCTACTTGGCCCATACCGATGCTCAGGTTGGCCGGGTGCTGGAGGCGGTGGACCAACTGGGGGCCACCGACAACACCCTCGTGTTCTATTTGACCGGCGACAACGGCGCGTCAGCGGAGGGCACGGTCCACGGAGCGTGGAGCGCTCCATCGTTCCAGAACGGTGTTCCGGAGGATCCCGACTGGCTTCTGGCTCACATCGACGACTTCGGTACCGATCGGTGCGAAAATCATTTCAACGTGGGCTGGGCTTGGGCTCTCGACTCCCCCTTTCAGTGGATGAAGCAGGTGGCTTCGCATTTTGGGGGCACCCGCAACGGCTTGGCCGTGTCCTGGCCGAAGCGCGTGGCCGATGCGGGTGGGCTGCGCCCCCAGTTCCACCATGTGGTGGACATCGCCCCCACGATTTATGAGGCGGCCGGCATCATCGCCCCCTCGCATGTGAATGGAATCGAGCAAATGGAGGTACACGGAACCTCCATGCTCTACACCTTCGCCGACGCCAACGTGCCCAGCACCCGGCATTCGCAATACTTCGAGATTCTCGGCAATCGAGGTATGTACCACGAGGGGTGGATGGCATCGTGCTTCCATGGTCGATTGCCATGGATCCGTCTGAAGGGTTACGAGTTCGACGGTCCCCAAGAACGTTGGGAGTTGTATCACGTGGCCGAAGACTTCTCGCAGGCGATCGACCTCGCCGAGGAGTTCCCCGAGAAGCTGGCCGAATTGCAGGCGTTGTTTCACGAGCACGCCTTGCGCAACGGGGTGTATCCACTGCGCGATGCCGGATCTCCACTGGACGGGCCGTTTGGGGTGCCGCGGTCGCTCGGAGGTGTGAAGCGCATGACGTATACGGCAGCTCACGTGCGTATGCCGGAGACTTCCGTGGTGAACCTCAAGAACTGTTCTTTTCAGATCGTGGCGAAGATCGTTACCACCGCACCCATTGAGCACGGAGTGTTGGCCTGCCAGGGCGGGGCGATGGCAGGGTGGTCGCTGTATCTTGACGACCAGGGGCACCCGATCTATCACTACAACTGCTTCGGTCATGATCACACGTCGGTGCGTTCATCGCTCCCGCTCGTACCGGGTCTTCATCACATCGTGGTGGACTTCGCCTCTGATGGTGGATTCGGGCAGGGCGGGAACGTGATGCTCTCGGTGGACGGGGAGGCGGTGGCGTTCGGACGCATGGAACGATCAGTTCCGATCGTTTTTTCAATGAGCGGTGAAACCTTCGATGTGGGAGTCGACACGGGATCACCGGTGGGCCCATATCCCCCGCAGTATCCGTGCTCAGCCGAGATCATCGGTGTCACCCTGGAGCGCCTCGCATCGCCGTCCCCTGAAGTGCTCACGGCCATGCGGATGGGTGAGTTCCACGCCAGCCTCAGTACGCAGTAGCCAGCCAGCCGGCGGGGGTGGGTAGGCCCAGGTATCCCCTGGCCTTAAGTTCCGGCGTGGTAACCTGATGGGGTGCGTTTCTGGTTTTTACGTCGACCGAGCTCGGCTACCCGTCGACGGGTAGTGGACCTTTCCGATAGCGCACTGCGGGAGGCGGCGGCATCTGACGCTCATCAGAAAGCAGAGTTACTGGCGCGGGAAGCCCTTGCCACGGAGGCACGAGCTCGAGTAGCCGCCCGATTGGCCTACGATTTGGCTTATTCGGGCGGGAAGAGCCCTGGTCTCGATGAGGTGGACGACTCGACCTTCTAGGTCGTTCAGGCTGAAGGGTCGTTTGGCCCATGTATCGCCAACCCGAGGCGTGGCAGGGTGTGGGCGGGGCCCTGTTACTGGCGGATGTGACGGGGCCCCCAGTTCGCAGGCTGAACGCGCCATGAAGACGCGGCGGCCCTGGGGCTAGACACCCAGGGCCGTCGCGTCTTTCCATCAGAGCTTTAGATCCGCTCCTCAGAGTTTGGACTTGATCGTGTCTACCTCTTTGGTGATGTCGTCCGAGGTGGCCAGCGCATCCTTGGAG
>VFJN01000042.1 GCA_009886035.1 Actinomycetota bacterium
CATGCCCACCGGTCACAGCCTCGCGCCGCTTGCCGATGTTCACGATGGCCAGCGCCGTGACGGCGGGCCTGAGCTTATGATTCGGCGCAAACACCCCGTGGTAGCGATGCCGGTGCTTGCGCGGCGGCGGCAAGAGATCGGCGAGCCGGTAGAGGAACTCAAAGGGCAAGAGGTCGACGACGCCGTTCGCCCCAGGCCGCGTGGACTTTCGCGAGCGGCCCAAGCCGACCCAGTTGGCGGCCTTGAAGGTGCAATGATAGGTGAACGGTCAGGCGCAGCCTCGGAAAATGCAGCCGCGTCGACCCGCATGTTCAGCTCGCTGGTCACCTGACTGAATGACGACGACTCGGATATCTTCTTCGTCGGCACCTACCGGCTGATCGAGCGGGCCTGCACTCACGGTCGGAAGGAGTTACTACTCCGGGCGTTAAATACTTGACTTATACGCTTTACCTCGCTATAGTCGATGCATGGCACACAAAGACGCTCGCTCGCTGTCATCCGAGGCCCAAGAAGACCTTCGCCGTCGCGTGATCGAGGCGATCCTGAAGCAAGGGATGAAGAAGGCCCACGCGGCAAGGACGTTCGGGGTCTCACGCCAGGCGATCAACAACTGGCTGGCTGCTCACGACCGCGGCGGCGACGCAGCCCTGGCTGCGAAGCAACGAGGGCGACCGAAGGAGCGAACAATCGCCCCAAAGCAGCAAGCGAAGATCGTTCGGGCCATCCAAGGCAAGTGCCCCGACCAACTCAAACTTCCTTTCGCCCTCTGGACCCGCGAGGCGGTTGTCGAACTCATTAAGACACACACTGGACGGAAGGTTTCGGTTTGGACGGCAGGCCGATACCTGAAGGATTGGGGCTTCACGCCCCAGAAGCCGGTGCGGCGAGCCTATGAGCGCAACCCTGTGGCCGTGCAAGCCTGGCTCGACAAGGAGTACCCAGCCATTCACAGGCGCGCAAAGGCCCAAAACGCCTTGATTCTTTGGGGAGATGAGATGGGACTTCGGTCAGACGACACCGTTGGACGCACCTATTCTCTACGGGGCCAGACGCCGATCGTTCCCGCGACTGGCCGCCGGTTCGGGTGCAACATGATCTCAGCGATCAGCAATCTGGGCCGTCTCTGGTTCATGGTCTTCTCATGCCGCTTCAATGCCGACGTCTTCATTCGCTTCCTCACACGGCTCCTGAAATCCGCCGATGGCAGGAAGATCATCCTGATTGTCGACTCGCATCCCGCCCATAAGGCGGCCAAGGTGGCCCGCTGGATCGAGGCGAAGCGGGAGCGGAAGACCATGCTCGAACTCTGCTTCATGCCAGGCTACAGCCCGGAACTCAATCCAGACGAGTTGCTCAACCAAGACACCAAGCAGGCTATGCGGCGGCAAAGGCCTCGCGATCAATCGCAGATGATCGCCAACACCCGCTCACATCTGCGACGCCGCCAGAAGCAGCCGGGGGTCGTTCGCAACTTCTTCGAAGAAGAACACGTTCAATACGCGGCGGCTGCCGGGTAGGAAACGTCAACTATTGGATGCTCCCCGTAGTA
>VFJN01000165.1 GCA_009886035.1 Actinomycetota bacterium
ACGGTGATGGTGCGGCCATCGATGATGACCTCGAGCCCGATCGATTGAAGGATTTCGGCTGTGATGCCTACGTCGCCTACATCGGGGACGTTGGTGATGGTGGAGGGGGTGTCGGCGAGGAGGGCGGCCACCATGTGTTTGGTGACGGCGTTCTTGGAACCAGCCACCTCGACATCGCCGGAGAGGGGTCCGCTGGGTTCGATCTGCCACGCATCCATAGGTCCCAGGCTAATCGCGCTGGGTTGTTGACTCGGTAAGGGCGGCCGGGGATTCTTCTGGATGGCATAAGAATCGGTTGACGATGGGAGATGTAATGGGGATGAAAAAGTGTCTCGGAGCGGAAGCCTTCGGCACCTTTTGGCTGGTGCTGGGTGGCTGTGGCGCGGCGGTCATCGCCGGCGGTGAAGGTGGCGTGGGAACGCTGGGCATCTCGTTGGCCTTCGGTCTTACCGTGCTCACGATGGTCTACGCCGTCGGCCATATTTCTGGGGGTCATTTCAACCCGGCGATCACGCTGGGTCTGTGGCACGGCAAGCGCTTCGAGGCGAAACACGTTGCTCCTTACGTCGCTGCCCAATTGGTGGGAGCGGTGTTGGCCGGCGCGGTGTTATTGACGATTGCGAGTGGGAAGGCGGGGTTCGATCCGACGACCGGGAAGGCGGGCAGTTTTGCCACCAACGGCTACGGCGACTTCTCCCCCGGGGGCTACTCGCTGTTGTCGTGTCTGGTCTGTGAGGTCGTGATGACGGCGTTCTTCCTCATCATCATCATGGGGGTCACCGACAAGCGGGTGCCTCAGGTTTCCGCTCCGGTGGCCATCGGTCTGGCACTCACGCTCATCCACCTCATCAGTATTCCGGTCACTAATACCTCGGTGAATCCCGCTCGCTCCATCGGGGTGGCCCTCTTCGGCGGAATCGACGCCATTGAGCAACTGTGGTTGTTCATCGTGGCTCCGGCGGCGGGGGCGCTGCTCGGTGTTTTCCTGTACGGGGCACTGTTGAGTCCTGCCCCGGAACCGGCCGCCCCCTAGCCAGCTAGACGGCGTCGCTCCCTCGCTCACCGGTCCGGATACGCATCACATCGGATACATCTACGATCCAGATCTTGCCGTCTCCGATCTTTTCGGTACGAGCGGCCTTGGACAGGGCGGCAACGATGTCGTCGCTGCGGCTGTCGTCTACGAGCAGCTCGATCTTGACCTTGGGGACAAACTCCACGGTGTATTCCGCGCCGCGGTACACCTCCGTGTGGCCGGACTGGCGTCCGAATCCCTGCACTTCGGTAACCGTCATGCCGTTGATGCCAGCGGCCTTGAGGGCCTCCTTCACATCGTCGAGTTTGAACGGCTTGATGACTGCGGTAATCAGTTTCATGGGTTGCTCCCGTCAGTTCGAGTAGGCCGTCTCGGCGTGGAGGCTCTGGTCGAGCCCCACATCCTGTTGTTCGTCGGTGGCCCGGAGGCCGATGGTGGCTTGGATAACTTTGGCGATGATGTAGCTGACTGTAAAGGCGTAGACCAGCGTTACCAGCGAGGCGACGATCTGGTCCTTGAGGAGTTCAGTTCCGCCGCCCAGGAACAGCCCCGGGTTCACCACGACCGCATTGATGGCCTCATCAGCGAACAGGCCGAGCACAATCGATCCGAACAGGCCGCCTACGAGGTGCACGGCGATGACGTCGAGGCTGTCGTCGAAGCGGAACTTTGATTTGATCCCGAGAGCGAGGTAACAGATGACACCCGCTCCGAACCCGATGTAGATCGGCGACATCCCACCCACGAATCCCGCGCAGGGAGTGATGGCTACCAGGCCGGCGACGGCTCCGGAGGCGGCGCCGAGGGTAGTGGCGTAGCCATGTTTGATCTTCTCTACGAGGAGCCAACCAAGCATGGCGGCCGCCGGCGCCAGGATTGTGTTGATGAGGGCCTGAGCGGCGATACCGTCGGCCGCCAGCGCAGATCCGGCGTTGAAACCAGCCCAGCCGAACCACAGGATGCCCGTGCCGAGCACAGTGAAGGGGAGGTTGTGGGGTGTCATCGGCGCATGCGGATATCCCTTGCGCTTGCCGACGACCAGGATCACGGCGAGGGCCGCAGCGCCTGCGTTGATGTGCACCACGGTCCCGCCGGCGAAGTCCAGGGCGCCCATCGTGGCGATCCATCCGCCCGCAAACACCATGTGGGCCACCGGCCCGTAGACGAGTACCAACCACACTGCGATGAAGGTTGCGTACCCAGCGAACTTGAGTCGGTCGGCGGTGGCCCCTGTGATCAGGGCGGGGGTGATGATGGCGAAGGTCATCTGATAGGCGCAGAAGAGGATGAAGGGGATCGTGAGGAATTCGAAGAAACCTTCGGGGGAGCCTCCAATGCCCACGTTCTTGAGGAGCAGGTAGTCGAAGTTTCCGATGAAGCCGCCATCGCCGGAGTTGCCGAAGGCGAGGCTGAACACGACCACCGCCCACAGGACCGCCAGGATTCCCATGGCGAAGATGTTTTGCATGAGCATGGCGAGTACGTTCTTGCCGCGAACCATGCCCCCGTAAAAGAACGCCAGTCCGGGGGTCATGAACAGCACCAGTGCCGTCGACATGAGTAACCATGCGGTGTTGCCAGAATCCAACGCGAAGTCCATGTCGCTCCTTGATCGGTGGTTGCGCTTGGGTGTCATTTTTCCCCAAGACTGTTTCCGGCCGGTTTCGGCTTTCCTGCTGTCTCGTGAACTGAGATGAGGGAGTCCCTGTCGTCAGGGTTGCTGGTGGTCGGGGCTCGGTGCACCCCACCGGGCGCGAAACCCGTCGAGTTCGGCCGGGCTGTAGAAATGCTGCGCAAAGCGCGAGGTGTAGGCAAGGTCGAGGGTGCTGGCGGCAAGGCGAGCTTCCTGGAGGACCGTGTCGTAGAGGTCTGAGTAGGGCTTACGAGCCGCGTCGTTCTCGCGCGTGAGGGCGAGAGGTTCGGGGAGCCCGAGAAAGTGGCCGAGGGCCCGGGGGGCAACGTCGAGGCTTTCCTGGCGAAGGATGAGGAGGCGAACGGAAGGGGTTTCGATGGTGGCGTAGCCGATGGCGGGATCGAATGGGTACTCGTAGACGTCGATGCCGAGGCTCACGCGAAGTTCTCGATCGAACCAAGCGATCGTGCGAGGGATGCCTTGGGCCGTGGCGAAGCGGACGAAGGCGGCAATGGTGGTGGGCGCATCACCCAGGCGGCCAAGGCGCGCCCCGGATTGGAAGAAATCGGAGGCCGACCGACCAATGGGTTCGCGCACGATCGTGACCACCGTCCAGGGGTGTTCGGTCGTGGGCGGGCGGCGGAGGAGATGAGAGGCGTGAAGGATGTGACGCGGTCGGGCCGTGGGGTCCGTGCGACGGTACTGCGCCTCCACTCGGGCCACGGCTACCGGGGTGAGGAGGTGGACCTTGTACACGGGACGGTGCAGGCAGTGCTGAACCGCTCGAACGATGGCACTGCTGGCCGTCTTACTCATACAGAACACAACGATGGGATCTTCCCGATCGCGGTCCATGCGGCGGAGGAGGCGCCACTTGGTGAGGGCGTAGCTACGCCTGGGCAGGTGGCGGAGTCGCTCTCGGAGGGTGGGCAGCAGGGGTTTCATGGGGGATTGGGCCTCATGGGGTGCGGTCTATCGGCTGGTCACCCGTGCCCCGGGGTCTTAGAACTAAAAGCGCCGACCCCACAGCCTGGGATCGGCGCTTTCAGTTCCAGTTCACGTCTCGGGGCCTACGAGGCCCGGAGTGGTTAGATCGATGCCGACTTGGAGCGCAGACGGGCACCCACCAGGACCAGGCCGCCGATGGCAAGGGCGGCAATGCCCACCCCGGCTAGCGGGAATGAGTCGCTGCCGGTCGCGGGCAGCGTGGGTGCGGCTGGCGCTGCCCCCACGGTGATGCCGATGGTCGCAACGTCAGTGCCGCCGCAACCGACGGACACGGTGCTGGCACCCGAGGCGGTCTTCGGGATGATGGCGCTGATGCTGAAGGCGCCGGCAGCGTCGGATGTGGAGGTGCCGATGACGGAATTCCCGATGGAGGCGGTGAGGGCGGTGCTGGCCTTTGCGCCCGTGCCCTTGATCGTCACGGTCTGCCCTGCGGTGGGCGTGGTGGTCGAAATGGTGGCGACGCATCCCGCGTAACTTTGTGCTCCCGCCGGGGAGGACAAAGCGACACCGGTAGTAGCGAGAAGACAAGCGGAAACTAAAATGAGGCGACGAATCATTCGGAACTCCAGGCGGGCTAGTCCATTCCGACGGAACGGGGAAAGAGGAGTATTACAAATTTGAGGTGGTTCGTCCAGGTTTAGGTGAATTCGGGCGGCGGGACCCTTCCGCTAGCGGGGGGGAAGGAAGAAGACGTTCAGCGCGGTGTCCTGCTCAAGTTGCCGCGTGAGGGTGTCTCGGCCGTAGCCAGTCCAGCCTTTCGGTCCTTCTACGTTGACCCGAAACCGGTCGTTGTTCACCATCGGCTGGGGGACAACGTCGAGGTGGTAGCCGCGCTGGAGGTTTATGTTGCCTTCGAGCGTGAAGGTCACGGTCTGGGTGGCCCCCGGGGGGATATCGAGTAGGGCCCAGTATCGGTTGCGGTCGTATTCCGGGGCGGCGCCCCGGTTGATGGACTCGCCGTCCATCCTCACGTCGACCAGGTCGAGTGGGGTGTACACCGCCACTGTGGTGGAGTTTGTTCCCGGGGGAAACTTGAGGCGGTTACCGATCACGGGGTCCGGCAGGCCGGAGGCGGGGGCATCGTTTCGGATGGTCACGGTAACCGTGGAGCGCACCGTGTCATGGTCGGGGTCCACCGCTACGTCGTAGGCCACCGTCCGGTGCATGAAAGCATCGATTTTACTGCGACCGCGGTTGGAGGCCCGTACCGAGAGGAAGTCGCCGTCCACGGGAGGAAGCGCGCCGTCGAAGTGCATGCGTTCGATGAGGGCCTGTTCGTCGGGGTGGAAACTGTGGAAGAGCAACCGGCGGGCCTGCACTGCCGGGGCCATGGTGTCGGCGAGTTGGCGCGGTCCGGGTAGGTCGCCGGAGGTCATTTTCAGGAAGACGGTCTGGGCGGCATCAACGAGGAAGTCGTGGCGTATCTCGGCCGAGTCGACCAGGGCCTGGTCGTCGGGGAAGGTGGTGTATTGATTCCGAAGCAGGAAGGGGGCGGCCGTGAGGGCAGTAAGGGGGCGGGGGTAGCCCGGCAGCGTGATGGGTCCGGTGAGTTGCAACATGTCGGCGAGCGCCTGGGGGTCCATGTAGAGGACACCGTCGAGCGGGAGGGCGGGCGGGCGCCACATTTGTCGGGCGGCTTCGGCGGTGGTCGGAAAGTCCGCCGACCCGGTGATGTTTTGCCAGTATTGCTCTGGTCGCAAGGCGAGGAAGCCATTCGGGAACACTGACGGGTCGGTGAGTTGGCGGCCCTGGAATCGCTCGTTGAGGTCATTCACCCGGCCTGTGCGTTGGAGGGTGATGTCTCCGTTATCCACCACTAATAGGGCGTACGCCCCCATGAACCCGCCGAGGTCGCGGGCCTCCGCGGGCGTTGCGAACGCCACAAAGTACCGGCGAGGACCGTCCCCGCCGAGCAGATCGGGGATGACCTCTACGGCGGCCGCAGCGGTTTGCGCATCGTCGGTGGCACGGGTGATGGAGCGCTGGAACGAGGCCAGGCGGCCCGCCACGGGTGCCAGTAGCCAGGGCGACTCGGCTCGGCGCGTGCGGTCGTTGGCGCGGGCGAGGGCGCCTTGGATGGCCGCTAGCGGTCCGGCCATCGCCCGGACACGGTCGAGGTCCACTCGGCCTTGCGTGATCCGCAGATCCTCTACTTGAGTGGCGCGAGTGGAGGTGGCTGTCTCCGCGGCGAGGCGGAAGCCCTCCTGCGTGAGCACCTCGAGGGCCCGAGATTGCTGGCCGATCCCGGGGAGAAGCTGCGCCGGTTTCGAGTACCACGCGCTGAAGTTTTGGTGTGCCGCACGGAACGAGCCACTGGCGCTGTCGAGGAGGTCGGCGGCGTGGCTGCTCTCGCCGACCCGAACGGCCTCGAGCCCTTCGTTGGCCTGCCGAATACCTCCTTGTAAGGCGTGGCGGGACAGGAGTACCGACAGCAACATCCCACTCACGGCGATGGCGGTTGCGCCGCCCGCGATCAGCGCCAGGGTCCTCAGGCGGGCTCGCGCTCGGTCTCCGATGGCCGGCCAGGCGGTGATGATCAGACAACCCACGGCGAGCAGCGCAGCGGTAGCGTTGAGGAGGAATCGATCTGGGGGTTGTCGGAGCAGCGTCTGAACGACGGCGGCACCGATGAGGGCTCCTGCCAGCCTGCCCTCCAACGGTCCAGCCCGGCGGGTGGTAATGACGCTCAGTGCGGTGGCGGCGCCGGCAATCGCGATCCAGGCGCCGCTGGCGGTGGCCAGGGCAATGAGGGAGGCGGCTATCCAGGCCCGTGGTCGGCTGAATGACGAGGCCAGCACAACCCCAACCCCGATAACCGCGCAGACCACGATGTCACTGATCGAATTGGCGGTTGGGCGAGCGCCGGCGGCTATCGCCCCTCCGCCGCTGGCTAGCGCAACTGCCCAGATCGCCGCACTGGGAACCCGGCTTAGCCTCGCCGACGGGCGGCCGGGAGCGGGTGGGCCTTGGGTCGTTGTCCTCACGTCGACGAGCCTAGGGGGGGTCGGGGTCGGGTTAGCCGCGCCTGGCTGGGGATTCGGTGGCTACCGGACCTGGAAAAACTCGGGTTTTCGAAGGTTTTCCTGGCTTTTTCGCCTGTGCCTCTGCTACAAAGAAGGGGTCGGCAGCCGGGGGGCTTCCTCGTCTGCTACGCCAAAAGTTACTCAACTCACCCACGGGGGATTTCTCATGCGTCGTACTAAGTCCACTCTGATGGCGGTCGCTTTTGCGACCGCCCTCCTCGCACCGCTGCTGAGCGCCAGTCCGGCCTCCGCCGTTGTCGTCTCCGGCGACGGGTGCAACGCTGCCGCTGGCCAAGGTGCCGAAATTGGCCAGTACCCGTCCATGCCCTCCTCCCAGAGCGGCCTGGTCATCTCCTGCCTCTTCAACAACCAGCCCGGGACGAGTCAGGTTGCCGCAAGCTTCACCCTCGCGGACTTCGGTAACGCCAACTACCACAATGGCGCGGCCCGTACGGTCACCTCGACTGCCATTGTCGCACTTGGGGCTAACACCTTTACCGCTACGAACTGCACCGGCATCACCGGCTGGGTGAACTACACAATTACGGCTGATCCCTATGTCGCCGGCAACGGCGTGCCCACTGGTGCTTTCGTCAAGAGCATCAGCGGCGCTTGCCTCGTTACGTTGAGCGCTGCAACCACCGCGGCGTTCCCGGCGGCCCAGAAATTCAGGATTGATAACTTCCAGGCCCGTCGCATGGCGAACAGTGCCACCGCCCCCGCCAATATCTCTTTCGCCGCCGCAGGCGTTGCGCTCACCTCGGTGCTGTCGAACTTCACGGCAGCCGATATTGGGCTTAGCGTGACGGGGACGGAAATCGCTCCGGACACGACGATCACGGCCGTGGCTGCTCCGGTTGCCACCATCAACAATGCCACCCTTGCCGCCAGCAGCACCACCACGGTGATCACTTTCGGCAGCGCTTCGGCGACCACGTCAACCCGTCAGTGTGGTGACGCCACCAACACGATAACCGTGGTCACGTCAGCGGCGTGCAAGTTCAAGACCTCTGATGTTGGTCTCCCGATGTACAACATCACCACTCCTGCCAGCATCCCGGCCAATACCTACATCACGTCGGTTGCTGGCAACAATGCCACCTCTGCCGGTGCTGCCATGGTAGTCACCGCGGCCGCTTTCAAGTTGGTGGTTGGTGATCCCACGGTTACGGCTCCTAACGGCGTCAACACCAGCGACCAGGTTGCGAGCCAGGGCATCAACTTGGACCTCAACCCGTCCCTCGTGGCGGGCTCTCAGGCCTGTTCGGCAGAAGAGGCCGAAGGCTTCGCAGTGGTCGCAACTTGGAAAAACCCGGGCGACTTCTCCGGCTCGGCAGCGTTCAACACGGCTCCGGCAGGTTCTAAGGTGCTCGGCCAGATCTACATGGATACGTCAGCGGCCGACTTCTCCGCCTTCGTCGTCGAAAGAAACAACACCTTGGTTCCCGGTGACTTCTTCTACGACGTCGTGACGCCCAACGCCCCGACGACCGTAGCGATGTGTCCCGGTACGGCTACATCCCCGGGCTTGGGCTACTCGTTGCGGGTGCAGGCCCAAACGTCGGGCGTAGCTACTCTGCCGTCCGGAACCGGCCGTCCGGGAACTGCCCAGGTGCGGAATCTGGAACAGGCCGCCACCTATGGTGCGGGCTACACCTCGATTGCGACGCTCACGTCAAACACCGTCGGGGTAGTTTATGCACCCGCCGGCCAGTTCACCCGGACTTGCATCTACGCCTCGTCCCCGTCGAACGCGAGCTTCAAGTGTGGTAACGGTTGATCTAGTTGGTTAGTCACAACTAGACGATGCGAGGAAGGGGGTGGGCCTGCGGGCCCGCCCCCTTTCGCGTTGATTAGGATGTGAGCATGCGAACGCGACTTCGGGTGGGGCTCGTTTTGAGTGGGGTGCTGCTAGTTGGGTTGGCCTCGGGGTGGTCAGTGGCGGCACAAGCGGCTGACGAAACGCCGACGACGACCGCCGACCCGTTGGCTGGCATGGTGGGAATCGGCGACCAACTGTACTTCTCGGGCGCGATTATCACTCCGTCTGACGGATCCGCGGTCCGATCCTTAAGCGCCCGCCAAGCCGCCGTGTTTGTTCAGTCTTGGATTGGAACCGCCTTTTTTGGGGGTTCCGATATCGCGGTGGCTCCTCCGCCGGATCTGCCCGTTACCCGCGTCGATATCTCCGGCCAGTGGGGCCCGGGCAATCTAGGCGTCAACACGGTCTATTACGCGACCGGTGCGGGCCAGGTGTACGTGGCCTGGCCCCAGAACCAACCACTAGCTGCCGCTCCGGGGGGGCCGCCTCCTCCCCCGGAGAATTGGTTTGTGGCTCCGGCACGCGTCACTGATGCGCTGGAGGGGAAGGCAGATTTACTTGAAACAGCAGGGACCCAAACCGCCGACGATTATCTCACTGCCACCACCGAGGCCGGACCGCAGGGTGCTAACACCGAATCGGGCGAGGGCGCTGACGGTGCGGTCAGGGTGGCGGCGGCGGTGGCAGCGTCGGGTGTCTTGATTGCACTGGTGTGGCGCCGGCGGCGGTCGCAGTAGCGGGGCCGGCGCACCCATGAACGCCCCGCCCGAGCGGCCCGAAATCGCCCTGAGCGTGGTGGTGGTGGCCCATGACATGGAGCGGGAGTTGCCGCGCACGCTCTGGTCGCTGGCAGCGCCGTACCAACGCAACATTCTTCCCGAGGACTACGAGATCCTGGTGGTGGACAACGGTTCGTCCGTGCCGTTGGAAGCGGCCCTCCCCGCTGGCGCCGCCGCTTCGGTTTACCGGTACCGGATCGAGGAGGCGGACGTATCACCAGTGAGGGCTGCCAATCTGGGTATTTCGCGGGCACGCGGGGCGGTGGTCGGCCTGATCATCGATGGTGCCCGGATGGTTTCCCCGGGCCTGCTCGCGTCCGCCCTTCGTGGCGCATCCGTGGCGCAACGACCTGTGGTGACGGCCCCGGCTTGGCATCTCGGCCCGGGCGTGTCGTCATCGGCCGACGGGGCAGGATACGACCAGGACACGGAGGATGACCTACTTGATCAGGCGGGCTGGGAGACCAATGGCTACGGGCTTTTCTCGATCTCCACTCCGGCGGCATCGTCGGCGCGGGGGCTCTTCGGTGCCATGGGGGAAAGCAGTTCGCTTTTCTTGCACCGCCAAACCTGGGAGGAGGTGGGGGGCCTCGATGAGCGCTTTGCGCTGCCCGGTGGGGGAATGGTGAACCACGACCTTTATCGACGGGTTTGTGCCCTTGACGATGCCCAACTGGTGGTGCTCCTTGGGGAAGGCACCTTCCACCAGACCCACGGCGGTGCGGCTACCTCGGGACGGCTTACTCAGGAGGAGATGCGGGCAGACTATGAGGCAATTTGTGGACGTGCTCATCAGCCGCCGTCGAACCAGCCGCTGTTCTTAGGGTCGGTGACCTCGGCCTACCTGCCCTACCTGGCTGCATCGGTGGGTACTGCTCAGCGCGTCGGTCAGGCCGACGAAGGGCCTTGATGTATTCGTGCGGGCACACCGATGGCCGTGGTGCGGGCGGGAACGTCGGTGAGCACAACGGCGTTGGCACCGATTCTGGCGCCTGTCCCAACTCGAACGGTACCGAGGACCTTGGCCCCGCTGCCGATCTCCACGTTGGCGCTGATGGTGGGTCCAGCGAAATCCCCACTGCGCAGTCCAATCGTCACGAATGGAGCGATGCGGACGTTGGGACCGATGGTGGTAATTCCGTCTATCACCACTTGTCCGTGCAGGAGATAGAGCCCGGGTGCGATTACCACGGGATTCCCGATGGAAACCTGGGCGCTTGTCATGGCCAACCAGTGGGCCACCCGAGGTAGAAACGGCACTCGTAGCGACTGCATTCGAGCCTTTGCTCGATAGCAGACCTGGGCAAAGAAGGCGTCACTCACTAGGAGAAGGCGCAGGCATTGGGTTGCAGCATGGCGCCGAGAACGAAATTGGCCGCCCTCTCCTCGGTAGGCCATGGTGCACCTAGCGTCGGCAATGACGGCCGCACAGAAGTGGGGATGCTGGGAGCGACGCTCTCGCCAAAAATCGGGCGGTGCTACCGCGCTGTCGCTTTGATTCACATGAAGAGGGTCGGCGGGAGTTGGGTTCATGGGTCTTTGACCAGTGGGACGACGCCCAACATATTCTCCTCCCATCCTAGTGGTGTCGTAGGCCGGTGCTGAGGTTCGATTCGACGCATGATTCCTTGGCGGACCGCAGGTTGTTGGCAGAGGAGCATCGGTCCACGGAAAGGCAGAGGTGGGTGGCTGTGGGCATCCAAGCGGAGAGCTCACAGGGGTAGTCATCGCCACGATTGTGGGCGGCATCCCCTTGCCCACGTTGGTGATGCTCCTCTGGTGCGAGGCATTCAATCCCTACTGATCTGTTCCGGGCGGACCCAGCAGGGACTAGCGGATGGTGCGCAGCAGCGCCCTCTCGGCGGGCCTGACCAGCCACGGTACGGGCACGAAATCCTTCGTTCTTTTTGGTGGTAACCGGTCGTCGGATCGGGTGGCGTTCCACCGCTCGAGCGGAAAGGGCCTGTCGAGCAGGACCCCGGTGTCGAATCGAGGACCACATAAGACGTGCGGCGATAATCCGTCCTACTAGAGACAGTCCTGTCCGATCGTCACCGGTTCCGCCTAGCCGATCAGGGGCTGCCCGTCCCTCGTGTGCGGCCGGTCCAGGGCCACAATCTGTATCGCTAGAGATCTGCCGACGTGGTGGATTTACTCGGGCCACTCAGTCGATTTCGGCCTGATCACTGAATCGAACCTAGTGCTCTTCAGACCGGTCAATCTCGTCCCGATCAGGCTCGTTGCCGTTGCCGTTGCCGTTGCCGTTGGCACCGTTGCCGTTGGCACCGTTGCCGTTGGTCCCGTTGCCGTTGGCACCGTTGGCACCGTTGGTCTTGGCCCCGTTGCCGTTGGTCCCGTTGGTCTTGCCGTTGGCACCGTTGCCGTTGGTCCCGTTGGTCTTGCCGTTGGCACCGTTGCCGTTGGTCTTGCCGTTGGTCCCGTTGCCGTTGGCAC
>VFJN01000045.1 GCA_009886035.1 Actinomycetota bacterium
GGTTCTTCGGGACTTTTAGTGGCACTGTAACTGCTGCTTAAGATCCAGTTTGCCGCAGAAGAACAGGATTCGCGTTCGATAATTGGTGAACGAGCGGAAGCCACGGGCTGCATACTTCAAGGCTTGGATCACGCTGTTGAAGCCTTCGCTCGTAGCATTCGTGATTCGATAGAGGAAGTAGCTCAGCAGATTCGGGAGGTGCCGCTTGAGCATCTTGGCCACCTTGACCACAGGCTTAAGGCGGCACCTTGCTCCCCATGCGTACCACCGATTGAAGAACTCTTCGGCACTCGTGGAATAGACATGTCGCCAGAACCAGCGGAACTCCTCCTTGATTGCCCAAGCTCGGGCCGTTTTCAGCCCGTTGCGGCGGATGGCTGCGAATCTGCGGCGCTGCTTCCATGAGAGGTTGGACTTGTTGAAGAGCCAGAGCTGGCGGGTACCCTTGAGCCGGTCATCGTCTTCCGCTTGGAGATCCTTGTTCTCCGCTCGGCGTACTTGATCGACAGCTTCTCCGAGGTATTTGGCCACGTGGAACTTGTCGTGCACCAACTCGGCATTCGGAGTCTGTTTCGCCACGGCATTGGCGTACGCAGGAAGCATGTCGGCTGCCACGGCGCGAACCTGGTGCCGCTGCTCAGGCGTCAGGGTCTGGAGGACCGCTTCCGCCGCGACCTGCGTCCTGTCCTGAACAACGTCCAGAACGCGGGAGCCATCGAGATCTGTCAGCACGGTGATGTAGTCATGGCCTCTTCCAAAGCTCTTTTCATCAATCCCGAGATGTGGAATCGGCGTTGCCTCACGCCGCTCCAGGCCCCGCTCGACAGCTCGGTTCATGATCGTCTGTAAGGAATCCCAGGAGAGGCCCAGAATGGCTGCAGCGGCTTTGACGTTGCGGCAGGCCTGCAGGACTTCGATGGCAAATGCTTCGAAGAGGAGGGTGAATCGACTATGCTTTCCGGCCCACGGAGGTACGATCGTTTTCACTCCGTGCTCTGGGCAGCGGCATCGAGGGAGTCGGGCTACCAGCTCCGTTGTGAACTGCATGGTGTCGAGGTGCCGCCAACGCCGTTCATCGGCATGATCAGCAAGGCCACAGTCGCGGCCACATTCAGGACAGGCAACGCCCAAGCCGATGTGCTTCAAGCGGACGTCGACTCGGCGATCCTCGAGCCGCAGGTCAACCGACTCAACCCGCCAGGAGTCGTCGGTTCCCAGCAGTCGGGCGTAGTGGGTGGCAAGTGTTTCCATCCCACCAATCTAAGCCATCGCCGGTCCCGAATCCGCCAAACCGTGCCACGAAATTCCCCGAAGAACCTGGAAACAGCTTTTCCTTGCACACGATGGTAGGCGTATTTTGCAACCATGATCTCGGCCGCCACGCTCGTGTCATACCTGTTGCCCTCGACCAGGCCCACCGGCCGCGGCGCTTCGACGACGCCACACTCCAGACCCTTCGGGCAGGCCAGCTTGGGGATCCCGGTGCGACGCACGATCAGCTTCGGTGGGACGACTTCGAGCGTCTCCTGCCAGTCGTAGCCAATGACACGCCGCTCGCCGTGCTCGGCACACGTCTTCTGATCCTCAGGCACGTCGAGCTTCACCTCGTACCGTGGCAGGTGGGATGGGAGCTGTTCGTTGCGCGACTTTGCCTTCGCCTGCTTGCGCCGCTCGTAGCCGTCGATCGTTTCGAGAGCTGCATCGGCGATCCCCTCGGCGGCATCGACGACGTCGGGCATGTCGCCAAAGTCGAGCACGAACTGCTTCGGGTCGGCGAGGTAGCGTTCGATCTTCTTCCGGAAGGCGAATTGTAGGGCGGCATCCCGCTCCGCCTGAAGCTTCGCGATCTCCGCCTTCTGCTCCTCGAGTCGCTGAGCTTGCTGCTCGATCAGGTAGCCCATGCCA
>VFJN01000192.1 GCA_009886035.1 Actinomycetota bacterium
CTTCTGGGCCTGGACCGCGAGTATGGCGGCGGTGAGTGTGGTCTTGCCGTGGTCGATGTGGCCGATGGTGCCGACGTTGACGTGCGTCTTCTGCATGGGAATCGAAGCTCCGAGACCGCGACGAGCGATCTTGGTTTTGCCGTCTTCCGCGCCCGACTGCGGGTGCGGTCTTTTTTTCGCGACGAGCGAATCCAGGGCGGGTCGAAACGGCGAGTGCCAAAAGGCGAAGGAAGCGACACGCGAGAGAAGGCGTGGGTTCGTTCGGGAGTTGTTGCGAAAACGGAATCTGGGTAACATCGGGTCGGCGGTCAATAACCACCAGAGGGCGAGGTATGGATGTCGCACCCATCGTTCGGTACATGCTGTTGTGCGACGATTGGCGGGTGGATGAGGACAACGACCACCGCATCACCATCGTCGGGTTGCTCACAAGCATTTATGCGCTCGACGACCCGCCATATCCGCTTCGCTATCGAGAGTTCTGCGTGTTTCTCACGCTCGCGAGCGGACGCGGTGTCGGCGAAGGTCACATCGTTTGCATCTCGGAGGACACCGACGAACCGGTGTTCGCGACGCGCCGACGGACAATCACGTTCGGCCCGGACCCGTTGGAAGTCATCGGAGTGCCGTTCCGTATCCGCGACTGCACCTTCCCGCGAGCGGGACGGTATTCGGTCCAGTTCTGGTACAATGGGGTGATGCTCGAAGAGCGCCCTCTGCAACTGAGGTAAGCCATGTCCGCACAAGGTCGCAGCGAGAAGGTTACCCTCCTTGAAGAACTGGTAACTGAACTCGCGGTCAGTTCAAACGCTTCGCCCCCACCCGCGATCGGCCGCGGCCGGAGGGCGGGAGTGACACTGACCAAGGAAGTTTTTTTCGACGCGGTGGCGTCCGCCGCGCTCGACAGCGCGATGAAAGCGGAAGCTGTGCGCGTGGCCGTGCTGCTCGCCGCGGCACCGGACCCGAAAGCCGCCGCGGGTACGTTCCAGAAGTTGCTGCTCGCTGAGATCGCCAGTGGTCATGCGGAGGGCGGTCAATGAGTGCGGGGTGGTACACCTCTACCGACGGCGAAATTCGCGGGCCGTTTGACGCCTCGACCATTCGTCTGATGGCCGCCAGTGGTGACCTGAAACCGACTGATCACCTCCGTCGTGGGGAAGTCGGCGAGTGGGTCGCAGCAGCGAACACGAAGGGGCTTGAATTCGGTTCACCGCCTGTTCCCGTTTCGCCTCCTACGGTACGGCGCGTAGTCGCGGAACTCGCTCCAGATCCGCCCCCGTGGGTGCCACCAGGTCAATCACCTCAATACGTCTACAAGATGGTTCAGATACCGCGCAACGTCGAAATCAAGGAAGGTATGTCACAGAGAGGCCGAGCGGCCGGATACTTGGAAAGTGTCGTCAACGAACACGCTCGAACCCCTATTTCCCAGATGACCTTCAGCTTTCGGCACGGCATGTGCGCCGGAACCCTGGGATTCCCAGCGTTTCCGACCATTCCTGCCGAAATGACCGAGGGACCCAATGGGTGACCGCCGAAATGACCCCCTGCGCGTGGATTTCGACCGCGAGATCAAGTTGGAGTTCCACGGCTCGACCGTCACCAGCGACGCCGGCCTCCTCGCCTACCGCGAACTCGACGACGCACTCGGATTGACCACCACCGCCGCGACCGGCCTACACGATTCCCGCACCGGCCGGAATACACAACACGACTTGCAAGCCCTCCTCCGTCAGTCCATCTACAGCCGACTCGCCGGGTACGAGGACGTGAACGACGCACAGCGTCTGTGTGTCGATCCGGCCATGCGGGCCGTGGTCGGTGGCCGGGCCAAGGATGCCACCGCGGCGTCCACCAGTGAGATGGCACGGTTCGAGACCCAGACCCTCAGCACCAAGGAGAACCTGAAGCACCTGATCGATCTTCCCGGCACCTGGATCGACCGTGCCCACCGGCACCGGAAACTCACCAAGCTGATCCTCGACATGGACAGTTCGGTGAGCCCGACCTACGGGCGGCAGCAGGGGTCGGCGTACAACGGCTACTTCGAGTGCACCTGTTACCACCCGTTGTTCCTGTTCAACCAGTTCGGCGACCTGGAGCGCGCGATGCTCCGCCGCGGGAACCACGCCAGCGCCAAGTACTGGCGGCGGGTGCTGGTGCCGGTAATCGAACGGTATCGGGACCAGAACATCCCCAAGTTCTTCCGCGGGGACTCGGCGTTCGCGTTCCCCAAGTTGTTCGGGGTACTGGAGGGGAACGGGTTCCGGTACGCCATCCGGCTCAAGTCCAACCCCGTTCTGGACCGGAAGATCTTACCGTGGTTGACACGCCCCGTGGGCCGGCCGTCGGGGAAGCCGAAGTGCGTCTACCACAGTTTCCGGTACCGGGCCGGGTCGTGGGACCGGGACCGCCGGGTGGTGGTGCAGATCGCGTGGCACGCCGGCGAGTTGTTCCCACGGATCGGGTTCGTCGTCACCAACCTGAAATGGCGTTCAAGGCGCGTGGTCCAGTTTTACAACAAGCGTGGCACGGCGGAGCAGTGGATCAAGGAAGGCAAGAATGCGGTGAACTGGAC
>VFJN01000155.1 GCA_009886035.1 Actinomycetota bacterium
GCAGCAGCCGCATCGTGTCGATGTTCCGGCGGCAAAGGACCATGCGGTGGAGGTGGCCCTCCTCGTCGTGGCACTGCACGTTGCCGTGGAACCCGTTGAACAGCGTGTTTTTGTGCAGCACGGAGAAGTGATAAGTCTCACCGAAGGTGTCCATCGCAAGCTTCCAGTTGCACGCGGTGTCGTAGGCGTCCTGCACGAGGGGTTCGAGTTGGTCGAAGTGCCAGGTTGGGAACTCGTCGTTGAACCACTCGCCCAGCAAGTGGTCTAGGTCCATCGTGGCGTCCGGATCCGGGTGGACGAACAGGAGGCCGTGCCGCTCCTCGGCTGCGAGTGGGCGCAGCCCGAGGCACTCCGTGTTGACGGCGCCGAAGTGGGCGGCCTTGGGCAACCCCACCAGCGCCCCGTCACCGTCATAGGTCCACCCGTGGAACGGACAGGCGAACCGCCGCTTCGTCCCGCGCTCCTCGGTCTCCACCAAGGCGCCTCGGTGCCGACACGAGTTCACGAACGCCTTGAACGTCCCGGCCTCATCGCGGGTGGCGAGAATCGGGATGCCAAGATCGTTGTTCGTGATGAAGGAATTCGGCCCCGGGAGATCACCGGAGAAGCCAAGACACTGCGGGAACCCCATGAAGAACTCTGTCCACTCTCGCGCCGCCCGATCGGCGTCGGTGTAGTCGCTCGTCGGCAGGCGCCGCAGACCCCCGGCGTCGACCGTCGTGCCCGCATCGAGCTGGGCACACAGCTCCTTGATCAGCCGGACCTGCTCGTCATGGCGCATTTTTAGAGTAGACTCTAAACTTAGAGCCGTGTCAAGCGACCGGTGGCGCGTCAGACTGGCCGGGTGACCCGCTTACGCGACGAGAACAAGGCCAAGCGGCATGAGGCGATCCTCGACGCCGCCATTTCGCTGCTCGGGACGAGATCGTCCGAAGAGATCACCACCGAGGAGATAGCGGCGGCGGCCGGCGTCGCGTCCGCCACCGTCTACAACCTCGTGGGCACTCGCACGGATCTCATGCACGCGGCGGCCCAGCGGTTGCTCCGCCAGCTCTCTGATTCGATCGACGCCCTCGAACCCACCGACCCGATCGCGGTCGCCACCTTGGTCATCGACCAGGCGGTCGAGTCCCTCGTGTCCAATTCGGCGGCCTACCGACAGGTCGCGGCCATCGCCCATAGCGCCTACGCCGCCAAAAAAGGGATAGATCCGTCTAACTTTCAGGTCGAAGCCATGCGCCGGGCCCAGGCGATGGGGATCATCCGCGACGACATCGACGCCGATGGCCTCGGCCGCCAGATCTTCCTGGGCTACATCGGAGCGATGATGCACTGGAGCGCCGGGCGCTTGGACGACGCCGGCTTCCTGATCGCGGCACGGCATGGCCTGGCCACCGCGCTCGCCGCCGCCGCCACGGACGAGCATCGAGATGAGTTCGTGGACCGCATGCGGCCGCTCAGCATCGCACTCGAACGAAACGCCTGGAACCGGCATCCGACCCGATGATGCGGCTAGGCCGGGGACCGAGCAGGTCGCCCGAACGTCTACTTCGTGGCGATCTGCTCGAGCAGTTCGACCATCCGCTCTTCCGGGGTGGGAGGGACGTCTTGTTCCCCAACACCAGCGGAGCGGCGGCTCTTCAGCGCATTCATCGGGACGACGACCGCGAAGTAGATGACGGCCGCGGTGATCACGAACGTGATCACCGCGCTGAAAAAGGCGCTGTAGTCGAACACCTGCTCGTTGATGGTGAACGTCCCTGCCTTATCGCCGCCACCGGCGACCAGGTTGATCAGAGGGGTTATGAACGACTCGGTGAACTGTTTGATCAGAGCGGCAAAGGCAGCACCAATCACAACGCCTATGGCGAGGTCCACCACGTTGCCCTGAATGACAAACTTCCTGAAACCAGCAATCACGAACCGTCTCCTTTGAGAGTCAGCGTAGGGAACTTTATAAGCCTCCCCATCAGTGCCTGCGGTTTTCGCACCCTGGGGCGGGCCGAGCGACCCCCCCCGAGGTCAGGCGTTGGGGCGCACCGGGTGAACCGGGGAGAACGATGATCAGACCTGAAGCGGCGTGGGCTGCCGAGATCGTCCTTCGACCCGTTTCACCGGTGGGCGCCCACCACCGACTGGGATTGACTCCCCGGGCGGAATCAGCCCGATCGCCGGGGCCCCAGGAAGGTGTTGGCGGGAGTGCCGGCGCCGTCTCCCACCCGCTCGAGCGTGACCACCAAACCACCGCCATCCGGCCTCGTCCACACCATTCGTCCCTCCGCATCGAGCCGGCGCGTTACCTCGAGGCCCGGGAGGCCGACGGGGCGCAGAATGAACGCGTCGTTCTCGTAGGTGGCGATCACGTGGATCGGGGTCGTGAAGTCGAACACCGAAACGTCATGCACCCCGCGCTCCTCCGTGCCATCGGCTCGGGCATCGGCAATGGTTCCGCCCCCCATGTCGATGATTCGGTCCGCACATTGCTCTATACGTTCGACGTAGGTGAGGATTGGATCATCGTGGGCCACCGGGACCCCGGCGCGTTCGGCGCCCACGGCGCGCCACAATCCGCGCAGGTCCGGGGCTCCCTCCACAATCGGCTCGGTGCACCCCTCGAGGACAGGCTCGGGGAAGGTGTCCCCAAATCCACCCGGAGGGGTGTGCGCGACAGGAATCTCATCAACGGTACGCGGGCGACCGGAAGGCATACCTCGATGGTATTCGATCAGTCGTCCCTCCTCGATGCCCTGCACCATCGGGCAACTCATTCGGGGGGTCGAAGTTCCAAGCAAGCTCAGTGGCGAGATGCTCAATGGGGAGCCTTCGTGCAGAGCCGGTGGCGGGCGGGGTCGTGCTCACGACCCTCACCGGAGGAGTCGCCATGCGGTCGCTTCTCGCCGGTTGGCAAACGGCCCCGTCAGATGATCTCAGTGCCGCTGGTCAGTCGCTGATACAACCCTGACGCTCGGGCGACGCGTCGTTCGACGGCCAGCCGGACGGACGCTTCGCTGGCCACGACGGTGAGCCGCTGCTGGGCTCGGGTCACGCCGGTGTAGAACAGCTCCCGGGTGAGGATACGCGAGGGCGGAGGCGGTAGGGCGACGACGACATGCGGGAACTCGGAGCCTTGGCTCTGGTGTATCGACATAGCCCACTGGGTGACGGACCGATCGAGCCGCACTTCTTCGACCATCTGGTGGCCACCGGAGCGCTTGAACCACAACTGGTAGCGCTCACCGAGTTGGACGGCCACACCGACGTCGCCATTGAACACCTCGTTGAGATAGTCGTTCTCCGTGACCATGACCGGTCGACCTGAGTAGGAGCGGGACGGGCCGATGAGTCCATCCGACCGGAGCCTGCGCTCGACCCGTTGGTTCCATCCGGCCACACCGTCGCGCCCTCGGCGCAGGGCGCAGAGCACTTTGACCCGGGTGATCGCTTCGAACGCCCGGTCGATCTCGCCGGCCCGGCCGGCCTCCACCGACTCGATGGCAGCGTCGGTGATCTCCGTCTCGAGGCGGACAAGTCGCCCCTTGTGGCTGGTGTCGCCGGGGTCGATCCAGGTCACGTCGGGACGCTCGGAGTGCAGGAGGGCCATGACGTCGTCGGCTCGTCCTTCCCGGATGGCGGCGGCCAGTTCCAGGATCGCCGAGCCGTCGCCTTGACGGTGGACGACGCTGAGGGTGCGAACGCTGTCACGAATGGCGGCGGGCGGTCGTGGCTCCGCGTGGACACCGTCAGCGATGCCGACGATGTCGCCGAGCACGGAGCCAGCTTCCACGCTCGCGAGCTGGTATGGATCTCCGACCAGGATCACCTTGGCGCCGGGTCGTATCGCGGCCAGGAGATGGGCCATGAGAGAGAGCGACACCATCGAAACCTCGTCCACGATCAAAATGTCGTGGGGAAGCGGGTTGGCGGGACCGTGGCGGAACCCGGCACCGGTTCCCCTGCCGAGCAGACGATGGATGGTGACCGCTTCAAGCGTGTTGAGGTGCTCCACCACCGTCGGAGACAAGACATCGCTGAGGGTGCCTACTGCGTGGCGGATGGCTTCGGTCATGCGGGCCGAGGCTTTACCGGTGGGTGCCACCAGCGCGATGCGACGGTCTACCCCTTGGTGCTCCATGCCCCCCACGAGGCCGGCGAGCAGCCGAGCAACGGTGGTGGTCTTGCCGGTGCCTGGCCCACCGGAGATCACCACGAATTCACGGTCAACCGCCGCCAGGGCGGCCTCCCGCTGACCTTGGTCGACCGCGTGGCCCCCGGTGGCGGAGGCGGCGAACAGGCGGTTCACCTCCCGTTCTGCTGCGGCGGCGGCACCGGTTGGCGCGACCGCCGATGCGGATGCTTCGTGTTCGCTAGAAGCACGGCTGCGCTCGCGCAGGTCGGCAGCCACGTAGCGCTCAAGCGACCAGTACCGGGCCAGGTAGAGGAGGCCGTCTTCCACGACGAGCGGTTGAAGCCGGCCGTCGACATCGCCGAGCCTCGCCGTCTTATCAGCGACGAGGACGAGGGGGGATGTGCCGACGCGGGCTAGCCAGTCGCTGGGATCGGGCCAGTTCAGCGCCAGTAAGTCGGGGCGCGTTTCGGCCTCATCGTCGTTGGGTTCGGCTTCTGGCTCTTCGGCAGCCTCACCCCCGCTGGGCGCGGTGGCGAGTTGGGCGGTGGACTCCAGCGAGGAGACGACCGTGTCTCGGACCGTCGCCAGGTCCACGCAGATCGATCCGTGCAACGGGGCGCGCACGGCAAGGGCGGCGGCGAGCAGCACCTCGAAGCTGGCCTCCGGGTTCGCAACCGCGAAGGTGGAGGCCACGTTGATCTCCGCGGCCGAGAGGATGCCCGCTTTTACGAACGGCTGGAGTTCCTGCACCGAAACCGGGACGAAGAGGTCGTGCTTCACTGCCGCTCACCTTCCTCGTCGCCGGCGAACAGGGCGCTCACGGCTTCGACCAACGATGGGCGCAACGGCCAGGTGAACACACCCGCCGGGGTCCCCGCGTGCGCACCCGAGGTGACCACCGGTGTGTCCGCGCCCACCATGGCCCGGACGAACAGGTAGCCGACCGGACCCAGGTGAACGGCGGGGTCGTAGTCGGCCAGGCGCCACCGCAGGTAGCGGTGCAGCGCCACCGAGTAGATGATCGC
>VFJN01000112.1 GCA_009886035.1 Actinomycetota bacterium
GATGGGGAGTGACGGTGACCGGAGCCGGCTCCGGTGCGGCCATCGAAAACATGATGCCGCCCAAATCGATGCGCGTGGACGGCCCGGGTGCCTCCCGCAGCTGCAGATCCTCGCTGAACAGGGCCGCCACAATATCCATGGGGCGCAACGCTAACGGAAGAGGTCGGTGCCCCCACCAACTCCACAGGGGAAGGGACCCTCAGTCGGCGGTGACCTTCCGCGCAAAGGCCACCGTGGCCGACTCCACCAAGGCTCGGTCGTAGTCCAGCGTGGCGACGTGAAAACTCTTCTCGAGCCAGAGGTGCTCCACCGGACCGTCGATTTCCGCCGCCAGGATGTTGCTGTCCTCGGGGTTCACTACATGGTCCTGGCGACTGGTGATCACCAGGGCGGGCATCGTGATATCCCCCAGCCGTGCCCGCACCTCGTTCCCCGCGTCCAGCATCGTGAGCAGGGCGCGCAGGGGGGTGGCGTCGTAGGACAACTCCTCGGACGCCGGATCGGCAATATCTCCGCCGATGGATTCCATCGTTTCCATTCCCCCATCCAGCATCGCCGCCACCGCCGTCGTCATCTCCGACGAAGCCACCACCGGTGCGTTGATCAACACGATGCCCGCCAGTTCGGGATGACCTTCGGCCACCGCGGCGGTGAGGGCACCGCCCATCGACAGGCCCACCACGATGCAACGGCCCTCCGCGGAGCGAGCCGCCAGGGCAGCGAGCGAACGCTCAGCCTCGGCGAGCCAGTCGTCCCATCCGGTGTGCACCATGTCTTCGATGCTCGTGCCATGGCCGGGCAGGCGAGGAAGCTCCACGGTGAAGCCGGCCTCGGCCAGAGCTTCGGCCAACGGCCGCATGGAAAGCGGGTTACCGGTGAAGCCGTGGAGCACCAGCGCGCCATGGGGGCCACCACCGGGCGAGGACCACGCCTCGCAACCAGGCATGACCGGATGAACATCGTCGGCGGGAGTGCGGGGCATCGGCGCAGGCTAGCGCCCCTTTTCAGCGGTACGGGTCGTCGCTGCTCTGCTCTTGCCACCACGCATCGACGGCGGGCGTCCAGTCCGGATCCGGATAGATGCAGTCCACCGGACAGGGATCGAGGCACTTGTCGCAGCCCGAGCAAAGTTCGGGGATGATGATCACGTCGAGTCCGTGGTTGAAGATGGCCCCGAACTGGGGCGGACAATGCCGGATGCAGGTGTCGCAGTTGATGCAGATCGACATGTCGATCAGCAGTGGTGGGTTCTTCCACTTGGGGTTGCGCGTGCGGTCCGCGATCCGCTCGGGCCGAGTGCTCGCCGCCATCTCCTCGACGGTAGCACCGGGCCGGGCCGCCATTGACCCGCCGGTCAAGATTGGGGCACGCTCTGGGACGATGGAACCTGACCGACCGCTCACCGCCCAGGGCATCGAGCGTAAACAGCAGTTGCTCGATTGCGCCGCCGAACTCTTCGCCGAGCGCGGCTATGCCGAAACCCGGGTCATCGACATCGTACGAGCCGCCGGCGTGGCCAAGGGCCTGTTCTATTGGTACTTCGAGAACAAAGAAGCCCTCTTCAAAGAGTTGGCCGGGAGCATTCGTCTCAATCTGCGCCGCCAACAGGGCGCCGCTCTCGATCCCGCCGCCACCCCGCTGGTGAACCTCTACCGGGGTGCAGAGAGTTCGGTGATCTTCATGGCCGAGCACGCGCCCTACTTCTCGCTCCTCGAGGAGGAAGGCCGCAACTTCGTCGAGGTGATGCGCGAGGGCACCGAGCAACACATCAAGGACATGGTGCAACTCATCAAAGCCGGCCAAGCCCACGGAACCATTCGGGAGGAGAACTCCGCCCTGCTCGCCCTCGGCGTGGTGGGGTCGGTGGGCCACTACTCCCGGATCCACCGAACCGGCCGCCTCGACCTGTCACTCCCCGAGTTGGCGACGTTTGTGGCTCGCTACGTGGTGCACTCGGTGGCCTCCGATGACGCGTCGGTGAGCGATGCCCTGCGGCAGGTAACCGCCACCTCCCCGGCCTGAAACATGCGGGGCTGTGGCGGCCGCCGCCGGGAGGGGCGCCGACCCCGCCGAACCCGGGCGGTGCTACCGTCCGTCCCACCAAACGACGCAGAGGAAACCTCACCATGGCCCAGTACCCCTTTCTCTCCAGCGAATGGCTGGCCGCCGCCCTGCAGATCCGGGCTGAGTACGCCGACACCGTCGCCGCCCCCGCCCACGCCGTGCGCATGAACCAGATCATCACCGAGGTGCCCTTCGGCTCGGGCACGATCGACGCCCACCTCGATACCTCCGACGGTAAGACCGACATGGATCTGGGGCATTTGGACCAGCCCGACCTCACCGTGACCCTCGACTACGCCACCGCCAAAGCGATCCTCGTGGAGGGCAACCCCCAGGTGGGTATGCAGGCGTTCATGGCCGGGAAGATCAAGGTCCAGGGCGACATGACCAAGTTGATGGCGATGCAGCAAGGCACCCCCGATCCCGTTGCCCTGGAAGTGGCCGCCAAGATTCAGGCCATCACCGCCGACTGATTGGGTCCTCAGACCACCGTATTTTTAAACGATGCCGCAGGGAAGCTGACGGGAGCCTCGGGAACGCTTCGGTTGCTGGATCGAACGAAACAGGCCGTCACCACCCCCACCGCCGCCATAGCCCCGCCCACCAGGTAGGCCTCGCCGTAGGCCGCCACCTCACCTACCGAGGCCGTGCGCACCACCGAGACGGTGAGCATCACCTGAATACCGATGACCACCCCGAGTTGCGTCATCATCTGCTGAAACGCGCCCGCCACTCCGATGTCGTGGTCCTCGACCGAGTTCACCATGCTCGCCGCCAGCGCCGGCGCCGAACACCCGAGGCCGATACCCGACAACGCCAGCGCCACGATGACCACGAGGTCTGACGTGCCCAGGGCCACCGACGACAGGGCCACCATCGAGGCCACCACGCACATCGACCCCACCACGGCGGCGGTGCGCTCCCCCACCCGCAACGCCACGTAGCCCGCCAGCGGCCCCGTAATCGAAAAGGCGAGGGGACGGGCGATCATCAGGCCGCCAATTTTTGTTTCGGGATAGCCGAACACTGCGTAGAGGAAGATCGGGGTGATCACAAAGCCGCCCATGTAGGCGAAGTTGGTGAAGAACTGCGTGATGATGCCGAAGGTGAAGTTGCGGCGACGGAGGTAGGTCAACGGCAGCAGCGCAGAGGGCGCCCGCGCCTCCCAAAAGATGAACGCCGCCACCGCCACCGGCGCCAACCCCAGCCCGGCGAGGATGAAGGGATCCGACCATCCCCAGAGCGGACCCCGGTTGATGGCGAAGAGTAATGACGTAGCTCCGGCGGCCAACAGGAGGGCCCCCCGCCAGTCGAAGGCCACCCGCTCCCGACGTTCGGTCTCGGGAAGCAGGACGAGCGCCAGTACGAGCCCAATGAAGGTCAGCGGAACCTGGGCAATGAAGATCCACCGCCAGCCAAACGCTTCCACGATCGGACCGCCCGCCACCACACCGATCACCGGCCCGCCGGCTCCCACCATGGACCAGTACCCCATGGCCTGCACGCGCTTCTCCCGGGGAAACATGCGGTTGATCATGGCGATGGACGCCGGCCCCACTGCCGCCCCGGTGGCGGCTCCCAGCGTACGAAAGCCGATCAGCGATCCGGCATTCCACGACAAGGCAGTGAGGGCGGCAAACACGCCCACCGCGGCCATCGACCAGCAATAGACCCGGCGATGACCGTAGAGATCACCGAGTTTTCCCATGGCGGGGCCCGCCACCGCAAAGGCCAACAGCGGGCCGGTTACCACCCACGTGATCGTGCTCACATTGCTGTCGAACTCGGCGGCGATGCTCGGGATCGACACCGACAGGATCGTGATGGTGAACCCCACCGAGAACAGGCCGAAGAGCACCACCGCCAGCACGATCCACGGGTAACGCGGGCTCGTGGCGATCCTGCCCTGCCAGTGGTGGCGCCACCGTTGCGACCTCGAGGTGACGGCGTCGTCGTGCGCCCCTGGCCCGCCAAACAGCTCGGGGGGGAGTTGGCGGGTGTCGAGCGAGGGCACGGCCATCAGGTTATTCAGCCGGGGGTCAATAACCGACCCCGCTGGCTGGAGCGGTGGCCTCATCGCGGCGGCTGGGGAGCGCCACGTCCAGCGCACCGCCCCAGCGAGCGAGGCAGGCGAGCGGTTCGACCCTACACCGGAAACACCTCGCCGACAGAGGACCTAACGGCGTAAATAAATATCTACCGTGGCTCCGCGCTTGACCTTCTCATTGGGCTCGGGGTTGGTGGTGAAAGGCGTACCGCGAGCGGGGCCGGCTACATCGCCCACCACCAACCCGGCCGCCTCGATCTTGGCGATGGCCTGATCAAGCGTGAGGCCATCAACCGAAGGGACGACCACCAGATCAGGGCCCTTGGAGACCGCCACCTCCACGGTGCTGTCGCGCGGCGCCGAGGCGCCCTCACCCGGGCGCAGCGCAATCACGACCCCCACCGCCACGTTGTCGCTGAACTCATCCACCTGTTTCGCCAGCAGTTGGACCGACTGGAGAGCACCGGCGGCGGCCGCGTAGGTACCACCGGTCAGTCCGGCCGGGACGACACGCGGCACCGGACCCTTCGACACAGTGAGCGGCACCTCGGAACCCTTGGGAAGTTCGGCAGGCACGTCCGCCCCCAGGGCCATCACAACCCCGGCCGCCACCTTCTCGTCGTTCACCTCCGTGACGGCGGGGGTGAAACCACCGGCATCGGTGAGACGCTGGGTGGCATCGGCGATCGACAGCCCCACGAGGTCGGTGGGAACAGGGGCGGGGGTGTTGCCCAGCGAGACATACAACGCCAACGTGGAGCCCTCACGAAGATCCTTGCCCGCCGCCGGATCGGTGCGAAGAACCTCACCCGGTTGGCTGCCATCTACCCGGATCGGGCGTATGTCGATCGTGAAACCGAACGGCTGCACCTCCGCGCGCGCCGCCGCCTCCGTGAGGCCCACCAACATGGGGACGGGATAGCTCGGGGTGCGGACCTGGCCGTAGCCCCACACGCCCGCTCCCGCCGCCAGCACCACCAGCAACGTGGCGAGAACGACTTTCGGCCACCGGCGCTTCGGGCGCTCCGGCGGACTGGCGTCGAGGGCATCATCGAGATAGTCCGGCGGCTCGGCGGGCAACGGACCACCCGCATCAGCATCGGCGCCGACCGCCCCCGCCGGCTCCGGGGTCGACACCGACGACAGGCCGAGCAGGGTGGGATCAGCCGCCGTGCCGCCCTGGGTGATGTCCACCACAGGATGAAGGGACGCCAACACGAGCGGTGCCGGACGAGGGAGGTCCTCGGCGCTCGCCATGAGGGCAATGGCCAGCTCACCCGCGTCGGGACGATCATCGGGGTCGGGAAGGCCCGCCCGAGACAGCGGCTTCTGCAACGGCCCCAGGGCGTCGGGCACTTCCACCGCCACGCCAACGCGGGCCATGAGGGTGGCAATGGTGGTGTCGGCTGAGAAGGGAACCCGCCCGGTCACGCATTCGATGAGCACCAGACCGAGGGAATACACATCGGCACGCCCATCCACCGACTGCCCCTGGGCCTGTTCGGGTGAGGCGTAACGGGCGGTGCCCAGCACCGCTCCCTGCGGCTCGGTCCAGGCGGCTTCGGCGATGGCCCGCGCCAAACCGAAGTCCGCCACCCGCAGGCGGGCATCGTCGCCGAAGAGCAGGTTGGCCGGTTTGATGTCGCGGTGAACGAACCCGCGACGATGGGCGTAGTCGAGGGCCCGAGTGGCCTCGAGGCCCACCATCAGTGCCTGCGAAGGGGTGAGCCGCACCCCCGAGTCCAACATGGTGCGCAGGCTGCCCCCACCGAGATACTCCGTCACGATGTGGGGCGCACCGTCGTCGTCGCCCCAGTCGTAGACGGCCACGATGTTGGGATGATTCAGGGCCGCGGCCGCTTGCGCCTCCGCCCGGAAGCGCCGGAGGAAAGCGTCGTCCTCGGCGAGCGCTGCGTGCAGAATTTTCACCGCCACCCGACGCCGGAGCCGAACGTCGTCAGCCAAAAACACCTGGGCTGACGAGCCGATACCGATGGGAGCGATGAGCCGATAGCGCCCGCTGAGAACTCGACCGATTTGGTCCGTCATACGGGACATGACCACAAAGACGAGGATACTCCCTCCCCATTCGGTCCCGGTGCACCCTTCCGGCGTTTGGAGGGCCAGACTGATCCCGATGCCTGCCGACGACCCCCCTGATACCCCCGAGCCTCCTGATACCACCGAGCCCCTGGCCGAGCCCCTGGCCGACCCCCTGGCGGGCCGTCGAGCGCCCCTGCCCACCGCCGTCTACCGGGTCATCATTGCGGTGGCGGTGCTCGCCGCCGCCGCCGCCATCGTGGCGGGGGTGCAGGCCACCCAGACCGGAGAGCAAGAGCCGGTGACGGTATCGGGGCGCCCCGATGTGGTGGAGGCACTCATTCCCGGGACAGGCGACGAAGTGGTGCAGCAGTTCGAGGTGGGGGCCGACCTAGCCCCCGGCTACGAGGGAGCCCTCACGGTGAACGGGGTGGCCATCCCCACCGATGAACTACGACTCGTGCCGCAGCAGAACCAGGTGTTCTTCAAACCGGGGGAAGGGTCGGTGATCACCGAACTGCTCGCCGGGGAGAACTGCGTGGTGGCCACCGTGTGGAAGTCCTCGGAGGGCCGCGGCCTTCGCGATCAGACCTTCCGGTGGTGCTTCGAGGCGAGCTGAGCGGCGATCATTCCCCGGCCACGATGGCCGCCAGGGTCTCGCCGGCCAGTAGGCGCACGAGCGCCGCTTCATCGAGCACCGGCACTCCCTTGGCCTCCGCCTTGTCCTGCTTGGAACCCCCGTCGACCCCGGCGATCAGCGCAACGGTGGCGGCCGACACGGTGCCACTCACTTTCGCCCCCCGGGCCTCGAGCTGTTCCTTCACCTGGTCGCGGGTGAACGCCACCAAGGTGCCGGTTACCACCAGCGTCATCCCCGCCAAGGGCAACACGGCCACCGCGTCTGGTTCGGCCAGGTCGGTATCGGTACGCGCCCCCAACGCCACGAGGTCCCGCACGAGGGCCGCGTTGCGGGGCGTATCGAACCACGCCCGCACCGCGGCGGCGATGACCGGTCCGATACCCACCAGCGCCGCCATCTGGTCGGCGGAGGCCGCTTCGATCCCCTCGAGGGTGCGCAGGTGACGCACGAGGTCCTTCGCCACCGACGGGCCAACGTGATGGATGTTGAGCGCCACTACTAGACGTTCCACAGGCCGGTGCAACCCGGCCTGGATGCCCTCGATGAGGTTGTCGACCCGCGTGGCCTTCCAGCGGGGCAGACCCAGAAGGTCCTCACGACGGTCGGGCAGGCGAAACACATCAGCGAGATCCTCCAGCCACCCCTGCTGGCGAAACTCCGCCACCGTCTTGTGGCCGAGACCCTCGATGTCGAGGGCACCGCGGGAGGCGAGATGCACGAGCGATGCTTCGATGCGCCGGGGACACTCCAGGTTCCCGCAGAAATGGTGGGCTTCCCCCTCCGGCCGCAGGAGCGGCTGACCACAGGCGGGGCAGGCGGCGGGCATCTGCCACTCCGCCGTCCCGGCCGGGCGCCGTTCCTTGATGCTCCCCACCACCTCAGGAATCACATCACCGGCCCGTCGCACGATGACCGTGTCCCCCACGCGCACATCCTTGACCTGCACCTGAATCTCGTTGTGGAGGGTGGCGTTGGTAATGGTGACCCCGGCCACCGCCACCGGTTCGAGCACCGCAAACGGGGTCACTTTTCCGGTGCGCCCCACGTTCACCTCGATGCCCCGCAACAATGTCTGCACCTCGATGGGCGGCATCTTGTAGGCGATGGCCCAGCGGGGGGCTCGGGCGGTGGAACCCAGCACCTCGCGCTGGTCCATCCGGTCCACCTTGATCACCACCCCGTCCACCTCGAAACCAAAGAGATGACGGCGGGCCGTGAAGTCATCGATGAGCGCCCACACCTCATCGATGGTGGCCACCCGCGTGGAGGCTTCCGGGACCGGCAGCCCGGCGCTCCTCGCCCACTGGAGATACTCCGAGTAGGTGGTGAACTTCCGCCCCTCCAGATGGCCGAGTCCGTGCACCCACATCGCCAATGGCCGCTCCCGCACCACCTTGGGATCCTTCTGGCGCAGCGCGCCCGAGGCGGCGTTGCGCGGGTTCATGAAGGCGGGTTCGCCACGTTCGATGCGTTCCTCGTTCATGCGGTTGAACTTCTCCACCGGGTAGTACACCTCGCCGCGTATCTCCACCACCTCGGGGGGCTGATCGTCGGTGAGGCGATAGGGCAGATCCTCGATGGTGAGCAGTTGCTGGGTCACCGTTTCGCCCCGCACCCCGTCGCCCCGGGTGGCCCCCACCGCCAGCACACCGCGGCGATAGACGCAGTTGATGGCGGTGCCATCGATCTTGAGTTCGCAGGCCCACTCGATCACGCTGCCCTCCGGCAGGCCCCGCGCCACCCGGTCCGCCCAGGCGCGGAGTTCGTCCTCGCTGAACGCGTTGTCGAGTGACAACATCGGTTCGAGATGATCGACGGGCGGAAAGGCCTCATCGAGGGGCGAGCCCACCTGCCGCAGGGGGGAGTCGTCGCGGGCCAGCACCGGATGGGTGGCTTCGATGGATTCCAGTTCGCGCAGCAATGCGTCGAAGGTGGCATCGGGCATCGCCAGGTCCGACAACACGTAGTACCGGTAGCGCGCCTCCCTCACGGTGCGGCACACCTCGTCGTACCGCTGTCGGGCCGAGTCGAGCGTGGTCGGGTCAGCCATAAGGGGAGCGTAGCGATGCCGGGGAACCGCCCGCTTCGCGCCAGGACCGGCGATCAGGCTCCGACGGTGAGGCGCATGCCCTGGGTCTGGGTTTCGAGATGCCGGGCCACCTGGCTGGTGAGGGAGAGCACCCGCTCGGCCTGCTCCTCGCCGTGGGTGGCAAGACCACAGGCCGGGGTGACCATGGCCTGTTCGCGTAAGCGCACCGGATCACAGCCACCCTCGGCCAGCCCGCGCCATTCCGTGGACAACGCGTGCCAGAGGCGATCGGGAGCCGAACCCATCGGGCCAGTGGTGGGCACGGCGCCCCACGCCACCCATCCATCGCGGTCGAGAAAGGCGCTGATCGCCCCCACCTGCTCCACGGCCCCAGAGGCCAGCGGGAGCGAGAGGATCTGCGGGCCGGACTGGAGCACCGCCCCCCAATCGGTGGGGCCGCAACAGTGCAAACCGGTGACGGCATGGGGCTCGATGGTGGCCAGGGCACCGGAGATGAGGTCGATGGTGCGATTGGACTCGAGGGGAAAACTGGGATGCATGGCCGCGGCGAGGCCGGGCTCATCGAGGAAAACCACCAGCGGCGCCAGCGGCGCGGCATGGGTGGCGGCGGCGAGTAACGAGCGGGCCCGAGAGCGAACCGCCGACCCCGCCACCGCAAAGGCCCGTTCAGCCGGCACCCCCACGTTGAGCAAGGCGATGCCGAGGGTCACTGGTCCGGTGAGTTGCAGTTTGATGGGCCCCTGGCGCCCGGCGACCGCCTCGAGAAAGGACCGCAGACTCACGAAGGGTGGCCCGTCCACGCCTTCCTCGGCGAGCGGATGGCGGGGGTCGATGGCGGGCTCGTCTACGACGAGCGAACCGTCCTCGAGCACCCGCACGCCGGCGATACCCCAGGCGGCTTGGGCGATCATGCGCTCGACGCCGGAGCGGTTCGGCAGTGACGGAGCGGCCGGCAGGCGCGGTTGGCGCTCCAACACCAGCGCCACGGCCACGGCCGGATCGGTGTGCGGCAGGCTCCCAATGGAGCTGGCCAAACCTTGGGGAAGGTCGATCGTCTTCATCGCGGGGCCACCCCTGACACGATGCCTACCATCAGGCGTCGCCCTCGATCAGATACCGCCAAGCCACAGTCCCCCCGGTTGGTCTGCCATGAGAATGGCCATAGGTGCCCCGCGTGGGCAAATCTCGCAACCGCGATGAACGTTCTCACTGGCCCCTGGCCTGCACGTGTCACCTGGGCGCTCGGGCCGCTCCTGGTGGCCCCGGCCCTCGGCACCGCCCTCGCCCAGCACAGTAGAGCCGTTGCCCTCACTGGTGCGGCGGTGGCCTGGACCACCTGGGTCGGGGTATTGGTGGCCGTGCTCGTGCCCCGTACCGTGAGCCTCACGGCCCTGCGGATGGCGGCCCCGGCCGCGCTGGTGAGCGCGATCTGGGCGGCGTCGGCCGGGGGCTCCACCGCCGCCGCCGTGGCGGCCCTGGCCTCCGGTTCGCTCACGGTGATGGCGGCGTTTTCTCCCTTCACGGGGCAATGCTTCGTGAACGGATCGTCCTACGGCGATGAGTGCCGCCTGCCCCTTCGAGTGCCCGCCGCGGTGCTGTTGGGTCCCATCGTGCTCGCCGAAATCGTCGCCGTTGCGCCGGTGGTGGCCGGTCCGCTCCTGGTGGCCGCCCGTCAGTGGGTGGCCGGCGCGCTCGTACTGGCGATCGGCCTACCGGTCGCCTTGTTCGCCGCCCGGGCCCTTCACGGTTTGAGTCGACGCTGGGTGGTGTTCGTACCGGCTGGGCTGGTACTCCACGACCGGCACACGATGGCCGAAGCCGTCTTGTTTCCCCGGCGTCTAATCGCCCGACTCGGCCCCGCCAGTGATCCGCTCCCCCCTCACGCGCTCGACCTCACCGCCCGGTCGTTGGGGCTGGCCCTGGAACTCGTGCTCAGCTCGCCGCTGGAGGTGGCGCCGCGGCGGAGTGACCGCACCGTGAAACTGGTAGCGGTGCCATCGGTGATCTTCACTCCCACCCGTCCCGGTGCCCTCTTGGCCGAGGCCACCCGTCGTCGTCTCCCGGTGGAGTAACCACCATCGGTGGTCACTCCACCAATGCTGATTACGCTGGGGGTATGGCTTCCTCGCGCCCTCCCCGGCGCTTGATCCGCGGCATCGGCCTGACGCTCCTGCTGTTCGGCGCGGTGGTGGCCCTTTGGGCCACGTCGTCGTTTTCCGATGCCGTCCCGCGGGCGGTAGCGGAGGGCCAACCGGCCGCCTCGGTCACTTTCA
>VFJN01000145.1 GCA_009886035.1 Actinomycetota bacterium
AGGCCTTCGACAAGGTGGCGCGCTACCTCGGGCTCGGCTACCCCGGCGGGCCGGCCATCGACGCGCTGTCGGTGCACGGCGACCTCGAGGCGATTCGGTTTCCTCGGCCCATGGCGGGCGACGGCACCTACGACTTTTCCTTCAGCGGCCTGAAGACGGCGGTGGTGAACCATGTGCGCAAGCACCCGGAGGTGACCGCTGCTGATGTGGCGGCCGGTTTCCAGGAGGCCGTGGTGGATGTGTTGGTCACCAAGACGCAGGCTGCGGCGCGCTCGGTTGGGGCGCGCGGGCTTTGTCTCGGTGGGGGCGTGGCGGCCAACTCGCGTTTGCGCGAGCGTTTCTTGGACGTGTGCCTGGCCGACGGAATTCGCGGCTTTCTGCCGAGCCGGGCGATGTGCACCGACAATGCCGCCATGGTGGCGAGCACCGCCTGGTACCGGTGGCAGTCCGACGGCCCGTCGCCTCTCGACACCGGAGCCCACCCCAATCTCGGGCTGAGCTGATCAGCCGAGCACGGCCTCGACCTCGCCGGTCGAGCCCACCCGGGTGAGTTCGGTTCCGACCACGAGGAAGTCGCCACCGTCGAGCCGCAGCACGCGCTGGGCTTCCCCAGCACCGGTGGCGACGGCCGTTAGGCGGAGGCTGGTGCCGGTCGGGTCGAGCATCACCAGGCGAGCCTGCGGGAAGGTCGAGGGGTAGACGCACTCCGAGAGCTCCGTCACCCGTGCCTCAATCTGCGGCAGGACGGGCGGCACCGAGCCGTCGCTTCGCACCTCCATCTGGCGGTACTGGTCGTCGATCTGCCGGTAGAGATCCTCGAGCTCGGCCTGGGCGTTGGCCAGTGGACCGCATCGGGCCGGGCGCGCGGCCACCCAGTCGTTGGCGGCTAGGAGCAGTTGCTCCCCTTCGGCGCGCAGGGCGTGGTGGTCCCACACCACCGGGCTGTCGGCGCCCACCCGCACCGTGTCGAGGAGCCGGGGTGCCGTGGGTTCGCCCACGTCGAACAGGCGCGCCACCACCTCGCCATCCTCGCCGGGACCGAACCCGATCACCTGGGTGGGGCTGATCGGGTGCAGGTAGGCGGAGAAGCCTGGGATCTCGATCTCGCCGAGCACCCTTGGTGCGGCCGGGTCGGCCAGGTCGATCACGTAGAGCGGATCGGTCTGCAGGAAGGTCACGGCATACGCGGTGTCACCCGCGAAGCGGATGCCGTGCAGTGTCTCCCCCTCGTGCCCGAAGCGCGGGCTGCGGCCCACCACGTCGAGCGCTCCGTCGAGGTCGAGGGTCACGATCTCGCTGAGGCCCACTCCGGCCGGGGTCACCGTGGTGGTGGTGGTCGGCGCTTCGGTGGTGGTGGTGGTGGAGGAGGGCGCTTCGGTGGTGGTGGTCGGCGGCTCCGGCGGCACCGGCGGGGTCGTGGTCGTCGTGGGCTCGTCTGGTGCCGGCTCGCGGGCGGCTGAGCCCGCGGTGTCCTCCACCACCACGCCCACGTCGGGCTCGATGGCCATGGGCCCCCCCAGCGGAACGAACCCGGCGACGGTGACCGCGGCGCGGAGGTGTCCATCGTGCTCGTCGAGCGCGAACTGGTTGATGAGCAGACCCGTCACGGAGCCGGATCCCGTGAGCTGGAGGTCGTCGAGGTCGAAGCGGTGGATGCCCGTCACCGGTCGCGGGGTGTCGATCGCGGGGGTACTCACGTAGAGCGCCGTGGCGGTGACGAGCACGTTGTCGCCGGCGCCCACGATCTCGGCGGCGGCGGTGGGTCGAAGCGCCCCGGTGGCCGAGAAGGAGGTCACCAGGGTGGTGGCCGGGCCGCCGGGCCGCGAGGAGTGGAGCACCTCGTCGCAGGGAACCGGCGACGTGCCGCGGAAGGGCAGTGCCTCGTTGGGGGCCACCTCCCCGTTGCGCTCGATGGCGATCCCTGACTCCATCGGCAGCACGCCGTCGTCCACGACCACGAGGTGCACCGCGGCTGCGTCGCGGCGCAGGTCCACGAGCCGCCCGGCGACGCTCCACGAGCTGGCCTCCGCGAAGCCGTCCCCGGTGAGGACGGCCCGGGTGAGGGTGGTCGATTGCCCCTCGGAGCTGACGGCCCAGAGCGTTGTGCCCTGCTCATCGACGGTGATCTGCGGAGCCGGTGGCACCGGCAGCGTGGCGAGGATCACCTCCCCGCCGGCGTCCACGAGGACCACACGGTCGTCGCGGGCGACGAGTAGTCGGCCATCGGCCAGCACCTCCACCACGTCGAGCTCGTCGACCCCGGCGACCTGGGTGTTCGTGCCGCCGTCGCCGCCGGAGGCCGACTCGGCCGTGGGCACGGCGACCGACCGGCTGTCGGCGTCGTCGAGGGTGAGGGGCCCGGCGTCGGTCGCCGCCTGGACGAGGTGGGCCCGGAGCTCGCCGCACCCCGAGAACGTCTCGAGGCCGACGGCGGAGGCGTTGTCCACGCTGAGCACGATCGAGGCGCCCACCACGGCGAGGCCGGCGACGAGGCTGGTGACGAGGCGGAGCCACCGCAACGGGTGGGGAGTGGCGGGATGGGGCACGGTGGCGACCTTCGGGACGGGTTGGGCGGAGTGGGACCCTTGTTGGACGTTGCCGGGGGGCTCGTCGGTTCCGCGCTGGCACTCGACGGTTGCGAGTGCTCATCTTCCCGGCCTAGGGTTAGCACTCGCACTATCCGAGTGCTAACCCGTATTGCCAGCGTCACGGAGGCGCCCAGACATGTCACTACAGCCCCTTGAAGATCGAATCATTGTCCTGCCTGGCCAGGCCGAGGAGACCACCGTTAGCGGTTTGGTCATCCCCGACACGGCTCAGGAGAAGCCCCAACAGGGGAAGGTGCTCGCCGTCGGCCCCGGCCGTCGGTCCGAGCAAACCGGAGAGGTCATCCCGCTTGACGTCAAGGTGGGCGACATCGTCGTCTACAGCAAGTACGGCGGCACCGAGATCTCTGACGGTGGCGATGACGTCCTTATCCTGAACGGTCGCGACGTGCTCGCGATCGTCAAGTAGGCCCCCATGGCGAAACTCATCAAGTTCGACGACGAAGCTCGCCGGGCCCTCGAGGCCGGTGTGAATGCCCTCGCCGATGCCGTGAAAGTCACCCTCGGCCCCAAGGGTCGCAACGTGGTGCTGGAGAAGAAGTTCGGTGCTCCCACCATCACCAACGATGGCGTGTCCATCGCCCGTGAGGTGGAGCTCGAGGATCCGTTCGAGAACATGGGTGCGCAGCTGGTGAAGGAGGTGGCCACCAAGACCAACGACATCGCTGGTGATGGCACCACCACCGCCACCGTGCTGGCCCAGGCTCTGGTGAAGGAGGGCCTCCGCAACGTGGCCGCCGGCGCCAGCCCCCTCGGCCTGAAGCGCGGCATCGAGGCCGCCGTGGCCGCCGCCGTGAAGGACATCGAGACCCAGGCCAAGGAGATCGACGACAAGTCGGAGATCGCCCAGGTCGCCTCGATCTCTGCCGCTGATCCCTCCATTGGCAAGGTGCTCGCCGACGCCATCGACAAGGTGGGCAAGGACGGCGTGGTCACCATCGAGGAGTCGAATACCTTCGGCATGGAACTCGAGTTCACCGAGGGAATGCAGTTCGATAAGGGCTACCTGAGCCCCTACTTCGTGTCCGACCCGGAGAGGCAGGAAGCGATCCTCGAGGATCCGTACATCCTGTTCGTGAACGGCAAGATCTCCTCGGTCCAGGACCTGCTCCCGGTGCTCGAGAAGGTCATGCAGTCGGGCAAGGCCATGCTGATCGTGGCCGAGGATGTTGACGGCGAAGCGCTGGCCACTCTCGTGGTCAACAAGATCCGTGGCACCTTCAACTCGGTGGCCGTCAAGGCTCCCGGTTTTGGCGATCGTCGCAAGGCGATGCTCCAGGACATGGCCATCCTCACCGGTGCCCAGGTCATTGCCGAGGAGGTCGGCCTGAAGCTCGACAACACCACGCTCGATCTCTTGGGCAAGGCCCGCAAGGTGGTCATCACCAAGGACAACACCACCATTGTTGATGGTGGCGGCAACGCCGACGACGTGAAGGGCCGCATCGCCCAGATCAAGCGGGAGATCGACGACACCGACTCGGACTGGGATCGCGAGAAGCTCCAAGAGCGTCTGGCGAAACTGGCGGGCGGCGTGGCCGTGGTGAAGGTCGGCGCGGCCACCGAGGTGGAGCTCAAGGAGAAGAAGCACCGTATCGAGGACGCCCTCAGCGCCACTCGGGCGGCCATTGAGGAAGGCATTGTCGCCGGTGGCGGCACTGCTCTCCTGCGGGCCCGGGCGGCGGTGGCCAAGGTGGTCAAGAAGCTCGACGGTGACGAAGCCACTGGCGCCAAGTCGGTGTGGCAGGCCCTCGAGGCCCCCGCCCGCCTGATCGCCAGCAACGCTGGACACGAGGGTGCGGTGGTAGTGGAGCAGGTGGAGCGCGAGAGTGGTCCTACTGGCTTCAACGCCGCCACGGGCGTGTTCGAGGACCTGGTCAAAGCCGGCGTCATCGATCCCGCCAAGGTCACTCGGGCCGCGTTGCAGAATGCGGCGTCCATCGCCGCCATGATCCTCACCACCGAGGTGCTCATCACCGATGCTCCCGAGCCGGTGGGCGCCGGCGGCGGTGGCGGCGGTGGCGGTATGCCCGGTGGCATGGGCGGCATGGGTGGTATGGGCGGCATGATGTAGTTCAGGCCCATGGCCGGAAATGTTTGAGGAACGGCCGCCCTGCGGGGCGGTCGTTTCGCGTCCGGGATCAGCCGCCCGAGACGAGGAGTTCGGCCCCTGCCGGGGGCGTGGGGTCGTCGACCAGATCCAGCCAACCCTCGGGGAGATGCACCGGCCGCGGGCCGTTGGTGTGGCCGCGGGCGGCCCGCAGGGCGTTGTCCTTGATTCTGGCCTCGGGGTCGAATTCGGCGATGAGGGCGTCGAGGTCGGCGAGGGTGGCCACGAGGGCGGCCCGGGCCCGGCGCTGACTCCCGGCGGGATACCCGGTGAGGTACCAACTGGCGTGCTTGCGGAAGGACTTCATGCCCCCGGCTTCGCCGTTCCAATCCACCAGCCGTTCGGCGTGGTCGCGCATCACGGTGCACACCTCGCCGAGGAGCGGGGGAGGCTGTACCGGGCGGCCGGCAAAGGCATCGACGAGGTCGCGAAAAAGCCACGGGCGTCCGAGACATCCCCGCCCCACCACCACCCCGTCGCAGCCGGTTTGCTCCACCATGGCGAGAGCATCGTGGGCCTCCCAGATATCGCCGTTGCCGAGCACCGGGATGGCGGTCACGTGCGCTTTGAGGGCGGCGATGGCCTCCCAGCGAGCCGTCCCGCTGTAGAGCTGCTCGGCGGTGCGGGCGTGCAGGGCCACCGCGGCGGCACCCTCCTCTTGTGCAATGCGGCCCGTGGGTAAATAGGTGAGCAGGCCGTCATCGATGCCCATCCGGAATTTGATCGTCAACGGCACGGCCCCGGCCGCCGCCACCGCCGCCCGCACGATGTCGCGCAGGAGGCGTTGCCGCACCGGGAGGGCCGATCCTCCGCCCTTGCGGGTGACCTTGGGAACCGGGCAGCCAAAGTTCATGTCGACGTGGTCCACGCCTACTTCGTTGACCAGGAATCTCACCGCCTCGCCCAAGGTGCGGGGGTCGGTGCCGTAGAGCTGCACCGAGCGGGTGGCCTCGGACCCATCGAAGCGCAGCATCGACAGCGTGCGCTCGTTGCGCTCCACCAGGGCACGGGCGGTGATCATTTCCGAGACATAGAGCCCAGCACCAAAGCGGGAGCACACTCCCCGGAAGGGTGCGTCGGTGACCCCAGCCATGGGGGCCAGCACGATAGGGGGGTCCACCACGAGGGGGCCGATCTGCAGGGTCACGGCATTCTCCACAGGCTGGTGATCTCAATGTGGATTTCGGCGAGCAGTCGACGCAGCAGCGGAAGCGACAGGCCGACCACGTTCCCGTGGTCGCCCTCGATGCGCTCCACGAAGGGAGCGGCGTAACCGTCGATGGTGAATCCACCGGCCACCGCCAGCGCTTCGCCGGTGGCCAAATAGGCATCCATCTCCTGCTCAGAGGGAGTGCCATAGTGCACGATGGTGGTGGCGACACCACTGGCCTGGCGACCGTTGGCCGTGTCGATGACGCAGAGTCCTGAGTGCAGGAGGGCGCTGCGCCCCGCCACCGAGGCCCACCACGAACGCGCCTGGTCCACCGACACGGGCTTGCCGCGAGTGGCACCGTCCACATCCAGGACGGTATCGGCCCCCACCACCACGGCGGGGTGGGGGAGCCTCTCGGCCACCCTCTGCGCCTTACGCTCGGCCAATCGCTGGGCCACGTCGGCGGTGGGGCCGGTGACGTCGTCTTCGGCCACGCCACTCACGACGACCTCGGGATCGAAGCCGGCTTCGATCAACAGCCGGAGGCGGGCCGGCGAGGCCGAGGCGAGCACGAGGCGGACAGGCACCCCCCCAGCGTGGCCGGTGGTTACCACGGCGGTCGAACCGGGGGATGGGGCCGATAGTCTGGGGTGCATGGATAAGCCTCTCCCCGACCCCAGCAAACTCCTCGCCGATTGGATGGAGTGGGAGACGGGTGCCACCCCGCCCGGCAAGGTGATCAGCAACCTCAAGACGCACGGCATGCGGGATCTGCTCGAGGCGCTGGTGGCGGCCCCGGGCGGCAGTGCCGCCCACTGATCGGTTGTCCGGCGACTGGCCAAATCGTTCGGCTCGTCAAGCGGCGGCCGCCGGAATGGCCGGATGGCCGGGCCCGGGGGAGGCTTCCCCGCCGCCGACCATCCCCGTACCCTCCGGCCGAGGGGGCGCGCAGATCATTCCGCGGCCCCTCCAGGCCCTGGCGGGCGGTCCGGCTCCGTGGGCCGATCTACCCGCCGGGCAGCGGCGCCCCACCTTGGCCGATGTTCGTGTTGCGCTAACGGCGGCGGGGCCACCGTCGGCGGCAATGCGGACGGCGGCGGCGGAAAACGTTCTGGCGGCCGCCGTGTTGGTGGCGTTGTACGAACGCGACGGTGAGCTCTTTGTGCTGCTCACCCGGCGCAGCTGGGAGATGCGAAGGCATTCCGGCGAGGTGAGTTTTCCCGGCGGGCGGCGAGACCCGGATGACCTCGACCTGTGGACCACAGCCCGTCGGGAGGCCCACGAGGAGATCAATCTGCTGCCGTCGTCGGTGGAGCAGATCGGGGAGCTCAACCATCTGGACATGGTGACCGGGCAGTCCTTGATCGTGCCGTACGTCGGGGCGCTGGCGGGTCCACCCACCACCGCGGCCAACCCCAACGAAGTGGAGGCCATCCTGTCCGTGGCGGTGTCCGAGTTGCTCGACCCGGTCATTTTTCGTGAGGAGCGATGGACGTTCCCCTGGGCGGCGAATCATCCGATCTACTTCTTCGAGTTGGTGGGCGACACCGTGTGGGGGGCCACCGCCGACATGCTGCATCAGCTGTTACGTCTGATCACCGGAACCGGAACCGGGACCGGCGGCCCACGCCCCCCCGCCTAACTCCTCGGCCGGGCGTGGTCGAGGCGGTGTTTGTTGACCTTCGCCGTCGGGCGGCAGGATGGGGGCATGACCGCCACCTTCTCCAACCGCGTCACCGAGTTGCTCGGTGTCGACATCCCCATCGTGCAGGCCCCGATGGGCTGGATCGCCCGTTCTCCGTTGGCCAGCGCCGTGTCCAACGCCGGCGCCATGGGGATCATCGAGACCTCATCGGGCGAGCTCGACATCATCCGTGACGAGATCCGCAAGATGCGCGACCTCACCGACAAGCCGTTCGGGGTGAACATCGCGCAGGCCTTCGTGCGCGACCCGTCCATCGTGGAGTTCGTCGCCGATCAGGGCGTGAAGTTCGTGACCACCTCGGCCGGCAGCCCCATGAAGTACACGGGCGCCCTCAAGGCCGCCGGGCTCACGGTGTTCCACGTGGTGCCCGACCTGAAGGGCGCGCTGAAGGCGGTGGATGCCGGCGTCGATGGCCTCATCGTCGAGGGCGGGGAGGGCGGCGGCTTCAAGAGCCCCCGACCGGTCTCCACGATGGTGCTGCTACCGCTCGTCGTGTCCAAGGTGGACGTGCCGGTGATCGCGGCCGGCGGCTTCGTCGACGGCCCGACGATGGCCGCCGCCCTGGCGTTGGGCGCTGAAGGTGTGCAACTCGGCACCCGGATGGTCTCCGCCCTTGAGTCGCCCATCCACGAGAACTGGAAGCAGGCGGTGATCGATGCCCGCGAGACCGACACGGTGTTCCTGAACCAGCACACCTCGCCCGCCTTGCGGGCCCTGCGCACCGACCGCACCAACGCGCTGGAGTTCGACACGGAGACCAACGCCATGGTTCTCTTCGGCAACGCCATGGACCTCTACTTCGGCGGCGACATGGAGGCGGCCGTGGCACTCTCGGGCCAGGTCGCCGGCCGCATCGACGACATCAAGCCGGTCGCCCAGATCATCGACGAGTGCGCCCGGGACTGCCTCCAGGTCCTCGCCGACCTGGCGAACCGCTACCCAGCCTGATCGAGGGACCAGGAGGGGTGGGTGGTGAGCGGAAGCCGTCCGGCCAGACCTACCAGTAGTTGGGGGCTTCCTTGGTGATCGTGATGTCGTGGGGGTGGCTCTCGCGGAGACCGGCGCCGGTGATGCGCACAAAGCGACCGCGCTCTTTGAGCTCTTCGATGGTGCCGGTGCCGCAGTAGCCCATGGCCTGCCGAAGCCCGCCGACGAGCTGGTGGAGCACGTTGGCCAGCGGGCCTTTGTAGGCCACCCGACCCTCGATGCCCTCGGGCACGAGCTTGTCGGTGTCTACGACGTCGCCTTGGAAGTAGCGGTCCTTGGAGAACGATCGCGCCTTCATGGCACCCATCGAGCCCATGCCCCGGTACTCCTTGAAGCGCTCGCCCTGGTGCAGCACCACCTCGCCCGGCGACTCGTCCACCCCGGCGAGCAGCGAGCCGAGCATGACGACATCGGCCCCGGCGGCCAGCGCCTTGGGGATGTCTCCCGAGAGCTGGATGCCGCCGTCGGCGATGAGCGTGATCCCGTGACGTTTGGCCGCCACCGAACAGTCATAGATGGCTGTCACCTGCGGTACCCCCACCCCGGCCACCACGCGAGTAGTGCAGATCGA
>VFJN01000138.1 GCA_009886035.1 Actinomycetota bacterium
ATCGGTGTCGCAGAGCACCGCGCACGGCTGCCAGAAGGCTCCGACGAGGTTCTTGCCTTCCGGCAGATTCACCCCCGTCTTGCCCCCGATGGCCGCATCGACCATACCGAGCAAGGTGGTGGGCACATGCACCACGGCCACGCCCCGGTGGTAACTGGCGGCGGCAAACCCGGCCACGTCGGTCACCAGTCCGCCTCCCACCGCCACCACCACATCGGCGCGGGTGAGGCCCCAGGAGGCCCATTGGCGGCAGAGCATCTCCACGGTGGTCAGCGTCTTATGGGCCTCGCCATCGGGGATGTAGGTCTGGCGCTGCTCGCAGCCGGAGTCGACGGTGATGCCAATGCCGGCCTGGGTGACCACCGCCACCCTCCCTACGCCCTCGGGCAGCACCGCGGCGAGATCATGGCGGGCACCCGGGCCGATCCGCACCGGGTAGGTACCCCCGGCCACCGCCACCGGCACGATGATCACACCCTCACCGCCTGCTCATGGGCCAAGACCAGCGCCGAAATGCACTCTGCGATGGCTTGCTTGGGCTTGTCGGTGGAGGTCTGAAACGGTTCGATGGGCACGGTGATATCGGCCACTTCGGCGTACAGCGGCGCTCGCGTGGCGTGCAGCCCGGTGAGCACCTCCAGCGGTGCTTCGGAACCGTGCAACAGCGGTCGATGGGCCTTGCGCGACACTCGGCTGGCGAGAAAGGCCGGAGTGGCATCCAGAAAGACCACGGTGACCTCCCGGCGTCGCATGCGGATGCGGTTGTCCGACCGCAACACGAGACCACCACCGCTGGCGATCACACAGGGCTCATGATGTTCGAGCAGTTCCTCGAACGTGTCGGCCTCGAGATCCCGAAAGGCCCCTTCGCCTTCTCTTTCGAAGATATCGGCAATGGTTCGGTCAGAGATCTCCTCGAGGGCAGCATCGGCATCCACGAAGTGGCGGTCCAGGCAGCCGGCCACCCGCCGCCCGATGGTGGTCTTGCCGGAGCCCATCAGACCCACGAGCACTACGTGACGGATCATCGGATCAGCCGAGCGACGCGACGAACGCATCGCGGTTGCGGAGCAACTCGGCCATCGAATCGCCGCCGAACTTCCGGGTAACTTCGTCGGCGAGCACGAGCGCCATCATGGTCTCGGCCACCACCCCCATCGCCGGTACCGCCGTGACGTCGGTGCGCTCCTTGAAAGAGACCGTCTCGGCTTTCGTGGCGGTGTCAACGGTCTTGAGGATAGGCCGGTTGAGCGTGGCCAGGGGCTTCATGGCGGCGCGAGCCACCACGAGATCACCGGTAGAGATGCCGCCCTCGATGCCCCCGGCCAACGACGACTCTCGTTGGTAGGAGGCCGTCTCGGCGTTCCAGTTGATGGGATCATGGGCGGCGCTCCCGCGCCGGCCGGCCACCTCGAAGCCGTCGCCGATCTCTACCCCTTTCACGGCCTGAATCGACATGAGGGCCTGGGCGAGGAGGGAGTCCAGTTTCCGATCCCAGTGCACATGACTTCCGAGACCCACCGGGACGCCGTAGGCCAGGACCTCCACGATCCCACCAAGACTGTCGCCGTCCTTGGCCGCCTGTTTGATCTGCGTCACCATCTTCTCTTCCGCCCCGGGGTCGAAACAGCGGACGGGAGACTCATCTATGCGGGCCAGATCACCGGGCCCGGGGCGGGTGGCCGACGGCGAACGGGCGCCGCCCATTTGGATGACATGGCTCAGAATGTCCACTCCCAGAGCGGCCAAGAGCGACTTGGCGATGGTGCCCGCCGCCACCCGGGCGGCCGTCTCGCGGGCCGACGCCCGTTCGAGGACATCGCGCGCATCGCTCAGGCCGTACTTCTGCATGCCGGCGAGGTCGGCGTGACCGGGGCGAACCTGCGTGAGGGGGGCCCGCGTGGGCCCGTCCTCGGCCCGCACCGACATCTCCCGCTGCCACTTCTCCGGATCGCGATTCCACTCGCTGTTCGCCACTTCGATGGCTACCGGCGATCCGAGCGTGATGCCGTGCCGCACCCCGCCGAGAATGGTCACCTCGTCTTGTTCGAACTTCATCCGGGGTCCACGCCCGTACCCCAAGCGTCGACGGGCCAACTCGTCCTGCACCTGCTCGGTGGCCAAGGCCAACCCGGCTGGCAAGCCCTCCACGATCACGACCAGGGCTCGCCCGTGGGATTCACCGGCGGTCAGATACCGAAGCATGGGGTGGAGGTTACCGGTCGACCGCGCTGGGACCGGTACCGATTCGGGACGGTAGGTTTCCCGTCATGGAAGATCAGCGGCGGCGACGCCCAGGATGGGGCTTGTCGCTACTGGTGGCGGTGGCCTTGGCGGCGGCGTCATGCACTCAGAACGACCCGCCCGCCGCCGAGGAGGCCCCGGCCACCACCGCGGGGCTTCGCACCGTCGAGTGTGGGACGACCACCGTGGATCCCGTGGGGTTGCCCATCGGTGAGGGACAGGGCACCGTCACCGATCTCGTGGCTCGGGCGGATGGGCAGCTGGTGGCCATCGGGGAGTCGCTGTGGGTCCGGCCCGCCGGGGGAACCGTCTGGAGCCGGCAGGCACTGCCCGGCGGGCCTGACGATGTGCCGCAGGCCATGACCGAGGCCAACGGTGAGGTGTGGGTCGCCACCAAAGACTCCCGCACCCCCGAGGGTCAGGCCCGGATGTGGCGATCGAGCGACCTCGTAACCTGGACCGAAACGCCCTGGCAGGTGGACGGCCGCACCGGCGACACCCTCATCAGCGCCCTCGCCCATGACGGCGATCGCTGGTACGCCCTGAGCCGAGCGGCCGAGGCCCAGACCGACGAGTTGCTCACCTCCTCCGATGGGCAGAACTGGACGACAGCCACCGTCGCCTCGTCCCCCACCATCGGGTCGGAAAATAACAAGTTATTTGATCTGGAAGCCACCGCGCAGGGGGCGGGCGGCGTGGGGTTCGTCATCGGTAAACCCCTCCGCCCACTGGTGGCCGATTGGCCCACCGGCGACCCGCCGACCACCGAGATCATCGGTGCGGCCGACCTCGCCGACATCCGATTGTGGGGACTGGCCACCGGCCCCGACGGACGGGTCCTCCTGGCGGTAGATCGCGTCAAACGGGATGCCGCTGGCGCCGTCTCCGGCCTCACGGCGGGCTTGTTGGATCGCACTCCCGACGGCCAGTTCCACGTCGTCAAGATTCTCCCGAGCGGCGAGCCGTACGCCACGGCAACCGATCTGGTGGTACGCGGCAACGAAGTGGTGATCTTGGGCTCGATAGGACCAGACCGGCCGTCCCTCGTGCCGGTGACCTGGACCCTGTGCCTGGCCCCCGCGTGACGATCCCCTCCGGCGGTGACCGCTACACGTAGAGGTGTTCGAAAAGACCCCAGCCGGTCTGGTCGCCGATGGTGAACTTGGCCACTGAATCCACGATGCCGAACATGGCGGCCCGGCCCGCCTCCGACGCGAGGTCGTACACCTTGCCCTGCACCTCCAGGTCCCCCTGGTAGGCGCCGTGCTTCCACCCGTCGCCATCGAACCCGTAGCCCGTACCCACCCCGATGTGCACGGGCAGCACCGGTTCCACCTGCACCTCGAGCTCGCCGAGGCGAAGGGTGCCTCCCTCCACCAACCCGAACAGGCCTGGACCGTTGGCATTCCAACGCAGATCATGCTCAGCCCGACCGAGAAAATCGACGCGACCGTCGGGCCAAAGGCGCACCGCTTCCTCCAGTACCCGACTGCCGTTGTCTCGCTCCTGACAAATGAACACCAGGGCGTGGTCGGGCATCCGGAAGGGGGCGTAGAGCCAACGAAAGGCCCCGGCGGGATGACTGGTGAGATTGCCGGGGGCCTCGGGCTCACCCACCGGACGGATGCCCCAGGAGCGGTCGCGGCTACCCCACCAATGGTCCGGGGTCACCTCGAGGTGATCGCCATCAACGTCGATCCAGCCACTCCACGATCCGAGTTGGGCGAAGCGGCAGGCATCGAGGAAAGCGCGGCCGTTGGCGTTTCGATCCACGTGAGGAGGTTCCTGGAAGGCCGGCACATAGCCGTCCCAGGTGAGGTCGTAGGACAGGCCGTGTTCGGGAGCCTCCAGAGTGCAGCGCAGCGTCTTGAGACCCTCCACCACCTCCACCCCAAACGGGCCGACCGACGTATCGGTGCGGTTGCCACCGAGTTCACGCGAGGCCCGCACCACCCGATGCTCGTCACCGCGACGAATGACCGCAAAGGCATCCTGCACCCCCAGATTGGGATATTGGCCCATTCCCATGACGAGGAACAGCTCGTCGGAACAGGGGTGGCAGTTGAAGTAATAGCGGTCATAGAAATTGCGATCGCTGGTACCGGGTTGGCGAATCGGGTGAGCAACTTGGTGGATGGGCAGGTCATCGAGGGGCGAAAGCATCAGGGCTCCAGGGGGTGGCTTGGCACGACGGATAGGCGGTGGGTCAGGAACGCTCGTCGAGCATCTCGGCGAGCAAGCGGGTGCCGGTCTGGTCGAAGGCGGAATCGGCGGCGCCGGGGAACACCCCACTGGAATCGAGGAGCATCATGACCCGCACCATCACCGATGCATACCGGGCCGCCCCGAGCAGTTCGTACCAGGCCAGGTGGGTGGCGGAGTAGCCACTGGCCTGCTCCCAGCGGAGGATCGATTCGCCTCGGCTGGGGAGCCCGCCGAGGCGGGGCACCTCGAAGGCCATAGTGTGATGGCGGTCGAGCAGGAGAAACCACGCCAGGTCTTGCACCGGATCGCCGTAGGTCACCATCTCCCAGTCCAACACCGCCGCCACTTGTTGGTCCTCGGTGAAGATCATGTTGCCGATTCGCGAGTCGCCCCAGCACAGGGCGGGGTGGTCGGCGGCGGGGGGGATGGAGGCCTCGAGGATCGCAAAAGCTTGATCCACCACCGGGTAGGGAACATCGCCGCCGGCAAACCGGCGGTACTCCCGATCGAGTTCCAACTGCCGAGCCGGCGATACCAACGCGAGCCACTCGAGGCCCAACCCATCAACCTCGAGGCGGTGGATGGCCGCCATCTCGTCCAATCCGTTTTCCCACACGCGTCGCTGACCGGCGGCATCGAGCGCGTGCATCCATCCCTCGCCGTGATAGCCCGGGTTGTCGGCGGGCACCTCGCCCGCCACGCGGTCCATGCACACAAAGCGCGCCCCCAGGACCGTCGTGTCCTGTTCGAACCAGCGCACCGCCGGCACCGCCACGCTGCCTTCCGCCCCCAGTGCCTGCATCACCGCCACCTGCGCATCGAAGGCGGTGGCGGGAAACACGGTGTGGCCGGTGGGCTCCACTCGAATGGCGAGGGGATGCACCTCACCCTGCCACTGCGCGTCGAACAGCAACGTCTCGTTGGAAAATCCCGACAACCCTGGGATCGACACCTCCCCCACCGCCACCGCGTCGGCGCCGGTGCGGGCTTCGAGCCACGCCGCCAGGCGGGCCCGAGTGAGCATCGGGTCGCGCTCGGTAGACACTGCCATCTCAGGGCTCCTCGAGAAGGGGTCGGGGCAAAGGGAAATCCTGCCGCCGTTCTAGTTCAGGCGCGCAGACTCCCCGCGCTCAGCAGGACGAGGTAGCACCCCAGAGCCAGGGCCGGTCCAAAGGGAAAGGCGCCCCGCGCCCGGGTGATCAATTGGGCCACTAGGCCGAACACCACCCCGAAGGCACAACCCAGCATGAGGGCGTAGAGCACCAATCGCATCGGACCCAGGAGGGGATAGAGCGCCGTCCAACCCATCCACCCGAGGTAGAGGCCCATGACCAGCGCCAGCTTCACATCTCCGAAGCCCATGCCGCGCGGGTAGATGAGGTGCGGCAGGAGCAGCAGGAGGAAGTACCCGACGCTGCCCGCCAGGCCCGCCTTAAACGACCCCAAATCGTCGCGGTACCAGGAGATGGCGAACACGAGCGGAAGGGCCAGCGCCAGAGTGGGGAACGTGATTCGATCCGGGATACGCAACAACTGAAGATCGATCACTCCCACGGTGATCAGTGACGCCGTGAGTAGCAGTAGAGCGACCAGTTCCAGGGAGGGGTACTGCACCGCCATGACCGCAAAGGCCACCACGGTCACCACTTCCACCGCCAGCCATCGCCGGGGCAGCGGACCGTGCGCCGTTCGGCCGGCGCGAAGCAACCATGGTTGGGCCGGTATCCCCAGCCAGGACATGGGTACGGTCGCCTCGCCCTCTCTCGCCCCCCGGAGCGGCGCCGCGGAAGGCACCCGGTCGATGAGCACGTTCAGTACCGGGGCCACGAGAAAGCCAGCCAGTACGGCCACCAGCACCACCGTTGCATTTCCTCCCATATCCATACCTACGAACCTAACGAACCCGCCTCACGCGTCGAGACCGGAGGTGAGGTACCGGAGCTCGTTGGGATCCACAGCCCGATCAGCCGCTTCTTCCAGCGACACGAGGCCCTCCATCACCAACTCGGCCAGCGACTGGTCCATCGTGCCCATTCCGGTGGCCACCCCACCGAGCATCGCCTTCACGAGGTTGGCGTGATCGCCCTCGCGGATACACCGAAGGACCTCAGGAGTGGGCTTCATAACTTCGGTCGCCAGGGCAAACCCTCCGTCCAGCGCCGGCACCAACTGCTGCACGACGATACCGCGAAGGGTGGTGGCCAACTGGAGCCGCACCTGGGCCTGCTGGTCGGCCGGAAAGATGTCGACAAACCGTTCGAGTGTTTTGACCGTGTCGAGGGTGCGCAGGGTAGCCATCACCAGGTGTCCGGTCTCGGCGGCGGCCAGCACATGGCGCACGGTGGCGATATCGGGGATCTCCCCCACCACGAGAACATCGGGATCCTGCCGGAGTGAGTAGCGAAGACCCGATTCGAAGGTGGCGGTATCTTCTCCCACCTCCCGCTGATTCACGATGGCGGCGCGGTGTTTGTGCAGAAACTCGATCGGCTGTTCCACCGTGAGAATGTGGCAAGCACGGGCACGGTTGATGCGGTCGACCATGGAGGCCATGGTGGTGCTCGTCCCGGAGCCGTGCGGCCCGCAGACGAGCACCAAACCCTTGGTGTGGTCGGCCCAGCGGATCACGTCATCGGGGAGACCGAGTTCCTCGGCGGAAGGAATCTCGGCGGGCACCAGTCGCAGGACTGCGCCCACTGAGTCGCGTTGAACGAACGCCGACACCCGGAACCGGCCGCGTCCGGGGATGGCATGGGAGGTAGCCAACTCACCCTCGGATTCGAACCGGTCACGTTGCTTTTCTGTGAGCATGCTGAGCACCAAACGCCGCACCTCAGAGCCATTGAGCGGCGCCATGTTCGTCAGCCGGCGCAACTCGCCTTGCACCCGCACCGCCGGCGGTGAGCCGACCGCCAGGTGGAGATCAGAGCCGCCCACCAGGAGCACCTGATCCAGCAGATCGTTGAGCTGCAGAGCGGACGACCCCGGCGACGGTGCGTGGCCATCGGTCACCGCCGTGGCGGCGAGTCCCGGCCCATGAGTCTGACCCCCGCCATAGATCTGCTCGATAAGGGCGAGAAGATCGGCCCGCACCGCCACCGCCGGAAGAACAGGCGTCCCCAACCGCTCGGCGAGCGCAGCCACTGTTTGCTCGTCACCGGGGTCTTCCATGACCACGAGAAGTCCGGCGGAGCGCCGCTCGAGTACCACCGCGAGGTGCCGACGGGCGAGATCTTCGGGAAGCAGCCCCCAGACCTCGGGCAGGATCGACCTCTCCAGGAGATCGACGTAGGGGACCCCCAGTTCGCTCGCCACCGCCGCCATGAGATCCTGCTCGCTCACTAACTGGTCGATCACGAGGAGATTGCTCAGGTGGATGCCGTCCTGGGCTTCCCGAGCCAGAAGCTCGTCGAGAGCATCACGCGAGAGAACGCGCCGAGCCACCAAGAACTCACCGAGTCGTCGAGATGAGATACGCATTGTCAAACCATTCCCCCTACCACCAACTGATGCCGGTGATGACTTTTAGCTCTTCACGGACGAAAGGAACTTTCCCAGCATGCCGCGACCGGCCGACGGCTCGCTGGGTTCGGACCCCTCGAGCGCGCCTTCGGCCTCGGCCGAGACCACCAGGCGAACCGCTTCGGCCGCCTCGGGCGACAGTTGAGCGAGGTGCTGGTCGACGTCGTCCTCACCGGGCCCGTCTTCCCGACTGTCGCACAACCCGGGGAAAGCGCCGCTCAGATCTTCGGTCGGGTCTTTTTCTACCGGGTCATAGGACTTAGGGGTGGCGTAGCCGGGGAACTCGAAGGGCACGAACCGCTCCGGTTCCGTCACCTCTGCCGCCGCGGTGCGGGGGGCACGAGCGACCGCTTTCGGTCCCTTCACGGCCGCCAACGAACTCACTGCCGGGACCGGGTCGGGAACCAGCGTCACTGCCGGGACCGGGTCGGGAACCAGCGTCGCTACCGGGACCGGGTCGGGAACCAGCGTCGGTGCCGGAACGGGGGCCAGCGGATCCACCGCCAAGATCCCCAACTCAACGAGGGCCTTGATGTTGCGAGAGGCCGATACTTCGGTCAGATCGAGGGCGTCGGCCACCGAGCGCAGCGTGGCACCACTGGCCACCGCCACGATGGCGTCCCAACTGGGTTGGGTGATCACGATCTCCGCGCCCGGGAGCACCTTGCAGAGTCGAACCCAGGCATCCATCGAGGGCACCACGGCCTGAATCTCCCGCCATTCGCCCAGGAGTGCCTCCGCGTCCCCGAGGAGAGCCATCACGTCTCCGACGAAGCCAGGTCCGTCGTGCACCGCCTCCGCGTCGAAAGTGAAGTCGCCGGTGTCGAAGCGGAGCAACTCGAACAGGGCGGCCACCGGTTCACTGGCGTACGGGGCATGGGGTACCTCGAGGGCCGAGAGGGTGCCGTCGCTCACCCACACACTGCCGGTGCCACGCTCCCCACTGAGGTGCAGGCAACCGGTCTTCTTCGCCGTCGCGAGAAGGGCCAGTACGTCGGGAAGAGCGAATGTGTCCAAAGTCCCCTGAAGGGCCACGATGTCTCCAATGCCGATGGGTGTCCCCCCAGTTATCGGCACGCTCTCCCGTGAACTCAAGCCCTATCTTCCGCTAGCCGGCGCCGCGCTCACTCAGCACGGTGCTCGCCGCCAACCGCATCGCCACCAACGGCGGTTCTTCGCCGGTCCAGTGCCGGAAGGCATGGGCGGCCTGGTGCACCAGCATTCCGACGCCGGGCACACTGCGCAGACCCTGAGCGGTGGCCGCCACCAGGAGGGGAGTTGGGGCGGGGTGATACACGAGATCGAACACCACCTGGCCCGGGGCGAGCAGGGTGACGTCGAAGGGGAGCGGCTCGAGCCGGCCCCCGGGGTCGGACCCGAGCCCCATTCCGAGTGGGGTGGCGTTCACCACCAGACTCGCCTCGGCGAGATCGGCGAAACCCCCCACCCGGGCGGAGTTACCGGCCAGAAGGGCGGCCCGTTCGGCGGCGGGCGCCGACCGATTGACGATGGTCACACGAGCCCCCGCCTGCGCCAGGGCCCGGGCCACGGCGCGCCCGGCGCCCCCGGCTCCGACCACCACACAGGCGTGACTCTCTATCTCGATGCCTTCGTCGATCCGTAGCGCATCCAAGAATCCAGGGCCGTCGGTGTTGTCGCCGTGGAGTGAGCCACCGCGCCGGGTCACACAGTTGACCGCCCCCAGCAACGCCGCATCCTCCGACACGGTGTCGAGGGCGGGAAGAACGGCCCCCTTGTGGGGCATCGTCACCGACACGCCCTCGAGTCCGAGCGTCCGCATCGCCTCCATGGCTCCGACCGCCTTTCCCTCCCCGACCTCGAAGGCCAGGTAGGCCCAGTCCATGCCGGCGGCCACGAAGGCCGCGTTGAACATGACCGGCGAGAGGGAATGCCGGATCGGTGAGCCGATCACCCCGGCGGTATGAGTTCGACCCGTGAGCATCAGTCCACTCCTTCTATCCACATCCGAGACCTTGCGCGGCGCAGCGGTTCTTCGCGTTGATGAACTCGCGATAGCTGTCGGTGAAAAAGTGGTTACCGGAAGAATCGGCGAGCACGTAGTACGTCCAGGGACCCTCGGCGGGGTTGAGGGCAGCTTCAATGCTCTCCCGTCCGGGCGAGGCGATCGGCGTCGGCGGCAAGCCCGCCACCTTGCGGGTGTTGTAGGGCGAGTCACTGGTGAAATCGATGTCGTCTCGACTTCGGCCGCTCATGAGGGCCTCATAGCGAGAAGTGGCGTCGATACCCAATGGGATGCCCTGGCGGAGTCGGTTGTAGATCACCCGGGCCACCTTCGGGCGTTCCGCCGGCACCTTGGACTCCTCCTCGATGAGGGAGGCCACAATGAGGATTTCGTAAGGCGACAGCTCCAAACGGGACGGGGCCGTCTCGACGCCAAGGTCGGTAAAGGTTTGGTCCAACAGATCCACCATCTGCTGCAGCACCACTTTGGCATCGGCATCATTGGCTACCCGATAGGTCTCCGGGAACAGGATTCCCTCGGGGGAGGGAAGACCCGCACCCAGGACCGACGACACAATCTCCCCGTCGGCGAGCAACTGCGCCATGACCACCGGGTCAAAGCCCAGGCCCTTGTCGGTGGACGCGAGACGAGCCAGCGTTTCCGACACCATCAATCCCTCGGGCACGGTGAGGGAACGCTCCTCCGCCGATCGGGGGCCGGCGGTGAGCACATCGATCACATCGGCCATGGCGGAGTTAATGCGAAGTTCGTAGATCCCCGCCTCGAACGGGCCACCTCCGTTGATCCGGAGGTACCACTCCCATACAAAGCCGCTGGCGATGACGCCTTCTTTGGCCAGCAGCGATCCGATGGCACGGGAGGTGGCGCCCACCGGCACATCGATCTCCTGCTGGGCGCCCGGGCCCCCCGGCGGATCCACCTGACGGCTCACCCACCACGCCGATCCGCCGAGGATCCCCCCGGCGAGGATCGTCAGGATCAGCAACACCACCAGGACGCGACGCCGGCGCGAGGACCGGGGCCGCCGATTCCCATCATCGTCAACGGCTTCGACCTCTGGTGGGTGAGCGGTAGTGCTGAAGTGGGCCGGCCGATCGGTCATCGGTCGCACTCCTCGGTGGCCGCCCCGAGGCGTCGGTGATCAAGCCACCCCTGCAGCATGATGGCGGCCGCCACTTTGTCCACCACCCGACGACGAGCGTCCGCCTTCAGGTTCTGGGTCATGAGGTACTGATCGGCGGTCACGGTGGTGAAGCGTTCGTCCCAGGTAACCACGGGTAGTCCGGTGGCCTCGCCGATCTCGGTGGCTTCGGCCAACGCGGCGGTGGCGGCGGGACCGACGGTGCCATCGAGCGACAGCGGTAGCCCCACCACAAGGCAGACGGCTCCGGCTTCCTCCGCCAAGGTGGCGATGCGAGCGTGGTCGCGGGTGCGGCTACCCGAGCGGGCCACCACCTCATAGGGGGTGGCGACGGTGCCCTCCGAGTTTGCCAAGGCCACTCCGATGCGCTTCGAGCCGAGGTCGATGCCCAGCGCCCTCACCGGTCGCTCAGACCCGCCGCTTGACGCACCGTCTCCAAGGCGGCGTCGATGCCTTCGGCGTCTTTCCCGCCCGCCACCGCCAGGATCGGGTCCTGGCCACCGCCGCCCCGGATGAGTTGTTTGGCCGCCTCCAGCAGGGCCGACGCATTGAAGCCACTATCGGGGGCCACCGCCGAGACCATCGCGGCTCCCCCGGCGTCGGGTGCTGTGGCGAGCACCACCACCGCCAGGCCCTGGTCCCGCAGGGCCAGCGCCAGATCACGCAGTGTGTCGCGCTCCATCGGATCAACACGAGCCACCAGGATGCCGTCCACCGCCTGGCTCACCAGAGCCCCGGCCTGGCCGCCGGCGGCGTCGCGCTTGAGGGCCTTCACCTCCTCGCGCAGTGCCTTGATGTCATCGAGTCGTTTACGAGCGCCCTCCACCACCTCGCCCACCGGCACATTGAGCACCTCGGCCAGTTCCGCCAGCACCCGTTCCTCGGCGCGGATGCGATCAATGGGCCCCAGGCCCGTGATGGCCTCGATGCGTCGCAGATTCGACCCGATCGATGATTCCGAAATGATTTTCACCGGACCGATGTCGCCCAGTGCCGCCACGTGGGTGCCGCCGCACAACTCGGTGGAATGGGGCCCGGCCTCCAGAACCCGCACGATGTCGCCGTACTTGTCCCCAAAGAAGGCGATGGCCCCGGCGGCGGTGGCCTCCCGTTTGGTGGTCTCGTAGTGACGGACCGGGCCGTTGGCGAGGATGTCGTGATTGGCCAGGTCTTCGATCTCCTGGATCTGGGCCAGGGTGAGGGCATCAGACGGGCCAAAGTCGAACCGAAGCCGTTGCGGATCCACCAGTGACCCTTGCTGCTTCACCGTGTCGCCCAGCACCTGCCGGAGGGCCCAATGGAGAATGTGGGTGCCGGTGTGGTTACGCCGGATGGCGCTCCGGCGGTCGTTATCGATTCCGGCGGTAGCCATCTGCCCCACCTCGATGGTGCCGGCGGTGGGGCGCACCACATGGCGGTGCAGGCCGGGCAGGCCGTAGGTGGTGTCCACTACCTCACCGGCGCCGGTGGCGGTGGTGAGGTGACCGGTGTCGCCCACCTGGCCACCGGACTCGGCGTAGAAGGGGGTGCGATCCAAAAACACCGACACGGTGCCATCGTCGGCGGGGACCACCGCCAGCACCGTCGCTTCGACCTCGATCTCCTCGCGCCCCACAAAGGTGGTCACGCCGTGGTCGTCGAGGATCTGTTGGAAACTGGTGCGGTTGGCGTAGACGTCGCCCTTCTTGCCGGCGTCTTTGGCCCGCTGGCGCTGCTCCCCCATCAAGGCTCCGAAGGTATCCAGATCGATGCCCACTCCCCGCTCGGCCGCCATCTCCTGGGTGACCTCCACCGGAAAGCCGAAGGTGTCGTGGAGTTTGAAGGCCACCGCGCCGGGCACCTCGGTAGCGCCGGTGGCGAAGGTCTCCTCCAGCAGGGTCACCCCTCGGCTGAGGGTGGTCCGGAAACCGCCCTCTTCCCTTTCGATGATTCCCAGCACCGCGTCGCGATTGGCGGCGAGATCGGGGTAGGCGTCGCCCATCGTGTCGATACAGCTCACGACGAGCTCCGGGAGCACCAGATCGTTCACACCGAGGAGGTAGGCGAATCGCACGGCGCGGCGAATCAAGCGACGCAGCACGTAGCCGCGATCCTCATTCGACGGAATCACGCCATCGTTCACCAGGAAGGTCATCGTGCGGGTGTGGTCGGCCAACACCCGCAGCGCCCAGTCGGTATCGGCGTCGGTGCCGTAGGGGCGACCGGTCACCGACTGCGCGGTCTGCAGGAGCGGAGCCATGATGTCCACGTCCATCACCGTGGGCACGCCCTGCAGGAGCATGAGCCACCGTTCGAACCCGGCGCCGGTGTCCACGTTCTGGGCCGGCAGCGGGGTGAGGGTGCCATCGGCGTGACGGAAGTTCCGCATGAACACGAGGTTCCAGAACTCGACGTAGCGGTCAGCTCCGCCGTGGGCCGGGCCGCCGGCCTCGCCCCATTCCGGACCGCAGTCGTAGTGGATTTCCGAGCACGGGCCACAAGGCCCGGTTTCGCCCATCTCCCAGAAGTTGTCCGAGCCCAGGCGCTGGATCCGATCCATCGGGATCCCGATCTCCTCGTGCCAGATCGCCTCGGCGGTGTCGTCGCTGAGATGCACGGTGGGCCAGATGCGATCCCCGTCGAACCCGGCCGCCAGCACCAGTTCCCAGGCCCACTTGATGGCGTCGAGTTGGTAGTAATCGCCGAAACTCCAGTTGCCCAGCATCTCGAAGAAGGTGAGGTGTCGACGAGTGCGGCCGATTTCGTCGATGTCGTTGTGCTTCCCGGCCAGGCGTACGCACTTCTGAATGGTGGCCACCCGGGCCGGCATGAACGGCACCGGTTCTTCCCCCAGGAAGTAGGGCACGAACTGCATCATCCCGGAGTTCGTGAACATCGGGGCGGTGGGGTGGGTGGGGAGCAGGCTCGACGAGGGCGCCAGCGTGTGGCCGTGTGCCCCGAAAAACTCGTTCCAAATCGATCGCAGCCCGGGTGCATCCATGAGCGGCCGATCCTACCGGTGGGTCAGGGGTCGACCCGCAGAGACGCGTTGGAGCGCAGTTCGTGCTCCCGCTCGCGCATCGCCTCGCGACCTTCCGCCACGGCCACCCGAATATCGGTGCCCAGCCCCTTGAGGGCGGCGGTCAGATCCGTGGACACCCGTTCGGGGGCGTACCGGGCGGCGGTCTGTTTCACGAAGCGCATCGTCCAAAAGGACATTCCAAATCCGAACCCCAC
>VFJN01000016.1 GCA_009886035.1 Actinomycetota bacterium
ACGGCGTTGGGCACACCCCCCGTGATCGGCGCCGGTCTTCCCCCGATGTTGCTGCCTGCGGCCGTGGCTGGTGCCGCGCCCCATCGGAGGAATCCATGCTCATTGCCTGTTGGTCATCCAAAGGCGGTGCCGGCACCACAGTGGTGGCCGCCTCGCTCGCTCTCCTGCTCGCCCGCCGCGATCCCGGCGGTGTTCTCCTGGCCGACCTCGCCGGCGACGGACCGGCGGTGCTCGGGCTTCCCGAACCGGAATCGCCGGGGATCGCCGGGTGGCTAGCCACCGGAGCCGACGTGCCCGTCGATGCCTTGAGCCGCCTCGAAGTCCCGGCCACCACCGGGCTTCGCCTCCTGCCTCGCGGGGCCGGCCCGCTGCTGGTTGATCGTGCCGAGGTGCTCAGCCTGCTCCTCGGATCCGATACGCGTCCGGTCGTGGTGGATTGCGGCTCCAACCCCGCCGGCGCGGCGCTGGTCGTCGCCGCCGGGGCCACCCGCTCCGTCCTGGTCACCCGCTCCTGCTTCCTGTCGTTGCGGCGGGTGGTCATGGCGCACCTGCGGCCCTCGGAGGTGGTGCTGCTCACCGAAGCCGGGCGCTCACTCACCCGCGCCGACATCGAAGACTGCGTGGGCGCGCCGGTGATCGCGGAGGTGGCCGTGGACCCTGCGGTCGCACGAGCGGTGGATGCCGGACTCCTCGCCTCCCGCTTCCCCCGGAGCCTGGCCAAGGATCTCGCCGATGCTGCGTGAAGGCCGCCGCGCCGTGATCGACGCAGTGCACGCCGAGTTGGTGGCGAACGACCCCCACTCCGCCACCGACCTTCCCCGCGTGCGCGCTGCGGTGCGTCAGGCACACCCGCTGCTGCCCGGGACCGAAGTAGCCGCGGTGGCCGTGGCCGTGGCGGCACGCGCCGTCGGCCTCGGGCCCCTCGAACCCCTTCTGGGCAATCCGGATATCAGCGAGATCATGGTGAATGGCGGTGGCGCCGTGTGGATCGAGCAGGACGGCGCGTTGCGGCGAGCCGACCTCGCCCTCGGGCGAGCCGAGGTGGATTTGCTGGTCGAACGCATCGTGGGTCCGCTCGGACTGCGGGCCGACCGCACCTCCCCCATGGCCGATGCCCGCCTGCCCGACGGATCACGCGTCAACATCGTCGTTCCCCCCCTCTCGGTCGACGGCCCCTGCATCACCATCCGGCGGTTCCGGACGCAGGCCATTCCCCTCGATGCCCTGTGCGCGCCGCCGGTCGCCGCATTACTCGCCTGGGCCATCCGGGCCAAGGCCAACATCGTGGTGAGCGGTGGCACCGGCGCCGGCAAGACCACACTGCTCAACGCCCTCGCCGGCCTCCTACCCGATACCGAACGGATCGTGACCGTGGAAGACACCGCCGAACTTCGGCTCCCTGGGCCCCATGTGGTGCGGCTCGAAGCCCGCCCGGCCACCGCCGATGGCCTTGGCGCGGGCACCATCCGAGACCTGGTGCACAACGCACTGCGAATGCGCCCCGACCGCATCGTGGTGGGCGAGGTTCGGGGAGCCGAGGCGATCGACATGTTGTGGGCCATGAACACCGGCCACGAAGGGTCGCTCTCCACCTGCCACGCCAACTCGCCCCTCGATGCGTTGCGTCGCCTGGAGATCATGGTGCTCTCCGCCGGCCTGGAGCTCCCGTTGGCCGCCGTGCGCGACCAACTCACTTCGGCCCTGGATCTGGTGGTGCAGGTGTCTCGACTGGGCGGGGGTGCACGCGGCATCACCGCCGTGGGGGAGGTGGTGGACCCCTGCGCCGGCGACGGGCCCCGGATCCGCCTCCTCGCCGATGGCGATGGGGTCCACCACCTCCCCATCCGCCCGCCTCGCGCCGCCGTCGACGCCCCCGACAAGCGGTGGTGTGCATGAAGAGTTGGTGGGTGGGCCTCGGGGCGGCCAGCCCATTCCTGCTCGTTGGGGCCCTCCCGCGGCCCGCACCCCGTTCCACTCCGGGTGCGGCCGCCCCGACCCCCCTCCTGCGAGCCATGCCGGAGCCCCTGGAACGGTGCTGGGCGCGTCTGCAACGTCGCACCACCGCCGCCCGCCGCGATGGGCAACTCCCCGAACTCCTCGAACGGATTGCTTCAGGCCTGCGGGCGGGATTGGCCCTTGGTCCGGCTCTGATGGAGGCGGCGCAGGGCGCTCCCCATCCTCTCGCCATCGAGCTCACCCCGCTGGCCCTGGCGCTGCGCCACGGTGCCCCTCTCGAGGCCGAACTGGAGCGCTGGGCCACCACTCCCAGCAGCTCGCCGGATGTACGCCTCGTGGCCGCGTCCCTCGACCTGGCCCGTCAGGCCGGTGGGTCCACCTCGCGCGCCGTGGATCGGGTGGCCGCCACACTGCGCGAGCGACGCGAACTCCAGGCCGAGGCACGGGCCCTGGCCACCCAGGCCCGGGCGTCGGCTGGGGTGCTGGCGGTCGCTCCGGTGGTCTTCACGGCGCTGGTGGCCACGATCGAGCCGGGGGCGGCGGCCGTGCTGTTCACCACCCCCCTCGGCGTTGGGTGCCTCGTCGCCGGAGCGGGCCTCGATGCCCTCGGGGCGGCCTGGATGGGCCGCATCGTGCGGAGCGCCTGGTGATCGCCCTGGCGGCGGGCGCGCTGGCGGCCGCCGCGGTGTGGGCGGCCCTCCCGCCGCTCCCCCGAGCCGGGCCGGCCCCAACAGCGCGGACCACCGCCCGGCCTACCGCCCCAAGGTCCACCCACCGACGCTGGGTAACCCTGGGCGGCGCCATGGTGATGGTGGGCCTCCTCAGCCCTCCCCTCGCCCTGGTGGTGCCGGTGGCGGTGGCCCTCCGGGCGCACCTCAACGGGGTCCGGGCGCAACGTGTCCACGCCCGGCTCGTCACCGCTGGACTACCCGATGCGGTGGATCTGCTGCTTCTCGGCAGCGGGGCGGGCTTGTCCCTGCCCCTCACCCACCGCTTAGTGGCCCCCCACCTCAGGTCCCCGGTGGGCGTGGCGCTCGCGGAGGCCGAGGCCTCGGCGGCGGGCGGGCGGGGTCGGGCCGAGGCCATCGTGGATGCCCTCACCCCCCTCGGCGACCGGGCGCTGGCCCTGGCCCACCTCCTCGCTGACCATCTCCGCTATGGCGTGCCCCTGGTGCCAGGCCTCGAACGGCTCGGGCTGGAACTTCGTCTCGACCGTCGGCGGGCGGCCGAACAGCAGGCGCGTCGGGTGCCCGTACGTTTGCTCGGCCCCTTGGTGATGTGCACGTTGCCGGCGTTCGCGTTGCTCACCATCGTCCCCCTTCTCGTGGCGTCCCTGCGGGCGCTGCCGTCGTGAACCAACCCACCTGACCCATGGAGGTCAACCTCATGCTCCGGACCCTGGTGTCCATCCAACTCCTCGTGCTTACGGGCACCACTCGTCTCCAGCGACGCCTCACCAACGACCGGGGCCAGTCCACCGCGGAGTACGCCCTCGTATTGCTCGGAGCGGCCGGCGTTGCCTTGCTTTTCGTGGCCTGGGCCACAAAAACCGACAAGATCGCCCGGCTCCTCAACTCGGTCCTCGACCAAGTGCTCTCCCAGGTGACCTGATGCCCCGTGGCGGCCTGGTCGCCTCCCGAGAGGAGGGGCAAGCGTCAGTGGAACTGGCGCTGCTGTTGCCCATCATTCTCCTCGTGGTTCTCATGGTGCTGGAGATCGGTCTCACCGGTCGCGACATCGTGCGGGTCACGCACGCCTCCCGGGAGGCGGCACGCGCCGCCGCCACTGATGCTGCCCCCGATGCCGCCCGACGGGCCGCCATCGCCTCCAGCGGGCTCGACCCCGATCGCCTAGAGGTCACCGTCATGGGCCGGGCGGGCCCAGGGTCGCGCGTCAAGGTGACCATCGCCTACGACCTGCCCACGTCGATCCCCCTCGTGGGTGCCCTGCTCGGCCACCGCAGGCTGCGCTCCACGGCCACGATGCGCGTGGAGTGACTGCGCCCAGACCGGCCCTGGAATGTTCCCGTGATCTCTCCCCGACCGTCCGGTAAAGTTTCCCCCGATGGACCTGCAGGTGGTGGAAGAGGAGCAAGCAGGCTGGACGGTCTTGCGGGTCTACGGCGATGTCGACGTGGCCAGTTCCCCTCGCTTACGAGAGCACCTCCTCCGGGCGATCACCAACGGTCACCACTACCTCATTCTCGACCTCGATCAAGTGCACTTCATCGACTCCACCGGTCTGGGCGTGGTGATCGGCGCCCTCAAGCGCACACGATCCCTGGGTGGCGATCTTCGGCTGGTGTCTACCCGCCAGATCCTGGCCCGGGTCTTCGAGATCACCGGCCTCAACAAGGCCCTGCCGATCGAATCGACTGTGGCGGCGGCCGTTGCCGCCGGACCGGGACCGGGCTGATCGCCGTGTCTACCGTCGAACTCACCATCCCGCCGCTGAGCCACTACCTTGCGCTCGTCCGGCTCGTCGTGGCCAACGCTGCCCTGTCCGAGGGATCCCTCTCCAACGACCAGATGGACGACCTAGCCCTGGCGGTATCCGAGGCGTGCGCCAACGCCGTGGACAGCGAGCGCGCCCACGGATCCTCGCAGCCCATTCGCATCGTGGTTGAGTTAGGCGAGCACGGCGTGGCGGTGACCGTCACCGACCATGGGGGAGGGTTCGTGGCCCCCGCCCCCACCGCGCCGATGCCCGCCGTCGGCGATCCGCAGCACCTGCGTCACGAACGGGGCCTGGGCATACCCCTCATGCGGCGTCTGGCCGACGATGTAAGTTTTCGCGCCACGGCGGAGGGCACCGCGGTGCGCCTCGTGGTCGGGATCGCTCCATCTACCTGACCGCTACGCTCTCGGTGTTCCTCACCCCGGCTCGTCGTGAGCCATGACGAGCCGGCAAAGCGCCCCTGTATGAGTCCCCTCCCGCCACCGCCCTCTCGCCCCACGTGGGTTTATGGGGAAGCCCGCCTCGCCCGCACCGTGGGACGACCAGTATCAAAATTTCTTCAGGTGGAGGCGGCCGGGGGGTTGGTGCTGCTTGGCGCCACCATCGTGGCCCTGGTGTGGGCAAACTCCCCCTGGGCGGCGAGTTACAACGCTCTCTGGCGCACGGACCTTGCGTTCACCATCGGGAATTACCAGCTGTCGGCCGACCTAGGGCACTGGATCAACGACGGCCTGATGACCGTGTTCTTCTTCGTGGTGGGGATGGAAATCAAGCAAGAGATTGTGGTGGGGGAACTCAGCAATCGTCGCAATGCCACCCTGCCGGTGGTGGCGGCGGCGGGCGGCATGGTGGTGCCGGCTCTCATCTATGTGGCGCTGAACTGGGGCGGACCGGGCATCGAAGGCTGGGGCATTCCCATGGCCACCGACATCGCCTTCGCCGTTGGGATCTTGGCCCTCCTCGGTAACCGTGTGCCCACCTCGCTCAAGGTTCTGCTCTTGAGCCTCGCCATCGTGGACGACATCGGGGCGATCGCCGTGATCGCACTGGTGTACACCAACCAGATCAACCAATTCTGGCTGCTGGGGGCGGTCCTTGGCATCATCCTGGTGGTGGTTCTGCGCCGGGCCCGCGTCTGGTACCTGCCGGTTTATGTGGTGCTGGGTACCGCCATTTGGTGGGCCACTTTTGAATCGGGGATCCACGCCACCATCGCCGGGGTGATCCTGGGGCTCCTGACACCGGCGCGTCCCCTTCTTCCTGCCCCCCCGGCCGAGCAAATCGCCCAACGTCTGTCCACCGACACTGCGGTAACTCTCCGGACCCTGCGCCAACTTCGGTTCGAACTGCGGGAGTCTGTGTCGGTGTCTGAGCGCCTGAGCGGGGCGCTGCACCCATGGAGCAGTTACCTCATCCTGCCGCTTTTCGCCCTGGCCAACGCCGGGATCGTTATCACTGGCCCTGCGCTGCGCGATGCGGTGGGCTCGGCCATCACCATCGGGGTCGTCCTCGGCCTGCTGGTGGGAAAGGTGGTGGGGGTCTTCGGCGCCTCCTGGCTGGCGGTGCGGTGGGGCCTGGGGCGCCTCCCCGACGGCGTGAACTGGCGTCACATCTTTGGGGTGTCCATCCTGGCCGGGATCGGCTTCACCGTTGCGCTGTTCATCACCGATTTGGCCTTCATCGATCTACCCAGCCAGTCCAACAGCAAGATCGGCATCATGTTCGCGTCGGCGGTGGCGGCGGTGGGAGCCGTGGTGGTTTTGCGCCGCGCCGGCTCCCCCGACCAGGAGTAGCCGCCGCCTCGACGGGCAGCCGCAGGGCTAGCCGTCCACCTCGCGGCGCCCTTCGAGGGCCCGGCCGAGCGTGAGTTCATCGGCATATTCCAAGTCGCCGCCCACAGGAAGTCCGCTGGCTATGCGGGTGACTTTGGGGACGAGGCCTCGAAGCAATCGGCTCAGATACATGGCAGTGGCCTCGCCTTCGAGGTTGGGATTGGTGCACAAGATCACTTCCTGCACACTCTCACCGTCGATGCGCGCCAGGAGTTCGCGAATCCGTAATTGCTCGGGCCCCACTCCGTCGATGGGACTGATCGCACCCTGGAGCACGTGGTACCGGCCCTGGTACTCCTGCGTCTTTTCTACCGCCACGATGTCGCGCGGTTCCTCGACCACACAGAGGATCGTGGGGTCCCGACGATCGTCGGCGCAGAGGGCACACATCCCCCCTTCGGCGATGTTGAAGCACCGCTGGCAGAACGTCACGCGATCCTTGGCCTCGATGATGGCCGTGGCCAACCGGAGGGCGTCTCCTTTCTCGACCTTGAGAAGGTGGAAGGCAATCCGTTGAGCCGACTTGGGGCCCACTCCCGGCAAGCGCCCGAGTTCGTCGATCAGCTCCTGGACGGGCTTGGCGTAGACGCTTGTCATCCGCTGAATAGGTTGCCGAGCGGGCCCATTGCCGCACGCTGGATCTCAAGCAACTTGGTGTTCATGTCATGGAGCGCCGCCACCACCAGATCTTCGAGCATCTCGACCCCGTCCGGATCCACGACCTCGGGCGCGATGGACACACCGAGCACCTGACCCGTACCGGTAGTGCGCACCCGCACCACGCCACCTCCGGCCACCCCCTCCACCTCTTGCTCGGAGGCATCCTGTTGGGCCTGCATGATCTGTTGCGCCTGTTCGAGCAGGCCACCCAGACCATCTCCGGACAGGCCGGCGAAGTCGGGGAGGCCAACGGCCGTCGACTCGCTGAGATCGTTGGCGGGTAGGTCACCGTCAGGCTGGGTATCCACGCTGGCAGCGTAGAGGCCACCGGGGCGGATCATGGTTCTTCGACGAGCTCCGCGCCGGGGAAGGCGGCGCTGAGGCGCTGGGCACTGTCGCCCGCCGCCGGCGCGTCCTCGAGGGAATCGACATCGTGAACGTCGTCATCGTCGTCGCTGGCGGCCGGTGGCGTGCCCACCGCCGATTCGGGGCGATGGGGATCACCGATGACCAAGCGCAGCGTGATCGGGTGCCCGAAGTGGACCTTGAGGGCCGCCTCTACCTCGGGGCGTCGCTGTTCGAGCAGATCGGCCGGCGGACCCTTGGGCAGGGCGAGCACTGCGGTGCTGCCGTCTACTTCGGTGATCTCCCCGTCGCGGAAGATCCCTTTCGTGGCCCCCTTCAGCCCGTCGAGCACTTGGCTCCACGCGGCGGTGAGCGCGGCTGCATCGGGGGCGACACCCGTCGCCCCGACCGTGGCGGATTCGGGCACCGACGACGCGGCCGTCGCCGCCGGGGCGGGGGTCGCCGCCGGGCTGGGGGTCGCCGCCGGGGCGGTGACCTTCTCCACGGGGGCGGTGACCTTCTCCACGGGGGCGGTGGCCTTCTCCACGGGGGCGGTGGCCTTCTTCACGGGGGCGCGAGGCGTCCGGGCCGTGACCCGGGCCAACTCGTCGCGCGCGGCGGCAGCCGGCCCGGAGGCGGGCGGTGCCGACACCGCTGGGTCCGATGCCAGCGGGGCGGGGGCGCCCGGGGATGAGGGTCCAGCGCGTTCGAGCCGTTCGAGCCGCTCGTAGATGGAGTCGAGTGAGCGGTCGGCATCGGGGCGGCAGAGCCGAACCAGGGCCACCTCCAACACAATGCGGGGGTCGGGCTTCCTCGCCAATTCCACCAGCGCGTCGCCGAGCACCTCGAGGGCGCGGGTGAGCCCGGCCGCCCCGAGTTCCTTGCCCAGGGTTTCCGCCTTGACGAGATCGACATCGGGCAAATGGCGATCAGGGGCCCCCATCACGGAAAGGAACGCGTCACGCAGACGAGCAATGAGCACCTCGCCCAGGACACGCGGATCCCGGCCCGCCGCGGTGGCGTCCGCCACCGCGACCAACGCCGCCCCCGCATCACGGGCCACCAGGGCGGCCACGATGGCCTCCACCGGTTGGCCTTCCTCCACCACCCCTCCCATCGCCGACACTTGGTCGAGGGCAGAGAGGGTGTCTCGGGCTGAACCGCCGCCGTGGCGAACGACGTACTCCACCGCGTCTTCGCCGAGGTCCAGGCCGGCGTCTTCGATGACGAAGCGAACGTGATCGGCCAACTCACTGGCCAGGAGAAGATGAAACTCGAAATGCTGGGTGCGGCTACGGATCGTGGGCAGCACCTTCTGGGGGTCGGTGGTGCAGAGGATGAACACGACGTGGGCCGGTGGCTCCTCCAACGACTTCAACAGGGCATTGGCGGCGCCGGTGCTGAGCATGTGCACCTCGTCGAGAATCACCACTTTTCGGTTGCCCGACGTACCGAGAGGAATGCGCTCGATCAGATCGCGGATGTTGGCCACGCCATTGTTCGATGCCGCGTCGAGTTCCAGCAGCCAGTCCACGATGCGACCGTCGTCTACGGCAAGGCAGTTCGGGCAGGTTCCATCGGGCTCACCACCGAGCGGGTGCTCGCAGTTCAGGGCCTTGGCCAGGATCCGCGCGGTGGAGGTCTTGCCGGTACCCCGGGGGCCGCTGAAAAGATAGGCGTGACCAACCCGGCCCTCGTCCACCGCGGTACGCAGGGCCCGAACCACATGGTCCTGCCCTCGCAACTCGCTGAAGCGCTTGGAGCGATAGCGCCGGTAGAGCGCCTGATATCCGTCGGCCATGGGGGCGACCCTAATGGGGGCGCGAAGCGGCCCGCTCCCGGATGTGACGGCCAGGTGATCTGCGGCACACCGCAGGCTCCGCTGAGAGCTGCTGCCTTCCGGCCCTGACTCGGTTCACGGACTGAAGTTGCACAGGACCCGACCGCCACATGCGAGAGCGGACCGTGGGACACGATAGCCTCATTGGTCCTGGGCGCACCTTTGGGTGCTCCCGAGGAGGGGTGCGAGAGCGGCCGAATCGGCACGCTTGGAAAGCGTGTGTGGGGCAACTCACCGTGGGTTCGAATCCCACTCCCTCCGCCA
>VFJN01000201.1 GCA_009886035.1 Actinomycetota bacterium
TGAACGACTGATTCCCTTTGCAAAGTCCGTCATTCAGCCTCGGGGCGTGGCGCAGCCTGGCTAGCGCGCTTGACTGGGGGTCAAGAGGTCGCAGGTTCAAATCCTGTCGCCCCGACTGTTTGGAAAGCTATACTGCGAAAGCAGTTCGGATACCTGGCGACGTCAGGCAGTGCCTTCGGGAATCCCAAGGAATGGGGTCAGTTAATAGGGTCTGACCCAGTCCCATTCGGCACGGGCCGTGCTGTCGGCTGATTCTGGGTCCCAGTGGTGGACGGACTGTGGGCCTTTTCTTCAGGGAGAGGCCGAGGAAGGCCGGGCGAGGGTGCCTAAAACATGATGAGCGGCGGACACCGCGCAGCAGCGAACCCCGCGGCACCCCCGAGCGCGCGGAGAATTTACACAGGCTGCGGGAGTGCCTCGATATGCCGCTCCATTTCGTCCGCGCTTGCCCAGCCCGAGAGATAGAAGCAGACCATCTCGAAGGTCCGCTTGGTGGGCTTACGGCCTGTGTACAGCATGATCAACAAGCAGGCGATGATGCCGCAGTACACCTGAATCTCGACACCGTTTTGCTTGGTGGATAGCAGGTGCCGACAGCCCAGAAGCTGCTTGAACATCCGGAAGAATGTCTCAATCATCCACCTCAGGCGATAGATCTCGCCGATGAGTTCAGCGGGAAGATCAAGGCGGTTGGTCGCGATTCGAAGGAAGCCGTCGCAGTTGGGTCCGGTGCTTCCGCCGCCGGTCTTGCCGCCGCTGCGATGCGGCGTGGCCTTCACGGTCACGATCCGCACAGGATGATCGGGGGTGATCTGTGCTTTTGAGCGGCCGAACAGAACCACCTCGTCGCTTACCACGCCGGCGGCGATGTCACAATCGGTGAGCTCAAGGGTCTGCACGACATCGTGCGCGGAGTTGTCCCGGATACGACAGCAATAGCTACTGTTCTTGGCGACGATCACATTCCATAAAGCGAACTGCGCGTAGCCACGATCCATCATGTACATGCGGTCTGGTTCGACCGTGCGGACCAGAACCGCCCGCTCATCGGCGTCACCCTTGGGGCTCGCGGTCGTGACATCGATCCGGGAGGGCACGCCACGCAACACCTCAAACTGTGTGTGCAGTCGATAGCCGCACAGCGACGCCCCCTTGGCCTTGGGAAGCCATGCGAGCCGCGCGACACGAGCGAGCGTCTCGACTACCGATCCATCGACCGCCGTCAACGTCTGCCCTACGACGTCAAAGCGACCGGCCGACACATCGGGCAGTTGGTCGAAGAGTTCCTGCGCGATCTCCTTGAGCGGTTCCGGATCGAAGACGGCGACGCCCTCTGAAAGCGAGCCGAGCGAAGCACGCCCGACGCCAAAGTTCTTTCGCACCTTGTCGAGTTCTCCAGCTTGCTGGAGGCCTCGGAGGCTGTCGACGATGGGGCTGAAAAACCAGAGCAGGATCAGCGTGCAGTACTGATCCATGTGAAGCTTACGATTGCCGGCCTTGTCGCGCTGCGTCCCCACGAAGTGCAGCCGTTCGATCAAACCCTGTAACGCCTTGAAGTACTTCAAGCCGTGCACGTCTTCAGGGCGTATCTTGCGGCGAGTTGCGGCCATGGGCCACACTATGCCAGCCTTGCCCGCAATGCGCAACTCTATCTATTCA
>VFJN01000141.1 GCA_009886035.1 Actinomycetota bacterium
CCCCCGCCGGGGCATCCACCGTTCCCGCCCTCGGGTGGAGTTCACTGAGAAGCGGTGACCCAACGGGACGACCAACCCTCCGCAGCACCCACGCACCGGTTCTCACCGGCGCACCGGAGAACCGCCCCCGGGCACCTTCTATCCGCCGGTGTATTCCATCCTTTGGAGGCTCCTTGACTGATCTTCTCGCCGACCCGACGCGCCCCGGTGCGTCCGATGCCACCACTGAGCTGCGGATGGTGCTCGACACGTCGGTACTCATCTCCGATCCTGATTCGCTCACGGCGTTCCCGGGCGCCGACACCGTGATTCCACTCGTGGTGGTGGAGGAACTCGACCAGCACAAGTCTCGGATCGATGATGTCGGACGGGCGGCCCGGGCGGTGATCCGCTCCATTGAGGAACTGCGGGTAGCCAACGGCGGCGACATTCGTACCCCGGTGTCGCTGCCGGGGGGCGGCACGCTGCGAGTAGAGACGAACGGTCTCCATCTCAACGAGATTCGCGAGCACGGCCTCGACCCCACCAAGAACGACAACCGCATCCTCGCCGCCGCGCTCGGCCAAGCGGTGCATGGCCGCACCGTGGTCGTGTCCAACGACGCCGCTCTGCGTATCAAAGCCGCCCAACTTGGCCTCGAGGCCATGGAGCATCAACGTATTCGCGGCCGACTTTCCTTCGAGCGTCCGGTGGGCTGGACCACAGTTGAGGTCACGCCGGCGACCGTTGATCGCCTGTTCGCTCAGCACGGACCCGTGGAGATCGCCGAACTGGACCGGCGCGATGTGGACACGCTGAGCCAACAGCTCGATGACCGCTATGCCGTACTGCGGGCCGGTAGCCAGTCCGCTCTCGTGCGGCATGTGGATGGCCAACTCGAACCGATGCAGCGGGTACCGGAGCCATGGGGGCTGCGGCCGCGTTCGAAAGAGCAGCAGTTCGCCCTCGACTTGTTGTTGGACCCTGAGGTGCGCATCGTGGCGCTCGATGGGATGGCCGGTACGGGTAAGACCCTGCTCGCCCTCGCCGCCGGTCTGGAGCAGGTGATGGAGACCCGGCAGTACGACAAGGTGGCCGTGTATCGGCCCGTCGTACCGGTGGGAAAAGCGGAACTCGGGTTCCTGCCGGGCACCCTCGACGAGAAGCTCGACCCCTGGATGACTGCGGTGCACGATGCCCTCGTTGCCCTTACCGAGCGGCGGAGTCATGCCGATGCCCGAGCCGTCCTGGAGGAACTCACCGAACGGGAGAAACTTTCGCTGGAAGCGGTGACCTACCTCCGGGGCCGCACTTTGCATGGCACCTATGTGTTGGTCGACGAGGCGCAGAACATCGAACCCACCACCCTCAAGACAATCCTCACCCGAGTGGGCGAGGGCACCAAGGTGGTCTTCACCGGCGATACCAGCCAGATCGACGCCCCGTACCTGTCCGAGCACAACAACGCCGTGTCGGTGCTCATCGATGCCTTCCAGGGCGAGCGACTCTTCGGTCATATCCGGCTAGCGCACTGCGAACGCTCCGAAGTGGCCTCGTTGGCGGCGCTGCGCCTGTAGACCTTTGCTATGGAGGATCCCGCTACCGCGGCCACCGGCACCTTCGGGGTAAGCGACGATCCCGCCGTCTTGGCGGGCCTTGCCCCCCCGCCCGAGCCCGAGGGTGACGGCCCGGCCCTCATCGCATCGTTTCTGGGGCTCGTGGATTCGGCCTCGTCGCGAGTGCTCGACCACCCCATCCGCCCCCGGGTAAAGGCCACCCCCAGGGGGATGTTGCGGGGCGAACTGGATGTGGTGAAAATCGAGATTCCGGCGGTGCTGGCGTCGGGTCTCGTGCTCGACCGCATCGTCGTGCGAGCCGAGCATGTGCGAGTGGTGCCTGGCTTTCCCCCGCGGTTCCGGGCCGGCCCAGTGGGACTGCGGGCCTTCGTCAGTCAGCGCTACGTGGATCAATGGACGAAGGCCACCCACCTCCCAATCCGGGTTCAGCTCACCACCGAGGGCGTGGTGCTCACCACCGGCCTTCGCGGGATCAAGATGACCGAGACGCTGGCCGAACTAGAGGTGGTGGGTCGCTTTCTTCGTCTCGCCCCGCAGCGGATGACCATTGTGGGACTCCCGACGCCGATGATCCGCTTCTTCCGGGGTTACCTTCCCCTCCCCCCGTTGCCCAATGGTGCCCGGATCGTGGATGTTCAGCCCGGCGAGGGACAACTGGCGGTCACGTTTCAGATCGAGGAAATCGACGAAGCCCTGACGCCAGATTTGGCGCGGCGGCTGCCCTTGTTCGCTCGGCTACCCATCCCCGGCCTCGGCTGAAGGAACCCCGCCTTTTGCCCATCCACCGTGGCGGCCCGTCCGATGTTTAGCGTAACGGTCGATAACAGCAGCGGGTACGGGGGTGCAGATGCGTCAGCGACCAATGATCTACGGACTCGACATCGAGACCGATACCACCGAGAACGGCCTCGACCCGCGCGTGGCGGCAGTGGTGACGGTGGCCTTGGCGGCGTCGGGGTATGAGGAGGTCTTTACCGGGCCCGAGGAGCAACTCCTCTTCGACGTTGACCAGCGCCTCCGCGACCTCGAACCAGGCGTGATCGCCACGTGGAACGGTGCCGCCTTCGACCTTCCCTTCATCGCCGACCGCGCCGCCATCTATGGCCTCCCTCTCGGCCTACAGACCTTCCCCGATCCCGCCCTGGCGATGCGCCAAACCCCCCTCCCGGGACATGAGGGGGCCTACCGGGCCCGTTGGTTCGACCACGGCCACATCGACGCGTATCGCCTCTACCGCAGCGACGTCGGTCCGGCGGTGCGGATCTCGTGTTCCCTCAAGTCCATCGCCCGTTTCGTTGGGTTGTCGCCCATCGAGGTGGACCGCACCCGGATCCATGACCTGTCCAACGAGGCCCTCCACGCCTACGCCGCCAGCGATGCCCGCCTCGCCCGGGTCCTCACCGAACGCCGCTGGGGCACCGCGTCGCGGTACGTCGACCGCATCGAGAACCACCAGCAGACCCAACCCATACCGGCCTAACCCGGCGAATTTACCCCCTATCGGGCACCCCCCGACGCGGCCCATGCTGAGGGCATCGCGATCTCCCGATCGCCTCCCCGGCCCACCGTCGCTGCGAGGTGCCACCTGCGATCGCCCACCCCATTTCCCCATCGTCTCCCGCTCCCGCTCGCGGAGTCGGATCACCTCGGTGCCATCAGTCAACTGATCGACACCACCTACGCCGATGACCCCGGGCACGTGCTCGTGTACCTGCGTGAACCGCAAACCGAAATCAACCTGGGGGTGCGGTCCTCACCCCTGGGGGTGCACCCGTTCGAGTTGTTGGCGGGCTTCACCGCTCCACCCGATTGGTGGGCGTTCGGCATCCGAGCTCGGGGTCGGGCCCACCACCTCGACGAACCCAGACGCGGGAGCGAAGCGATCGCCACCACCTTCCTCGTCGACCGCCACGGCCAGGAAGCATCGGTCCTGCGCACGGCGGAAGTAACCACCGTGTTCGCCGGCCCGGTCCAGGGCACCGTCGCCGATCTCTGCCGACGCGTGCTCGGCGTGCCCACACCCCCCGCCCCGGCCACCACCAATCACCTTTGGGCCACTCGATGGCTCGATGCCGTGCTCGCCGAGTGGGCGCTTCCCGAACGGCGCCGCGCCACTTCGTCCCACCTTGGCGCCCTCACCGCCCTGCACCCCGCCACCGGCGGGGAGGCCATCGCGGACCTAGCGGTGTTTGCCGCCCTGGCCCATGAGCACGCCCGTCGCTGGAGTTGGAGTGCACTCCGCCATGCCCATCCGCCTCTCTCCCTCCCCGACGGCCCCCTCCCCCACGCCATCAGTACCTGGATGGACGACGGTTTCTTTGCCCGCTGGACCCACGGTGCCTATCCGTCTCTCCAGACCCTCGCCCACGATCTGTGCGGCCTCCTGGGCGCCCCTTTGGGCCCGCAACTCCTCGCCGCGGTGGTGATGATCCTCGAACCCCCCGCCCCCAGACCCCCTCAACCATTCCCTTCGCCACCCTTGCCCAATCCGCCACCGGGCGGTCGCAAAAAGGCGGAAAGTTAGTGAAGTTGCCCTCTCTCGTCGGCGCTCGCCGGCCGTCCCGCCACTCCACCGTGGAGGATCGCCGTGTCCCGTCTTCGTTCTCCCTCTGTTAGCCGCACCCTCCTCGCCGGTATCGCCTGCCTCGTTGCCGCCACCGCCATCGGGGGCCTACACCCTCCCCCCGCCGCCGCCGCCGTTACCCATCACCGGGGCTATCGGGCCACGGTCCTCGGCTTCTCATCCTGGTACGGCTCCTACGGTATGGGCCCCCTCGGCCTGGCCTGGTGCATCGACCACGGGCTTTCCGCACCCGACCCCGACTACCACTACCTCCCCACCGCCCTCACCAACATCCCCGTCGAGACGCGCACAGCCATGGCCTGGGCGGTGGGTCGCTGGGGCAACGGCACCGACCGGATCACCCATGCTGCGTTGATGCTCGTCCTGCACGATCTCATGGGGGCTACCTATCCCTACGGACCCCTCAAGGTAGACAACCTCAGCGTCGCCGGCATGGCCGGCTTCGAGGGTCACGAGCGCGACGTGCTGAACCGGGCCCGGGATATCAAAGCCGACGCGCTCCTGCACCGCAGCCTGCGCGGATCGTTACACCTCACCCTCACCCTCACGCCGCTCACCAATCACGGCGACAGTGTGGCGCGCCTCACCGTTCGCGACGACGATCACCGAGGCGTCCCGGGGGTGGTGATACTGCTCGATGGCCCCGGGGCCGGCCTGCCGGTGAGCGCCGTGCGCACCAATGCCGCCGGTGAGGCCACGGTGGACGTGCACCCCACGATGGCGAGCGCCCCGGTGCGAGCGGCCGCGCTGGTGCCGTCCCTCCAGCTCGACGCCTGGCGCTCATCGAGCACCCCCGCGCAGCGCGTGGTCCGTCCGTCTCTGGTCAGCCTGACCGCCCAGGCCGCAATGCCATCCCCGTTACCACCCACCACCACGACCACCCTGCCACCCACCACCACCACGACCACGACCACGACCACGACCACCCTGCCCGCCACCACCACGACCACGACCACCCCCGCCACCACCACGACCACCCTGCCCGCCACCACGACCACCACCCCCGCCACCACCACGA
>VFJN01000091.1 GCA_009886035.1 Actinomycetota bacterium
CCACCGTTCAACGTCGGCGATAGACTGTTCAAGTCTGCGCCTGTAATCGTCAAGGGTCAGGTTTTGGTCCCGGGCCAGGGCCCGCCACTCCTCGAGGGCGGTGTTCAGCTCCGCCAATCGGGCGTTGAGGAGTTCGATCATGTCGTTGTTGGAGCACAGGACGTCGGCGGCCTCGCCGAGTTTCCGGGCCATCTCGGACTGGCGCATCAAAACGGCTCGTCGTCTTCGGTCTGAATGTCGGTGACCTGCGGGCCGGCAGTCAACGTCACGTCGTACTGCTTCGGGGCCGCCAGGCCCTTACGGGCCTCACCGTCCGAGACGTAGGTGACGGTGATGCCCTGGCCGTTCAGCAGGCCCGACGACCCGGACGCTTTCACCGCGGCTTTGAGGGCGGCGAGCATGTGTCCTTTGGCGAAAATCCGCCGGCAGCCGTCATCGGTGCTGTCTTCCCGGTCAGCGGTCTGGATCGTGACCACCAACTGAAGCATCGGGTTACCGTCGTTGAACGTCTTAGGCAGGCCCGTCTCGAACTCGGTCTGCTGCTGGAGTTCGGAGCCGACAACCGACCCGGAGACTTTGCTGCCTACGGTCGGGAACTTCGCCGACTTGGCACCACTGGACAGGAACTGCTCAACACTGGGAAACGTTGTCATCTTTTTATCCTTTGTTTGTGGGTCATACCGAACGGTACGGGCGGGCCGGCGAACGGGTCGTCGGGAAGGGCCGCCTCGAACTCCATCTGGGCGAACGCTTCGAACAGGATCGTGGCGGCCTCAACGGCTTTTACCTGTTCCCATGTTGCGGGGCCGCCGTCTTTGAACCGTGGGACGTCGAGGGGCCACCGCCAGCCCGGTGGCAGACCAGCGTGATCTTTCGCAGCGTTCAGCCGGGTAAGGAGCCCTTTGGATGCTTTCTCGAGGTGGTCGTCGCCCGGCTTGGCGGGCCAATTACCATGATCGTCGTACCAGGCGGCGCATTCCTTCGCACAGTCGGCACACAGGCGCTGCCCCCAGTAGGCGGTGGTGGTCGGGGCCCAAGTGTCGGAGCAGCGTTGGCACGGTGCCGGGGCCCGGCGCAGCCAGCCCTTCGCTTCTTTGCGTACGTCACGGATCTGGTTCGCCAGTTCGGCAGCCGCATACCCGGCGACCAGATCCACGAGATAGAGGGTGCAGGTGCCCTGGCCGGCGGGCAGGTGGATGATCAGGCCGTGGGTTTTACAGATGTCGGGGGTGTCGACCCGTACGTCGTTCTCGATGTCGTAGAGGGTGCCGTGGGCGTAGGCCGCTAGTTGGG
>VFJN01000156.1 GCA_009886035.1 Actinomycetota bacterium
CGATGCCCTCCTTCTTGTCGAAGAAGGTGGTGATGGAAAGGCCCGGCGATCGCTGGCCGTCGGGCCAGGTTCGGTGGTCCCCATAGCCGCGAGCCACGGACTCGGCCACGATCCACCCGAAGGTCTGGGCCGCGGCCGACGAGATGGCCTCCTCGTGGGGTCCGCGGTTGTCGTAGCTGTCGATCCACAGCGACACGCAGGCCGCCAGTAGCCCGCCGTCGGGCCGGGCGCCGACCCGGTATGCCTTGCCGATCGGCTCCTCGACGCTGATCCGCAGGCCAGCCACCCCTAACTCGAGCAATCGAGGGGCCACCCCCTCGAGGAGCGCGGCGCGCAGGGCGTCGAGGTTTTGATCGGGTTGGCGCCACAGGCCGTAGACAAGTTTTTCCACGGCGGGAACCTACCCGGGGACGCCCCGGGAGGCGCGCCGGCTACTCGTGGGGGCCCGTCGGTCTGCCTCGGCGGGGTGGGTTGGGTAATGATCCTCAGATGGACCAGCGCTTTGGTATGACGATTCCCTTCGACAACGTTCCCTTGCATGCGCAGCGAGAGTGGATCGTGGAACTCGAGGGCTTGGGCTACACCGACGTGTGGTCGGCGGAGGCCAACGGCGCCGATGCGTTTACCCCGCTGACCCTGGCGTCGGTGTGGGCACCGTCGCTGCGGTTGGGCACGGCCATTGTCCCGGCCTTCACCCGCGGCCCCGCCTGCCTGGCGCAGTCGGTGGCCTCCCTGGCCGACGCTGCGCCCGGGCGCGTGGCCTTCGGCATTGGTACGTCCTCCAACGTGATCGTGGAGGGCTGGAACGGCATTCCCTTCGAGGACCCCTACCAGCGGACGAAGGACATGGTGCGCTTTCTCCGGGCGGCGCTGACCGGCGAGAAGGTAACGATGGAAACGCCGTCGTTCAGCGTGCGCAGTTTCACCTTGGGTGTACGGCCCGAGCATCCCGTGCCGATCCTCATTGCCGCCTTGCGAGAGGGAATGTTGACTTTGGCGGGTCGAGATGGCGACGGCGCCATCATCAACTGGCTCAGCGCCGAGGATGTAGCGACTGTGGTGCCGATCGTGCAGGCGGCGGCCGGCGGTGCCGACCGGGAGATTGTGGCCCGCATCTTCGTCGCCCCCACCGATGATGCCGACAAGGTGCGAGCGATGGGCCGCTTCGCCATTGCCGCCTACCTGAACGTGCCGGTGTACGCCGCCTTCCACGAGTGGCTGGGTCGTGGTGAGGTGCTCGGTGAGATGTGGCGTCTCTGGAAAGAGGGCGACCGCAAGGCGGCGCTAGCGGCTATTCCCGATCAGGTCGTTGATGATCTCATCGTGTGGGGTCCGCCCGAGAAGTGTCGTGAACACATCGCCCGCTATGTGGACCATGGCGTCACCACTCCGGCGCTGGCCTTGCTCCCCTTCGGCATCGACGCCCGCCAAGCGATACGCGATCTCGCTCCTCGGTAACTCCCGGTGAGGCGGGCGACTGTGCGAAAGTGTGCCATGGCCGACCTTTTGGAGATCGCGGAGCAGATGTGGACCGGCGAGGGGTCTACCGATGGGGGTGGTCACCACCCTGTCACCCAAGACCTCGGCCTGGCCGAAGTGGCTCCCCGCACGGCGTTCAACGGCGCCTTCGGGAACATCTCGGCCTTCGCCACCGATGATGGCCTGCTGCTGGTGGACACCGGTAACCAGTTCATGGCGGCCACCAACCACGAACGGATCCGGGAGTGGAACCGCGACCGTCTGGGCACGGTGGTCTACACCCATGGGCACATTGATCACGTCTTTGGCATGGCACCCTTCGATGAGGAGGCCCTCGCCAATGGATGGACCCCCCCGCACGTGGTGGCCCACGAACTCGTGCCCCCGCGCTTCGAGCGCTACGTCCTCACCGCCGGGTACAACGGCATCATCAACCAGCGGCAGTTCCAGTTCCCGAAGCCCTATTGGCCCATCCATTACCGCCAGCCCGACGAGGTGTATCGGGATCACCACACGCTGGAGGTGGGGGGTGAGCAGTGGGAACTCCATCACGACAAGGGCGAGACCGACGACTCCACCTGGATGTTCAACCCCGGACGCAAGGTGCTCTGCACTGGTGATCTGTTCATCTGGGCCAGCCCCAACTGTGGCAACCCCCAGAAGGTGCAGCGATACCCGCGTGAGTGGGCGATCGGTCTGCGCAAGATGGCCGCCTTGGGCGCCGAGGTGCTGCTGCCGGGGCATGGCTTCCCGATTCTCGGGAGCGATCGGATCAACCAGGCACTGAGCGATAGTGCCGAACTACTTGAGTCCCTGGTCGACCAAACCTTGGCTCTTATGAACGAGGGCGCCCGGCTCGACGACATTGTTCAGGCCGTGCAGGCTCCCGCCCATTTGCTCGACAAGCCCTACCTTCGGCCGGTGTACGACGAGCCGGAATTCGTGGTCCGGAACCTGTGGCGGCTCTACGGCGGGTGGTACGACGGTAACCCGGCTCGGCTAAAGCCTCCGACTGATGTCGCGATCGCCACGGAGATGGCCGCGCTGGCCGGCGGCGCCTCTCGGCTCGCCGAGCGGGCGTCGGAGTTGGCGGCCGCCGGTGATCTCCGGTTGGCCGGACATCTCGCCGAGTTGGCGGCTCAGGCCGCCCCCGGCGACGCCGGCGTGCACAGGGTGAGGGCGGAGGTCTTCGGTCGGCGAGCAGCCGAGGAGCGCAGCACCATGTCCAAGGGTGTGTTCAGTTGGACCGAACGGGAAAGCCGAGCCAAGGCGGAGGGGTAGAGCCTCAGGCCTCTACCGTGACGCCCTTCCAGAAGGCGTAGCGGTTCGTGATCTCGGCGGCGGCCGCCGAGGGCGAGGGGTAGTACCAGGCGGCGTTTTCGTTGCGCTGCCCGTCGACCACCACCGTCTGGTAGCTCGCGGTGCCTTTCCAGGGGCACACCGACTGGTGATCGCTCGCCTCGAAGAGATCAGCCCGCACGCTGGAGGCGGGGAAGTAATGGTTGCCTTCCACCACCACGGTGTCGTCGGATTCAGCCAGGACCGTTCCGTTCCAGAGAGCGCGCATGACCTCAGGCTAGGGGGTTATTCGGCCAGACCCACGGGGGAGCCGTCGATGATTTGGTCGAGGTACTCGCTCAGGCCGTAGCCCTGGCGGCCGTCGGCGAGCGTCCACTCGGTCATGCCCTCGGAAATGCGGGTGACCAGCATGTCGCCGGTGGTCGGATCGGGCCGACGATTTCGCAGCGGAATGAGGTTGAGCACCTTGCCGCTGACCTTCCACTCTTTTTCGGCGGAGCGCAGTGTGGCGGTGATGGTCTGGTGGTAGCTGTCCTCGCCTTCCCAGGTGGTGGCGATTTCGAAGTCGCGGCAGAGGTGGAGTTGTCCGTTTTCCCAGACGAATCCGCCGCGGGTGCCCTCGTTGTCGCGCCGAGCGATCCGCGATCCCATGAATCCGAAGTCGGGGCCGAAGTTGGCCGTCAGCCAGCGGTAGTACCAGGGGGCTTGCCAGAATCGCGGGCCCCACGAGTGGTCGCGCAGACCGAATCCGTCGACCGCCCACTCCTCGTCGCCCACTCGGATGGAGCCCTTCCCCGCCATCAACTGCTCATAGTGGCCTTTGGCAAATTCCTCGCCGGGTTTCTCGTGCGGCGTGTCGGGCTCGCCGCCGAACATGGCTGATACCCCGGAGAAGGTGATGCGCACCTCGCACTCGGCGTAGGGGTTGTCGGTGAAGGCCTTCTTGGGGTTGGCCATCTGGAGAGGATCGTCGAGCACCACCACCTTGCCGGAGTACGACACGTCAAGGCGCGTAAACGGCTCGACCACATCAAAGCGGATGCCGCCGGCGTCGAAGGCGTCGTTGTTCGCGATCTCCGCTCGCTTGTACATGAAGGCCACGCGACCGCCCGGCAGGTAGAGACACACGGTCATCTCGGCGTAACCCTCGTTGGCCCGGTTACCGCACCGAAACCATCCGCCCACGCCCTGGGCGGGGTCGTACAGGTTGAAGTACATGCTCTCGTTGAAGTTCGGCTCGGGACCGAGGTCGTGCATGTACTCGTCGTGGGGTTCCAGTCGCAGGTCCATGAGTGGCACGGTAGTTGACCGCATCGTTACGCGATGATGGCGGCGCGTAGGTGCTCGGTGAGATCCGCCAGCGAGGTGCGGGCGTTCAACCCGCTGGTGGACGGCATGACGTAGACCGGTCGGCTTCCGAGGGAATGCGATTGCCACCCGGTACGAGCCTGACGGTCCACGGCGGCCCTCCATCCGGCCAACCCCACGATGCACACGGCCTCGGGCTGCAGCCAGGCGCACAAGCGATCGAGGCGGGCCACCCCGGCCACATATTCGGCTGGGTCGAGGGCATCGGCGCGTGGCGTGGCCCGTTTCACGAGATCGGTCATGCCAATGCCGTGGTGGGCGAGGGCGTGGCGGGGATCCCGGTCTCGACTCACCATCCCGGCGGCGAGGGCGGCTGGCCAAAAGCGGTTGGTGGCGCTGATGTATCCGACGCCCTGGTCGGCGGCGTGCAGGCTGGGGTTGAGGCCGCTCACCAACAGGCGCATGCCGGCGCCCACGAAGTCGGGGAGACCACGGGCGCGGGTGGTCCTGAGGGTGAAATCGGCTCCTCCGGTGGGGTCAGGGCGGGTGGCGAGATCGTCGAGTTCGAACCCGGCGCCGTGCACCACATCCTGCAATCGCTCCGTCGTCCAGGTGGAAAACCAGCGACCGGGCAGGTCGTCGTGGGGGAACACGCCCCGGCCTTGTTCGGTCCCACCGAAGAACGTCAGCTCGGCCGGGGCCTCCACGGCG
>VFJN01000066.1 GCA_009886035.1 Actinomycetota bacterium
CCGGCTCGTAAGCGCCGCCGAAATGCGGGTGACGACCCGCCGGGTGGAATTCCAGCCTCGATCAACCAGCCTCGCCGCCGAGCCGCTGGCCCCCGCCATGATGGCCAGCACCGAGGGTCCCGCCCTGCGGGCCGCTCTCAACAGCCGCGCCGGCCGTCGCCACATCCGCCGCCAGGACGGCCCGTTCGACGCCATCGGCCTCACCGCCGCCGCCATCCCCGATGAGCCCGTTCTCGTGCGGGGCCGGGTGGCCGGCCTCTGGACCCCGTGGGTGGAAGTGACCTTCATCGATGGCGAAGCGCCCGATCGGGGCACCGAAGGAACCCCGACAGGCGCCCCCAGCGACGTCGTGTGGCTCGGGGGGGCAGATGCCTACGAGTTCGACGCGCCCGCCAGCCTCGCCGCCGCCGAGGTCCACCTCGTCGGTGATGGTCGACGGCAACGGTCAATCACCGCCGCATCAACCCCCGCCGGGGCGGACTCCGAGCCGAGCATCGCTCCCCGGGCCGAATGGGGAGCCCGAGCCCCCGCCAGTCACCCGTCCACTACTGCCGATCTCAAGGTGGCGATAGTCCACCACTCGGTGGGCATAAATTCCTATGGGCGCGAGGACGTGCCCAGCATTCTCCGAGCGATCCAGGTGTACCACCAGGACGTTCAGGGCTGGAACGACATCGCCTACAACTTCGCCGTCGACCGGTACGGGAAGATCTGGGAAGCCCGCGCCGGTGGCACCACCGAGGTCGTACTCGGCGGGCACAGTCAGGGATTCAACACCGGCTCGGTTGGCGTGGTGGTGTTGGGCGACTTCCGCTCCGCGGCCGTCCCGAGCGCCGCGGTGGAATCCGTTGCGCAGGTCATCGCCTGGAAGTTCAGCCTGCACGGTGTCAACCCGTCAACGACCGTGCCCTATGTGAGTGCCGGATCCTCCAAGTACCCCTCCGGCAGCCTGATCGCCCTGGCGCGGGTGGTCGGGCACACCGACCTGCAGTCCACCGAATGTCCCGGGGCCCTGCTGTACGCCCAGTTGGGCGCCATCCGAAACCGCGTGACCCAGTTGGTTCCCGCCTACCAAGCCGGGATCAAGCCGATAGTGATGGATCCCGACACGACCGGCGATGGCCTCATCGATCCACTCAAGTACCGCCCGGGTGCCCCGGCTGACTCGCAATGGCGCTCGAATGGCGCCGGAAGTCTGATCGAAGCGCCGCTGAACGTCCTGGGGACCTATCGCCCCGTATCCGGCGACTTCGATGGAAACGGTCGCAGCGACATCCTCTGGTACGGGTCGGGATCCGCCCTCGATTACCTCTGGTGGAGCGAATCCAACGGCACGATCACCTCGCAGGCCTTGACCATCTTCGGTTCCTACCTCCCCGTCGTAGGCGACTACGACAAGAACGGCACCGAC